>JBGQHM010000324.1:0-7678 GCA_041497995.1 Binatia bacterium | reverse complement strand
TCGCCTCGATTCCGGTGGGTGAAGGACCGACGCTGCTGGCGGTTTCCCCGGACGGATCGACCGTCTACGCTGCCGCCAATTCAAAGCTGTCGGTCATCAGAACGACAACTAACACCGTTGTCTCGACAGTCGACATCGAACCGTACCCGGCTGGCCTGGCCCTGACACCGAACGGTGGCCGCGCGTTTATCACGAACCTGTTCTCCGTACAGCTCGCGGTGATCGATACAACCACGGACGCAGCGAGTCCTCCGATCGAGCTGTTCGCCGATCGCTTCCGCGGCGGCTTCGGACGCATTGCACTGTCGCCCGAGGGCACTACCGCTTACGTGGCGAACACCGCAAACCAGGTGCTCGCCGTCGTCGACACTCTCAAGCCGCAGACGGATAGTTTGATGATGGACATGCAGCCGGTCGATGTTGCGGTCGCACCCAACGGGCGCACCGTGTACGTGGCCGGCTGCAAGAACTTTTGCGCGACCGGCACTATCGAAGTCTTGGACGCTGGGTCGCGGTTGGTCACGACATCGATCACCGTCGGGTCCAAGCCGTATCGCATCGCGCTGTCGCCGGATGGAGCGCGGGCCTACACGACAAACCTGGGCGACCCCAGCGTGTCGGTCGTCGATCTCGTAAGCGGCGACGTGACGGCAACCGTGCCTGTGCCGGTTGAGCCGACCGGGTTGGCGGTGTCGCGGGACGGCAAGCGCATCTTCGTGGCGAGTCAGCCCACCGGTACCATCACCGTGATCGATAGCACCACGAACGCTGTGCAGGCGACGGTCAAAGTGGCCAACGACGTGCGTGACGTCGTGGTGACGCCGGACGGCCGGCGTGTCTACGTCTCGACGTTGGATGCCGTGCTTGCGGTTGATACTCAGCTGTTGGGCGGAAGCTGATGCGCTTCGACTAGGGCCTGCGGCCAGCGCCATTTCTATGGCCCGCTCCCGTTGGGTCGCTGCGGGCTGCCAAGTCCGACAGACTAGAAGCGGCCGGAAGCACTGCCGGCGTGGAGGGTGGCGCCGACCGCCCATCGTCCTCGACGTGCGGCCGGCGCTGCGCTCACTCCTCGGGCTCGTCGCCCGTGTCGTCCGCGCCAGCGGGAGCAGCGGCTGGTGCCGGTGGCGCATCTCCCTTGAGTGCCGCGCCTACGGCAGCAGAGCCTCCCTTGGTTGCGGCGTCCTTCATGCCGGCGCCTGCGGCCGCGGCGTTCGCCGCTGTGCCGGCTCCGACTTTCGCCGCGCCCATCATCCCACCTGCCGGAGCGTCGGCGGCAGGTGCAGCCGCTGCCGGAGCGTCGGCTGCGGGCTGAGCCGCAGCCGGTGCCACCGCATCCTTGACGGCACCCTTGGCAACGTCGTCCCACGATCCTGCGTCTGCCGCCGCAGCCGTCACGGCCACGAGCGCCAGTCCCATCCCCGGGAGCGCGAGTGCGCGCCACCAGGCTCCACGAACTGCTGGTCTTGTCATCCGGTGAGTCCTCCCTTCGAGCGGTAGTCTAGTTTCGGGTATATACCCCCTCGACACGCTGTCAACGCACTGCGCTTGAACGCGCT
Source organism: Binatia bacterium (assembly GCA_041497995.1). GTDB lineage: Bacteria > Desulfobacterota > Binatia > HRBIN30 > HRBIN30 > DATKMS01. The sequence goes on along the minus strand of JBGQHM010000324.1, from coordinate 6,122 downwards.
GAGTGCGGCCGATGTTTCGCCGGCCGGAACCTCCTCCTACTCGACGGCGGTCACGATGAGCTCGTCGTTCTTCTCGTCTAGCGTCGCGCTGCCGCAGTTGGTGGCCTTGCCCTTCTCGTCGAAGTGACAGCCGTACAGGCCCTCGGCCTTAGCGCCGCATTCACCTGCATTGAGCGCTACGACGTACCATCCTGATCCTGGCGGCTTCTTCCGCGCGTTGCCCTTCGCGTTGACGGCGATGAGCATCTCACCGGCACTGGTGCCGCCGCCTTTGCAGGGGAACTCGTGGCTGGCATAGATGTACAGCACCTTGTCCTCGTCGTCGTACAGAAACGCCGCCGTTTCGACTGTGCCATCGCCATCTATGTCGACGGCTACGACCCAGAACGAATCTGTGTCGTCCGGTCCGTTGGCGGTGTTGACCTTCGTGCGGCCAGAGCCTGCGGTGGTTGCCTTCTGGGCGTCCACCGGCGGCTTCGGGGACTGCCAGGCTCCGAGCATCTTCTCGGTCAGCCGCACATTGGCACCCACTCCTTGAGCCTTCGCGGTGGTGGCAGCGGGTTTGGCGGGAACGGCAGGCTTCTCCGGTTGCGCGCTCGCGCACCCCATCGCCAGGATGGAGCACACCACTCCAAGGATCGTCGACCTCATACCATTGTCCTCCCTTTCGGCGCGGATCTTATCGCGCAATCTGTCGCGTCGCACAACTCAACCCGCCGCACAGACCTTGCCGATCAGGTCCTGCGCCTCCTGCTGAATGCGCCGCAGATGGGCGGTGCCGCGGAAACTCTCCGCGTAGATCTTGTACACGTCCTCGGTGCCGGACGGGCGGGCGGCGAACCAGCCGTTCTTGGTGATGACCTTCAAGCCGCCGATCGCGCTGTGGTTGCCCGGCGCGGAGGTGAGCATCGCCTCGATCTTTTCACCGGCCAGCTCCGAGGCCTGGACTTGCTGCGGCGAGAGTTGCTTGAGGGCCGCCTTCTGCTCCGGCGTCGCCGGGGCGTCGATGCGCTCGTATACCGGGTCACCGAACTCGCGCGTCAGCTCGCGGTACAGCTCGCCGGGGTCACGGCCCAGCGTTGCGACCATTTCGGCTGCAAGCAGGCCGAGGATGATGCCGTCCTTGTCGGTGGTCCACACCGTGCCATCGCGGCGCAAGAACGACGCGCCGGCGCTCTCCTCGCCGCCGAAACCGAGCGTACCGTCGAGCAGGCCATCGACGAACCACTTGAAGCCGACCGGCACTTCGAGGAGGCGGCGGCCCAGCTTGGCGGTGACGTGGTCAATCATGCTGCTACTCACCACGGTCTTGCCGACTGCTGCATCAGCGCGCCAGCCACTGCGGTGGCGGAACAGGTAGGAGATCGCAACGGCGAGGTAATGATTCGGATTGAGTAGGCCGGCACTGCGCGTCACGATGCCGTGCCGGTCGTGATCGGTGTCGTTTGCGAAAGCGATATCGAAGCGCTCGCGCAGCGCGATCAAGCCGGCCATGGCGTACGGAGACGAGCAGTCCATGCGGATCTTGCCGTCCCAATCCACAGTCATGAAGCGGAAGGTGGGATCCACGGCGTCGTTGACCACGGTGACGTTGAGGCCGTAGCGCTCATTCACCGGGCCCCAGTACCTGACGCCGGCGCCACCGAGCGGATCCACACCGATGGTGAGCCGTGCGCCGCGAATCGCGTCCATGTCGATCACCGCGGCCAGGTCGGCGACGTAAGCGTCAACGTAGTCGTAGCGATGGGTCGTCACCGCGCCGCGAGCCTTGGCGTAGGTGACGCGCGAGACGCCGCGCAAATTGTCGGCGAGCAGCGTGTTAGCTTGGTCCTCAATCCAACCGGTAACCTGCGCGTCGGCCGGCCCCCCGTGCGGTGGGTTGTATTTGAAGCCGCCGTCCTCAGGGGGGTTATGCGAAGGCGTGATGACGATGCCGTCAGCCAACCCACTCGTCCGGCCGCGGTTGTACGCGAGGATGGCGTGTGAGATCACCGGCGTCGGCGTGTAGCCGCCGTCGCGGTCGATCATCACGTCGACGCCGTTGGCGGCGAGCACTTCGAGGGCGCTGGCAAAGGCCGGCTCGGAGAGCCCGTGCGTGTCCATACCGAGAAATAGCGGACCGGTGATGGTCTGCTGCGTGCGGTAGCGGCAGATCGCTTCGGTGATGGCCAGGATGTGCCACTCGTTGAAGGCCGTCTTGAACGCCGAGCCGCGATGCCCGGACGTACCGAAGGCGACACGCTGTTCGCGGATCGATGGATCGGGCCGCTCCGTGTAGTACGCGGTCACCAATCGAGGCACGTTGACCAGAAGCGACGCGGGCGCTTGCTTGCCGGCCAGTGGGCTCACGCTCATTGCGACGTCTCCACGGCGCCCACTATCGCCGATTCCGGTGACGCTGCAAGAGCGGTGCGCGCAGGGATGTACTGGCCAAGGCAATGAGGTAGTCTACGCGGCACGAGTCGGAGGAAGACATGAATCCATTGCAGAGGCTGCAAGAGTTCGGACAGTCCGTGTGGCTGGATTACATCCGCCGCGATCTACTTGAGAACGGTGAGTTGCGACGCCTGATCGCCGACGACGGGCTGCGCGGCATGACCTCGAATCCGGCGATCTTCGAGAAGGCCATCGCCGACAGCACACTGTATGACGCCGCCTTCGCGACGATGCCAGACCGCCATGCTGACACCACGGCGCGCTACGAGCATGTTGCGCTGCACGACATTCAGGCGGCGGCGGACCTCCTGCGGCCCGTGTACGATGCGACCCAGCGCCGTGACGGGTACGTCAGCCTCGAGGTGTCGCCGTACCTGGCGCACGACACCAGCAAGACACTCGTCGAGGCGCGCCGGTTGTGGGCGGCCGTCGGCCGCGAGAACGTGATGATCAAGGTGCCGGGCACTCCCGAGGGCATTCCCGCAATCGAGCAGCTCATCAGCGAAGGGCTCAACATCAACGTGACGTTGCTGTTCGCGCGCGAAGTCTACGAGCGCGTCGCCGCCGCGTTCATCGCCGGCATCGAGAAGCGCGCCGCCGCTGGCAAGGACGTGCGGCACGTCGCCAGTGTTGCGAGTTTCTTCATCAGCCGCATCGATACGTTGGTGGATAGCCAGATCTCGGCTCGGCTGAAGAGCGCTACTGGGAGCGACCGTGAGCGGCTCCAAGGGCTCCTCGGCAAGGTGGCCATTGCCAACGGCAAGCTCACCTACGACCGCTACGGCAAGATCTTCAGCGGCCCGCGCTGGGAGAAGTTGCAGCACCAGGGGGCGCAGACCCAGCGCGTATTGTGGGCGAGCACCAGCACGAAGAATCCTAACTACCGCGACGTCGTCTACGTCGAAGAGCTCGTCGGACCCGATACCGTCAACACGATTCCCCCGGCGACGTTCGACGCCTTCCGCGATCATGGGAAACTGCGGCAGAGCCTGACGGAGAACGTGGCGGCGGCGCAGGAGACGATGGACGGTCTGGCGCAGGCAGGTGTCTCGATGCAGGAGGTAACGGCCAAGTTGCTCGACGATGGCGTACGTCTGTTCGCCGAGGCCTTCGACAAGCTCCTCGCGGCAGTCGACCGGAAATCGGCGACAGTTGCCACACGCGCGACCGCCTGACAGCGCGCTCACGGAGGTGACGTATGCAGCTTGGAATGATCGGTCTGGGACGGATGGGAGCCAACATGGTGCGGCGCTTGATGCGTGCCGGCCATCAGTGTGTCGTCTACGACATGTCACCCGAAGCGGTGCAGCAGCTCGCGAAGGAAGGGGCGGTCGGTGCCACGTCGCTCGATGACTTCGTCGGCAAGCTCTCCGCGCCGCGTGCGGTGTGGCTGATGGTTCCTGCGGCGGTTGTCGACAAGAGCATCGCCGACCTCGTCACGCGCCTGCAGCGCGACGACACCATCATCGACGGCGGCAACTCGTACTACAAGGACGACATCCGGCGCGCCAAAGATCTCGCCACGAAGGGGTTGCATTACGTCGATGTCGGGACGAGCGGCGGCGTGTGGGGCCTCGAACGCGGATTCTGTCACATGATCGGTGGTGAGACCGCGGTCGTGCAGCGGCTCGACCCGATCTTTGCCGCGCTCGCGCCGGCGGTCGACTCGGCGCCGCGCACACCAGGGCGCGAGAAGGTCGGTGGCACGGCCGAGCACGGCTACTTGCACTGTGGGCTGAACGGCGCTGGGCACTTCGTGAAGATGGTCCATAACGGCATCGAGTACGGCATCATGGCGGCCTATGCGGAGGGTCTGAACATCTTGCACCACGCCAACATCGGCAAGCAGCAGCAGACGGTGGACGCCGAGACGACACCGCTGCGCAATCCCGAGGAGTATCAGTACGACTTCAACCTGCCTGATGTCGCCGAGGTCTGGCGCCGCGGGAGTGTGATCGCCTCCTGGCTCCTCGACCTGACGGCGACCGCGCTATTGCAGAGCCCGACGCTCACCGACTTCGCCGGCCGCGTCTCCGACTCCGGCGAGGGACGATGGACCATCCTGGCAGCAATCGACGAGGCGGTCCCCGTTCCCGTGCTGAGCACGGCGTTGTACCAGCGTTTCAGCTCGCGCGGCGAAGCCGACTTCGCCGACAAGCTGCTCTCGGCGATGCGCTACGAGTTCGGCGGGCACTTGGAGAAGAAGTGACGGAGAAGAAGTGACGAGTGATGAGTGATGAGTGACCGAGCCCAAGAAGGTCCGGCACTGAGGCACTCATCACTCGTCACTGATCACTCATCACTTCCGGCTTACTGCCCTTGCCCGTGCAAGTAGGTGTCGACGCCTTCGGCAACTGGCTGTCGTGTCTGGATGCGGGCGATGAGGTCGCCCTCGAACAGCAAGGGCTGGCGGCGGATGCCGCTGAGTAGGCCGGCCACGGGCGCTTTCACTTCATGCCGTAGCTCACCGTCGAAGCCGTCGTACACCTGGCCGATGACGTCGCCGGCTTGCAACCAGCGGCCGACATCGAGGCGCGAGACGAAGAGCCCGGCGCGCTCGGAGATCAACGGGAAGGTGTGCTGGATGCCGAAGTAGTGGCTGTCCTCATCTGCGTCGGACAGCTCGACGCCCGTGAGGATGCCGGTGCGGCTCAGAAAGGCGACGAGGGCGCGGAACAAGCGGTCGCAGTGCGCCGGTTGTAAGACGCCCGCCTGCCCGGCCTGCATGACGAAGTTCTGCCCCCCGAAAACGCGCCAGGCGTGGCCAATCGTGCTGGTGAAGATCGCGTTCATCGGCCGCTCGATGACGGCGGGCAATCCGAAGAGTCGCGCTGTGCTGCGCTCGCTGTCGTTGGGCTCGTAGAGGCGCACCTGCGGCAACTCCTCGAAATCGAGGTTCGAGCTGTGAATGTCGATGCGGTAGTGGGCCGCGCGGGTGACCTCCAGCACAGCGTGGGCAACCCGTTGCGTGGTCTCGCCAGCGTCGTAGCCGGGGAACATGCGGTTGATGTCTGTGCCGTCGAACGGCCAACGACGGCTGCGCGTGTTGACCCCGAGGATGTTGACGGCCGGAACGATGATGACGCGCGCGCCGAGCTGGTGGCCGGGCTGCTGACCGGAGACCACGCCGCTAAGGAAGTGCGCCAGACGCGACAGCACGAAGACGCCGTTGAGCTCGTCGCCGTGGATGCCGGCGACCAGTGCCAGCGTCGGCGCGGCCTTGGCTCCGCCGATGTCGTGGTATGCGATCTCGAAGTCCTCGCGCAGCGGCGCGGTCATCCGCAGCAGGGCCGGTGGCTTCATTGCGCCGGCTCCGGCGGGACGGTCGCGCTCACCTCCATGATACGCGCCATCAGTGAACCTTCGTAGACCACCGGATACTCGCGCAGCGTGAACAGGACGCCGTCGACCGGGGAGCGGACTTCCGACAACACGCGGCCCTCATGCGGCGAGACGATGCGCCCGAGCCGTTGCCCACGTTGTACTGAGGTCCAGTGCTCGACCTCGGGGATGAATAATCCCGACGTCTCGGCGTTGAGGTAGTGCACGTTGCTGTCATTGGCGAGTAGCGGGTGGTGCGTCAACTCGTTGAGCGGCAGATCCGGCGCCAGCACGCCAAGCGAGCGCCACACCCGCAGAATGCCGGCCATGAGCTGATCGGTGAACGCCGGCGTGATACGCATGCC
>JBGQHM010000323.1:0-7680 GCA_041497995.1 Binatia bacterium | reverse complement strand
GGGGTCGCCGGCTTCGTAGTCGATCTCGACGTACTCCGCCTTGTCGGGCGCCTTCTCTGGAGAGACAGTCAGGATGAACATGTCCTCGTACGGCTCACGCGACGGGTCTTCGAGGATGCCGCCTTCGTAGCTGATGTGCAGCAGGTTGCGGTCGGAGCTGTACGGCTTCTCCGCCGTCACCGGAATGGGAATCTTCTTGCGTTCGGCGAAGGCGATCAACTTGGAGCGCGAGTTCAAGTCCCACAACCGCCACGGCGCAACCACACGGATGTCCGGCTTGAGCGCATAGTAGGTCAGCTCGAAGCGCACCTGATCGTTACCCTTACCGGTGGCGCCATGTGCGACTGCATCGGCACCCTCTGCGATGGCGATCTCCACCTGACGCTTGGCGATCAGCGGACGCGCAATCGACGTACCGAGCAGGTAGCTACCCTCATAGACCGCGTTGGCACGCAGCATCGGGAACACGAAGTCGCGCGCGAACTCTTCGCGCAGGTCTTCGATGTAGACCTTGGATGCACCGCCTGACTTGGCCTTGCCTTCGACGGGCGACAGCTCTTCGCCTTGCCCGAGGTCGGCGCAGAAGGCGATGACCTCGGCGCCGTAGGTTTCGATCAACCAGCCAAGAATGACGGAGGTGTCTAGTCCGCCTGAGTAGGCAAGCACAATCTTCTTTGGTGTGTCGCTCATCACAGAATCCTGGGGTTCGGGTGCTGGCTGTCGACTCAGCGGTGTTTGGCGACCTTGTCGTTCAGCCAGACCATGATGCCCTTCTGCGCGTGCAGGCGGTTCTCCGATTGATCGAAAATGATGGACTGCGGTCCGTCCATCACCTCGTCGGTGATCTCCTCGCCGCGGTGCGCCGGCAGGCAGTGCATGACAACGGCATCGCGCTTGGCAGCGCGCAACAGTTGGGCATTGATCTGGTACGCCGCGAAGTCCCGCCGCCGCTTCTCGGTCTCACCCTCTTGGCCCATGCTGGTCCACACGTCCGTGTAGAGCACGTCGGCGCCGGCTGCGGCGGCGCGCGGGTCATGCGTCACCTGCACCTTGGCTCCCGCGGCGCGCGCTGCACCGAACGTCGCCTCGTGCGGCTCGTAGCCGGGCGGGCAGGCGAGAACGAACTCGAAGCCGAACTTGGCAGCGGCGTTCATCCACGAGTTGACGACGTTGTTGCCGTCGCCGACGAACACGATCCGCAGCCCGTCGAGACGGCCGCGCCTCTCCACCAAGGTAAAGCAATCGGTCAGCACCTGGCACGGATGCAGGAGGTCCGAGAGCCCGTTGATCACCGGCACCCCGGCATGTGCAGCCAACTCCAAGAGCATGCCGTGCGAGAAGGTGCGCGCCATGATGAGGTCGACCCACCGTTCCAGGTTGCGGGCAATGTCGGCAACCGACTCGCGCTCGCCCAGTTGGATGTCCTTCGGTGCCAGATTGATCGCCGAGCCACCGAGCTGGGTCATACCAACGTCGAACGTCACCCGCGTGCGCAAGCTCGGCTTCTCGAAGATCATCGCCAGCGACTTGCCGCCCAGCAGCGGCGGCTGCTTCCCGGCTTTGAGATCGCGCTTAAGCGTCGCAGAGAGGTGAAGGATTTCTTCGAGCTCGGCGCGCGTGAAATCGGCGAGACTCAAGAAGTCGCGCTTCATTGCCGGAGCACCCGCGCGACGATGTCGACAGCCTGATCGACCTCGTCGCGTGAGACGATCAGTGGCGGTGAGAGGCGCAGAATTTTTTCCACCGTACAGTTGATCAGCAGGCCGGCCTCGCGGCAGGTGTCGACGACCGCGCCGCCCGGCCCGTCGAGCTCGACGCCGACCAGCAAGCCGTTACCACGCACGTCACGAATGCGCGGACAGCTCTTCGCTACGTCCCGCAGCCGCGCGCGCAGGTATTCGCCCTGCGCTTGACAGTTAGCGAGCACGCCTTCGCTGGTCATGGCGCGCATCACCGCGACGCCCACCGCACACGTCAGCGGGTTACCGCCGAACGTCGACGCGTGCGACCCGACCGTGAAGGCCGCCGCAACGGCTTCATTCGCCAACATCGCACCGATCGGCACACCGGCGCCGAGACCCTTCGCCAAGGTCATGATGTCCGGGACGACGCCGCTCTGCTCGTAGGCGAAGAGCGTGCCGGTCCGGCCCATGCCGGTCTGCACTTCGTCGTAGATCAGCAGCAAGCCATGGCGGTCGCAGAGCTCGCGCACACGGCGGAGATACTCCGGCGTGGCCGCGACGATGCCGCCTTCCCCTTGCAGCGGTTCGAGCATCACCGCAATCGTCCGTGGCGTGATGGCGGCTGCGAGGGCGTCGGCGTCGTTGTACGCCATGTAGCGAAAGCCTTCGGGCAGCGGCTGGAAGCCGCGCCGCACCTTTTCCTGGCCGGTCGCGGTGATGGTCGCAATCGTGCGGCCGTGGAACGAACCGAGCGCCGTGATCACCTCGAAGCGCCCGTCGCCGCGATCGGCGCCGTACTTGCGCGCCAGCTTGATGGCCGCCTCGTTGGCCTCGGCGCCGCTGTTGCAGAAGAACACGCGATCGGCGAACGAATGCGTGCACAGCAGCTCGGCGAGTAGCGCTTGCGGCTCGCTGTGGTGCAGGTTGGAGACGTGCAGGATCTTATTGGCCTGCTCGACGATGGCGTGCGTGACGCTCGGGTGGCAGTGCCCGAGGGCGGTCACCACCGTGCTGGCGAAGAAGTCGAGATACCCCTTGCCGTCGGCATCCCAGACGCGACAGCCCTGCCCGCGCACCAGTGCAATCGGCGCACGCGCGTACGTCGCAAACAGGTAACGATCGTTGAGCGCAATGATCTCTTTGTTCGTCATCCGACTTTCGTTGCTTAGCGGCCGACGCGCTTGCGGGCCACGCCGCCGCGCGTCGCGTCGCGCACGACCTCGGTGCCGACGCCCTCGCGGGTGAAGATCTCGAGCAACACCGCGTGGCGCACGCGGCCGTCAATGATGTGCGTCTTCTGTGTCCCGCCGCGCAACGCTTCGATACAACATTCCACCTTCGGAATCATGCCCTCGCTGATCACGCCCTCGCGAGTCAACAGCGCCGCCCGTTCGACATCGAGCGTCGGAATGACGTTGCCGTCGGCGTCGCGGATGCCGTCAACGTCGGTGAGCAGCATCAGCTTCTCGGCGCGCAGCGCTTTCGCCACCTCGCCCGCCACCAGATCCGCGTTGATGTTGTAGGTCTCGCCGCGTTCGCCGACACCGATCGGCGCGATCACCGGAATGAAGTCGCCGCGGTACAGCGATTCGATGACCTGCGGATTGATCGCGCGCACTTCGCCGACCAGGCCGATGTCCACCTTCCCCACCTTGCCGGACTCCTGCGTCGTCATGGTCAGCTTCTTCGCCAGAATCAGCTCGCCATCCTTGCCGGACAAGCCGACGGCGCGGCCACCATGGCGGTTGATCAGGCTGACGATCTCGTTGCTGATCTTGCCCAGCACCATCTCGACGACGTCCATCGTTTGCTGATCGGTGACACGCATGCCGCGGACGAATTGCGACTCGATTCCGAGCTGCTTGAGCAGGCTCCCGATTTGCGGGCCGCCGCCGTGCACGATCACCGGGTTGATGCCGACGAACTTGAGCAAGACGATGTCCTGCGCGAAGCTCTCCTTCAACTCCTCGTCGCTCATGGCGTGGCCGCCGTACTTGATGACCATCGTCTTGCCGGAGTAGCGGCGGATGTACGGCAAGGCGTCGAGCAGGATATCGGCCTTGGCGATGAGCTCTTTCATCTGCGTGTCGGACCGGTGAGCCATGGTTCAGAGAATGTAACGCGACAAGTCTTCGTTCTTGACGATCTCGCTGAGCTTGTCACGGACGTAGGCGGCGTCGATGATCACCTCGCGTCCCCCCATTTCGGGGGCGTCGAACGACAACCCTTCCAACAAGCGCTCGACGACCGTGTGCAAGCGGCGCGCGCCGATGTTCTCCGTGGACTGGTTGACTTGTGCGGCAATCGCCGCAATCTCCGCGACGGCGTCTTCGCGAAACACCAGATGGAGGTTTTCCGTCTCCATCAACGCCACGTACTGTTTGATCAGGGCGTTTTGCGGCTCCGTGAGGATGCGGATGAAATCTTCGCGCGTCAGTGCATCCAGCTCGACCCGGATCGGGAAGCGGCCTTGAAACTCCGGGATCAAGTCGGACGGCTTCGTCATGTGAAACGCGCCGGACGCAATGAACAGGATGTGATCCGTGCGCACCAAGCCATACTTGGTATTCACCGTACTGCCCTCGACGATCGGCAACAGGTCGCGCTGCACGCCTTGGCGCGACACGTCCGGGCCGACCATACCGTCGCGGCCGGCGATCTTGTCGATCTCGTCGATGAAGATGATGCCGGACTGTTCGACGCGGCTGATTGCCTCTTTGGTCACGACCTCCATATCGACCAGCTTGCCGGCTTCCTCCTCCGTCAGGAGGTCCAGCGCTTCGGGGATCTTCACGCGCTGCTTCTTGGTCTTCTTCGGCATCAGGTTGGCGAAGAGATCCTTGAGGTGGAACTCCATCTCCTCCATGCCCTGCGGCGTGAACACCTCGACCATGGGCGTGGCGGACTTCGTCGTCTCCAGCTCGACGACACGGTCGTCGAGTTTCCCCTCGCGCAGCATGCGCCGCAGCTTGTCGCGCGTCGCGGCGGTCGACTCCTCGACCGCCTCGGCGGCGGCACGCTCACCCACCGGCTGAATGCGCCGCTCCGTACCGCGCGCCGGCGGCAGCAGCAGATCCAGCACCCGCTCCTCTGCCAACTCACGCGCCCGCATGCGGACCTTCTCCTGCTCCTCGTCCTTGACCATCTTGATAGCCAGGTCGGTCACGTCGCGGATCATGGACTCAACGTCGCGGCCGACGTAGCCGACCTCGGTGAACTTCGAGGCCTCGACTTTCAAGAACGGCGCTTGTGCGAGCTTCGCCAGGCGGCGCGAGATCTCGGTTTTGCCCACGCCGGTCGGACCGATCATGATGATGTTCTTCGGCGCGATCTCCTCGCGTAGCTCCTCCGGCACCTGCTGCCGGCGCCACCGATTGCGCAGCGCGACGGCGACGGCGCGCTTGGCGTTGCGCTGCCCGACGATGTAGCGGTCGAGCTCGGAGACGATCTCGCGTGGCGTCATCTGACTCATGGAGCCTCTTTAGCTACCACGCTCATCACTGGGTGCAAGCGCGGGCGTTCGTCGCCCGTGGAACGTCGCGCGTCGCCGCCGCCGTTTTCAGACCATGTGCGACGTGCCACGCGCGCCGTGCCGGTCTCACTCCAGTTCCTCGATCACCAACTGGTCATTGGTGAAGATGCAGATCGAGGCGGCTTGCCGCATCGCTTCTTCCGCGATCGTCCGCGCATCGAGGTTGGTGTGTTTGACGAGGACGCGCGCGGCGGCCAGGGCGTAGTTCCCGCCTGAGCCGATGGCGATGACGTTGTCGTCGGGTTCGATGACGTCGCCGCTGCCCGACAACACCAGGAGCGTGTCACGGTCGGCCGCGATCAGCAGCGCCTCCAAGCGCCGGAGGACTCGGTCGGTACGCCAATCCTTGGCCAGCTCGACGGCCGCGCGGCGCAGGTTGCCGTTGTGCTGCTCGAGCTGCTTCTCGAACTTGTCGAACAGCGTGAAGGCGTCGGCGCTGGCGCCGGCGAAACCGGCAAGCACCTTCCCGTTAAAGATGCGCCGCACCTTGCGGGCCGTGCGCTTCATGACGGTATTGCCGAAGCTGACCTGGCCGTCGCCGGCGACGACGACCTTGCCGTTGTGGCGCAACGCGAGAATGGTGGTGCTGCGAATCACCGTTCTTGTTCTCTTCATAATGTTCGCCCTAGCTCTCAGCCATCAGCGGTTCAGCTGTCAGCCTCAAGATTGATTCTTTCCTGCTCGAGTCCCCTTCCTCATTTTCTCCGGCTGAGGGCTGACGGCTGATCACTGACGGATTCCCTAAGCGCGCGGATGCGCCTTGTCGTAGACGCTCATCAGCTGGTCGAGATTCACGTGGGTGTACTTCTGTGTCGTCGACAGGCTGGCATGTCCGAGTAGCTCCTGGATGGCGCGCAGATCCGCACCGGCGTTGAGCAGGTGCGTCGCGAAGCTGTGCCGCAACGCATGTGGACTCGCCTTGGTGCTGATACCGCTGACGGCGACGTAGTGGTCGACGAGGCGCGCGACGGTGCGCGTCGTCAGCCGTTGCCCAAGGCGGTTCAGGAAGACTGCCATCTCGTCGCGCAAACGGTGGCGGCACAGCTCCGCAACGCGGGCGCGGTAGGCATCGAGTGCGGCGAGCGCCTTGCGGCCGATCGGGACGAGACGTTCCTTGCCGCCTTTGCCACGCACGCGCACGAGCTCAAGCCCGGTGTCCACGTCCGACCAATCGAGGCCGGTGAGCTCACTGACACGGAGGCCGCACGAGTACACCACCTCCAACAACGCGCGGTCGCGCAGGCCGGCCGGGGTGTCTTTCGGTGGCGCCTCCAACAGGCGGAAGGTGTCGTCGACGGTGAGGTGCACCGGCAAGTGCTGCTGCTTCTTCGGCGTCGCGATGCCGGCCGTTGGGTCACGCGCAATCACTCCGCGCCGCAGCAAGAAGCGGAAGAACTGTTTCGCGGCAGAGAGCTTCCGTCCGACGGAGCTCTTGCTGTTGCGCCGCAGCAACTCGGTCATGAAGGCACGGATCGTCAGATGGTCGACGCCGTCGACGACGACCTCCGTCCCCGCAGCATCCAACGCCAAGCGGTGTTCGAGCAGGAAGGCGCGCAGCTGGCGCAGGTCGCTGGTGTAGTTCCGCACCGTATGCGGCGAGGCGTTCTCCTCGACCCTCAGCGTGCGTACGTACTCGTCGATCAAGCTCTGCATGGTCCCTTGTGACTCGGCACGGGCGCTATGCTATCAACCGACTCATCCGGCAGCAACAAACGAGGCGGTATCAGCATGCAGAGCAATTCGACGATCGGCGAGCGGGTCTGCCACCGCTGCGGTCACGACATCGGCCGCGTCGAGCGTGTCGGACGACGTGACACGTGCCTGCACTGCGGTACTGATCTGCATTGCTGCCTCAACTGCGCGTTCTATGATCCGGCGTACAACAACCAATGCCGCGAGTCACAGGCGGAGCCACAAGTCGACAAGGTCGCAGGCAACTTCTGCGACTACTTCAGCTTCCGCACCGGCCGCAGGCTCGCGGCAGATACCACACCGAAGGAGAGCGCGCGGACCCGGCTCGATGCGCTCTTCGGAAAGCGTAAATGACTATCGATAGATCGGCAGGGCGGTGCGTGATGCTGTTCCTGGGCGTGATGCTCGTGGGATGTAGCCCAGACGAACGGACGGCCCAGGGCACCGCCGAGCGCTTCGTCGACGAGCACTACGTGCGCATCAACCTCGCAGGCACCAAACCGCTCTGCGTCGGACTCGCGAGCAAGAAAATCGAGGAAGAGGAGCGCCTGATCGGGGGTCAGCTCATCGACGACTCCACGCTCAAGCCGAAGGTCCACTACAAGCTGATCGACAAAAAGGAGGAAGGCGACCGCCCGAGCTTCGTCTTCGAAGGCCGCATTCAGGTCGACACCGACGATACGATGGTGCGCAAATGGATCGTCACGACCCGGCGCGAGGGTGACGCGTGGAAGGTGTCGAACTTTGAAGAGTTCGACTGAGCGTCCCATTTCG
>JBGQHM010000322.1:0-7686 GCA_041497995.1 Binatia bacterium | reverse complement strand
GCGGAAGAGCGCATAGGGCATGTCGTGGTAAGCGCTGATCCGCTGCCGCGGATCGGGCGACTCGAGGATCGGTTCCAGGTCACGCTTCAGGCGTTGCTCCAGATCGCTCATGCAACCATCCTCTCCGCGTACTCGCGGGAGTTCGCGCAGGGCAGCGAGAGCTGCACGAGACTGCCGGCGACCTGGTAATCGAGCTTGCGAAACTGGTGCAGCCGCAGGAGCTCGTGCTCGATATCGGCCGGGCGCATCAGGAACATGCGCCAGTCATGCGCGCCCACGACCGTGCTCGGGCTCCCCTTCTCCTCGCGCATCGCGTAGAGGAGATACAAGAAGGTCGGTCCCGTGTATGCGGGGCGAGTACCGCACCTCAGCAGCCAAGCAAATGTCTCTGCCATACTTGCTGCAGGCTGGAAGCCTGCGCTCCGGGAGCGCGGCCATCTTGGCGCCGTCACCCCGCTTGCCAGCGTCCGTGACGGGCAGTAATGTCCCGGCATGGAACGATTCGTCAGTGCAGCTGAGGCTAGACACAGCTTCCCGGCGCTCCTCGACAAGGTCGGACGAGGCGAGGAGATCGTCATCACGCGTCGTGGCCAACGTCAGGCGGTGCTGCTGAGCTATGAGCATTTGCAAACACTGCGCGAGGTGGCGCGGCTGTCGCGCGACGCGGAAGCCGTCGCTGCAATGCGACGCTCAGACGAGGATGTTCGGCGAGGCCGCGTGTATGCCCTGAAAGGGCGCCCGAGCGTTCGGCGGATCCTCGCGGCATCCGGGCGCAAACGCACGAAATCGCGTGCCTGAGTTCCGATTCACTCAGGAGTTCTTGAAGCAACTCGCTCGCCTTGAGCCGCTCGCTGATGACGAACGTAACAGGCTCGATGCTGCGCTAGCCGAAATCGTCGGGAACCCCTCGCAACCAGAGCGGTTCCCATCACACTACGACCCGAATGACCCATCGCACTTCGTTCGCCGCGATCCGTTCATGATCCGCTACTCGATCGAGATCGAGACCGGCATCGTCGTCTTTCGCACGCTGTTTCGCCGCCAGACTTGACGGGAAGGGGACCGACCGTTGTCCCGCCCGCTCGTCACGTTTGACCCACGCGTCCCATGCGCTAGAAAGGGCCGACTCAGCAGCAAGAGGAGGGCACCTCATGTACGCCCCAGGCGAGGACATCTACGGCAGCCGCGAGCATCAGGCCTTTCGCGAGACGGTGCGCAAGTTCGTGCAGACCGAGCTGGTGCCGCGGGCGCGGGAGTTCGACCATGCGGGTCGCTTCGATCGGTCGCTCTATCCCAAGATGGGCGAGCTCGGATTGCTCGGTATTCGCTACGACCCGAAGTACGGCGGCCAGGGGCTCGACTACTCGTATCAGGCGATCTTCCTCGAGGAGCTGACGCTGTGCGACAACGCCGGCGTCTGCATGGGCATCAGCGTGCAAACGGACATGGCCACCCCCGCGCTGCATCGCTTTGGCAGCGAGGAGCTGAAGCAGAAGTACCTGGTGCCCGCCATCAAGGGCGAACATGTTGCCGCAATCGCCGTGACCGAGCCCAGCGCCGGCTCGGACGTCGCCGGCATCAAGACCCGCGCTGTGCGCGACGGTGACTTCTGGGTGATCAACGGATCCAAGATGTACATCACCAACGCCGCCACCGCCGACTGGCTGTGCCTGCTCGCAGTGACCGACCCCGATGCCGGCTACGGCGGCTATACGCAAATCATCGTGCCCACCGACTCGGCCGGGTTCACCTACCAGCTGCTCGACAAGATCGGCAACAAGGGATCGGACACCGGCCTGCTGTTCTTCGAAGAC
Source organism: Binatia bacterium (assembly GCA_041497995.1). Classification (GTDB taxonomy): domain Bacteria; phylum Desulfobacterota; class Binatia; order HRBIN30; family HRBIN30; genus DATKMS01. The sequence continues at coordinate 5,872 of JBGQHM010000322.1, read as the reverse complement.
GTACGCGTGCCGGTATCGAACACCATCGGCGATGCCAACCGCGGCTTCCAGCAGCAAATGATGCAGTTCCAGGACGAGCGCATGGTGGTGGTGGTCACTGCGCCGGTGACGGCGCGCCACCTGTGGCAGCATACCCTGGAGCATTGCCAGCAGCGCATCGCTTTCGGCAAGCCGCTGTCGAAGATGCAAGTGACCCAGCACAAGTTCGTCGACATGATGATCCAGATCACCGCGGCGCAAGAGCTCTCGTATCGCTGCATCCGCAAGATGGCGCGCAACGAAGACGCGACGCTGGACATCTCGATGGCCAAGGTGTTCTGCACGACAATGAACCAGTACGTGGCGACGACCTGTGTGCAGCTCTTCGGCGGCGCCGGCTACATGTACGAAAACGCCGCCGGCCGTGCCTTCGTCGACTCGCGCCTGGCCGCCATCGGCGGCGGCGCCGATGAGGTCATGAAGCAGGTGGTCGCAAAGATGTTGGGGATCTGAAGGGAGCCGTCAGCTCTCAGCAGTCAGCTTTCAGCCTGGAAGAGAATGTCAAACCGGAAACGGAAAATGAGCAATGGCAAACCGGGCAACGATCGGTCGCACAAGGCTCCTCATTGGCCGGTTTCCCATTTCCGGTTTGACATTTCCGGTTTGACATTTTCCGAGAGCCCATGACCGTCCTCCCCACCCGCATCGACCCGCGCTCGGAGGCTTACCGCCTCAACTACGCGGCGATGGCTGAGCAGGTGCGCTATCTCAACGAGCAACTGGCCTTGGCTAGCGCGGGTGGCGGCGAGAAGTACGTCCAGCGCCACCGGCAACGCGGCAAGCTCATGGTGCGCGAGCGTATCGAGCTGCTGCTCGACCGCGACTCGCCCTTCCTGGAACTGTCACCGCTCGCCGGTTGGGGGACCGAGTACGCCCTCGGCGGCAGCGTCGTCGCCGGCATCGGCGTCGTCAGCGGCGTCGAGTGCGTCGTCATGGGGAACGACCCGACAGTCAAAGGCGGTGCGTCCAATCCGATCACGCTGGAAAAAAACTTCCGCGCGATGGATATCTCGCAGAAGAACCGGCTCCCACTGATCAATCTCACGGAATCGGCGGGGGCGGATCTGCCGCAGCAGGCGAAGATCTTCGTCCCCGGCGGTCGCACCTTCCGCGAGCTGACGCGGCGCTCCGCCGAACGCATCCCGACCATCTGCCTGGTCTTCGGTAGCTCCACCGCCGGCGGCGCGTATGTACCCGGAATGTCCGACTACGTGGTCATGGTGAAGGGCGGCGCCAAGGTGTTCCTCGCCGGTCCACCGCTCGTGAAGATGGCGACGAACGAGGAGACCGACGAAGAGTCGCTCGGCGGTGCCGAGATGCACAGCAGGATCTCCGGCGTGTCGGACTACCTGGCGGAGGATGAGCTCGATGCCATTCGCCTCGGGCGTGCCATCGTCGCGCACCTGAACTGGCGCAAGCTCGGCGACGCGAAGATGCAAACGCCGGAAGATCCGCAGTACGATCCCGACGAGTTGCTCGGCATCGGCTCGATCGATGTGCGTAAGCCGTTCGATGTCCATGAAGTCATCGCGCGTATCGTCGACGGTTCTCGATTTGAGGAGTTCAAGACCAACTACGGCACTACACTGATCACCGGCTGGGCGCACCTGCACGGCTACCCGATCGGCATCCTCGGCAACAACGGCATCCTGTTCTCCGACTCCTCGCAGAAGGCGGCGCAGTTCATCCAGCTGTGCAACAAGATCGACGTGCCCCTACTGTTCCTGCAGAACATCACGGGGTACATGGTCGGCAAGCAGTACGAGCAGGGCGGCATCATCAAGGACGGCGCCAAGATGATCAACGCCGTCTCCAACTCCACGGTACCGATGTTCACGGTCATGATCGGCAGCTCGTACGGCGCCGGCAACTACGGCATGTGCGGCCGGGCATACGATCCCCGCTTCCTGTTCACCTGGCCGAATCATCGCATCGCCGTCATGGGACCGGAGCAGCTGGCCGGCGTCATGTCGATCGTCCGCCGCACGGCCGCTGAGCGTGCCGGGCAGCCGTACGACGAGGAGCAGGACAAGGCGATCCGTGAAATGGTGATCCAACAGATCGAGCTGGAATCGAACGCGTTCTACGCGACGGCACGCATCTGGGACGACGGGGTCATCGATCCGCGCGACACGCGGACGGCGCTCGGCATTGCACTCAGCGCGGCGTTCACCAACGTCGTGCGGGGCACCGACACGTTCGGCGTGTTTCGGATGTAGGAGAAGTGAGTTCATTGACTCGGTTGGATCAATGACTCAATGAAGCAATGAAGCAATTCCGCAAGGTCTTGATCGCCAACCGCGGCGAAATCGCGCTGCGCATCATGCGCACCTGCCGCGCCATGGGCATCGGCACGGCGGCGATCTACGCCGACCCAGACCGACACGCGCCGTTCGTGCGGGCCGCGGACGAGGCCGTGTACATCGGCCCGCCGGTAACCGGAGGGTCGTTCCTCGCGATCGAGAAGATTGTCGATGCGGCACGACGCGTCGGCGCCGACGCCGTGCACCCGGGCTACGGCTTCCTCGCTGAGAACGCCGACTTCGCGCAAGCCTGTGCCGATGCCGGGCTGGTGTTCATCGGCCCCACGCCCGACGCCATCCGCCGCATGGGCAGCAAGATCGAGGCGAAGAAGATCATGGCGGCGGCCGGCGTACCAGTCATTCCGGGCTTCAGCGCCGACGGCCTCTCTGACCGCCAGATCGCGGCACGTGCCGACGAGGTCGGATACCCGATCCTGATCAAAGCGTCAGCGGGCGGCGGCGGCAAAGGCATGCGCAGCGTTCATGAACCCGCCAAGCTCGCCGCCGCGCTGGAGGGAGCGCGACGCGAAGCGAAGCACGCCTTCGGCGACGATACGCTGCTGGTCGAGCGCTACTTCGGGTCGGCACGACACATCGAGATCCAGATCCTCGGCGACGCGCACGGCAACCTCATCCACTGCTTCGAGCGCGAGTGCTCGATCCAACGCCGCTACCAGAAGATCATCGAAGAAGCGCCCTCCCCCGCCGTCGACGACCAGGTGCGCGGGCGCATGGGCGCCGCCGCCGTCGCGGCTGGACGCGCCATCGGGTACCAGAACGCCGGCACCGTCGAGTTCGTCGTCGATGCAGACGGGAAGTTCTACTTCCTCGAAGTCAACACGCGCTTGCAGGTCGAACATCCCGTGACCGAGGAGATCACCGGACTCGATCTCGTCCGTCTACAGATCCTCATCGCGCAGGGTGCGCCGCTGCCGCTGCGGCAGGAAGACCTCGCGATCCGCGGCCACGCGATCGAGTGCCGCATCTACGCCGAAGACCCCCGCAACGACTTCTTGCCATCGACCGGCACGCTGGCGTGCTGGGAGACGCCGGAGCTCCTCGGCATCCGTTACGAGAGCGGGGTGGAGACCGGCTCGGAGGTCACCATCTACTACGACCCGATGCTCGCCAAGGTGATCGCGCACGCGCCGACCCGCGTGGAAGCAGCGCACCGACTGGCACGCGCACTCGGGGCGATGCGCGTGCACGGGGTGCATACGAACCTGCAACTCCTGATTGACGTGCTTCGCCACCCGGCGTTCATAGCGGGCCAGCTCGACACTCACTTCATCGGCACGCACGTCATACTCGACGGTCAGCGCCGGCCGGAAGCCGAGCAGGCCGATCGGCTGCATGCGATCGCCGCAGTCTTGTGGCTCCAGGAAGGGCGGCGCGCGCACGCACCGGTGTTACGTGGCCTGCCGTCCGGCTGGCGGAACAACCCGACACAGCTGCAACAGGTCACGTTCGTGAGCGGCGACGCGACGATCGGGGTCGGCTATCGAGTGCACGGGCGCGAGCACATCGAGCTAGCGGTCGATGAGAAGGCGCACGAGGCCGCCGTGCTCAGCTGGGACGAGACGCACATTGCCGTCGCGATCGATGGTATCGGCCGCACCTATCGGCTCACGACTTGCGACGCCGTCCACTACGTCCACAGTGCACTGGGCACGTCGGAGCTTCACGAGGTGCCGCGGTTCCCGCCGCCGGCGCGCGAGGAAGTCCGCGGCGGCTGCCGTGCGCCGATGCCTGGGAAGATCCTTGCGGTCCGCGTCGAAGCGGGACAGGCAGTACGCAAGGGAGAGACACTCGTGATTCTCGAAGCCATGAAGATGGAGCACGAGGTGGTGGCGCCGCACGACGGCACGGCCAAGCAGGTTCTTGTCCAAGTGGGCCAACAGGTGGATGCGGGCGCCGTGCTGGTGGTCCTGGAGGATACAAACCATGAGTGAAGCCACGCTCTACGAGGTGCGACGCGACGTCGCATGGGTCACGCTCAATCAACCGGAGAGGCGCAATGCGCTCAGCGACGACGTCGTCGTAGGACTGCTCGGCCATCTCAGGGCGGCGATCGCTGACGCGCGTGTTCGCGCTATTGTCGTCACCGGTGCCGGCACCGCATTCTGCGCCGGCGCCGACCTGAAGAGCGGCGGCATGGCCGCAGCGGAGGGCGAGAATCCCTTCGTCACGGTCATGAAAACCATCTGGGAAGCGCCGAAGCCGGTGATCGGGCGCATCAACGGCCACGCGTTCGGCGGCGGCGTCGGGTTGGTTGCCGCGTGTGACCTCACCATCGCGGCCGATACGGCGATGTTCAGCTTCAGCGAGGTGCGCGTCGGCGTGATCCCCGCGATGATCTCGGTGGTCGTCATTCCGAAGCTGGGTATCCAGAACACTATGTGGCTCTTTCTCACGGGCGAGCGTTTTGCGGCGCCGCGCGCGGTCGATCTCGGCCTCATCCACCGTGCTGTCCCCGCGACTGAGCTAGATGCCGCGGTCGATGACGTCGCGGGCATGATCAGGCTTGGCGGTCCGAACGCCATCCGTGAGGCCAAGCAGTTGGTGCGCCGCGTCCCCGCATTGTCGATGGACGAGGGCTTCCGCTACACGGCGAAGAAGATCGGCGAGCTCTTCGCCTCGGATGAGGCCGGGGAAGGCATGCAAGCGTTCGTTGGGAAGCGCAAGCCGCGCTGGGCTGCGGATCGGTCCTGAGTGCGGGGAAGGAATTGATCATGAGTGACGACGTTCTGCGCATCGCCAACTGCAGCGGCTTCTACGGCGACCGCCTGAGTGCGGCGCGCGAGATGGTAGAGGGCGGTCCGATCGATGTGCTCACGGGCGACTATCTCGCCGAATTGACGATGATGATCCTCTTCAAGGACCGCATGAAGAACCCGGACGCCGGATTTGCGCGTACCTTCGTGCGACAAATGGAAGAGGTGCTGGGCACATGCGTGCAGCGCGGCACCAAGGTTGTCGTCAACGCCGGTGGCCTGAACCCCGCGGGCCTCGCCGCGGAGATGCAGAAGCTGGTAACTCGCGTCGGGGCGCAGGCGACAATCGCCCACATCGAGGGCGACGATCTCCTGTCTCGTCTGCCCGAATTGCAACGTCAGGGAGTCGAGCTGCGTCATCTCGACAAAGGCATCCCGCTCGCGTCGCTCAAGGCCCAGGTGGTCACTGCCAACGCCTATCTCGGCGCCTGGGGCATCGTCGAGGCGTTGCGCCGCGGCGCCGACGTCGTCATTTGTCCGCGTGTCACCGACGCCGCACTCGCACTGGGTCCGGCGGCGTGGAAGTTCGGCTGGGCACGCGACGATTGGGATCGTCTCGCCGCCGGCATCGTTGCGGGGCACATCATCGAGTGCGGCGCTCAGTGCACCGGCGGTAACTACTCCTTCTTCAAGGACGTGCCAGGCATCGACCGCATTGGCTTTCCGATCGCTGAGATGCATCGCGACGGCGCCTTTGTCGTCACCAAGCATCCCGGCACCGGCGGCCTGGTGTCCGTAGGGACGGTGACGGCGCAG
>JBGQHM010000321.1:0-7744 GCA_041497995.1 Binatia bacterium | reverse complement strand
GCAAATGAGTTGATAGCGTGGAAAGTCTGGGCTCGGGCGCGACTCCGAGCTCCGGCCTATGCCACACCCAACATCCAGAATCCGCGGGTACCGATCCAGGGGTAGGGTCGCGGTGATGCCGCGGAGGTCGGCCTCAATGATTGATGCCGGCACCGTCGCCGCGTACGTCTCGAACCACTCAGTCGAGTACATGGCTTCATCGGCTGCATCAGGTTTGATCGGTATAACCGTCGCAGGCATGAGCCGCGCGCGTCTCTTTGCGCGTCTGTCTTCGTGTTAGGCAGCGTTCGCGCCGAGCCCCTGAACCACATCCCTCAGTCCCTCCGTAACGTCGACGAAGGCCGAGTCCAGGCTAGGCCACTCGGTAGCCGGTCGCGCGTCCTTCGGAAGCGCTTGGATCTTTGCGAAGGGGGTTCCCTTTAGCACGACAGGACGAAGGATCACCGGAATTACCAGCGCCTCTCGTCTCTCGTGGCGCTCCAACGCCCGCTTCATCTCGATGTCGTAACAGTACCGCGAATCGACAAAATCCGAACTCACCAGGAGGAGTATCACGGCCGCCTCTTCAAGCCGAGTGTCTATGGTCCCTGCCCACTCTGTGCCGGCGGTTATCATGCGATCGTGCCATGTGGAGACGAGTCCCTGGCGCTCGAGAATGGAGAGATGCTTGCCCAGCTCCTTCCTGAGCTTCTCGTCCGCATGCGCGTATGAGACAAACACCGATACCGTTGGCGAGGATATCTTCGGCTTTACCACCGACAGCATCTCCACGCGCTCCTCGTGAACCTCCTGGAGTCGTTTTTCGACCCCCCGCACCTCCTTTTTGGTGAGGATGCCGCGGCTCTCTGCAAGCTTTGCTTCAAGACCCTGTCGTTCGCGGTCGAGGTCACCAAGTTTCTCAATCAGCTTCTTTCTTTGGTCCTGCTTGGTCGGTCTGCTCTTCTTCTCAGGGCTGGCCCGTCGCCCGGCGCGCTGACGTCGCGATTGTCGACCCATGGCCGGGCCAAGCCCCTTGGTACGAACAGCGAACTGCTCGAAGAAGTCGAGAAAATCCATGGGCTGCATCCGTCTAAACTGGTCATAAAGGTAGATCGTTGCATCGACCGACCGTCGACTGTCCTTCAGCGAGTCGACGATTACCCCAGCCATCCGAACTGCAACGTCTTGGTAGGCGAAGCCGGCTACGCCTGCTCCGATCGCAGGAAAAGCGATTGAACTCAACCCGAGAGCATCGAGCAGTTCAAGACAACGCCGTGTCGCGCGGGCGACAATTTCCGTCGGTTCCAGTCCTCCGTCTCCGATGGTGATCGCATGAAACACGTACTTCGCGCGCAGAGAGCCCGCGGTGGTGACGATCACGTCCCCGATCTTTCCAGGAACCTTCTTGGCGGCGTCACGCATGATGTTCTCGCCGCCTGCACGGAGGATTGCGGCCGAGACGCCGCCCCCCATGCTCAAGTAGGAATCATCTGAGCTGACGAGCACATCTGCTTCAGAGACCGTCAGGTCCCCGAACTGAAGAGTCAGCGTCGACTGGCCAATCCGATAGGTACGCTTCGTCACGGGGTCTCCCATAGTTCGTTCCCTTCCCCGCCAACTTTGAAGAAGTCCGCGAGGCCAAGCTGACTGACCACCCGAGCTTGGCGGCTCATCCGCTTTACTCCGGGGTCGGGTCATACTGCAGTTTGATCGTCCCGTCCACGTTCTGCGGCTGTCCACCGGGTCACACCCAACCGAGATTATCTCGGCAGCACCTTCCCGTGCAGTCCGGCCGGAACCGACGGGGGGCGTGAGGGAGGTTGGAGGCGGGCCCGGCGTTCGCAATCGCGGTGGCCGGCGATGCCCTCGGGCAGTGTTCCCTCCGGGCGATGCGCGTTGACTTACTGCGGGGGCGTCGCTATACGAAAACCGTTGATACAACCGGTAGTAATCGAAGGGTCTGAGATGGCGTTGTTGCCTCCAGGCCCTTTTTTGCACCGGCACGAGGAGGAAGCGTGAAGGTCTGCGTCATCGGTACGGGCTATGTCGGGCTGGTCGCCGGTACCTGCTTTGCCGAGAGCGGCAATGACGTGGTCTGCGTCGATATCGATGCGGAGAAGGTGGCGCGGCTGCGTCAGGGAATCGTTCCGATCTACGAACCGGGGCTCGAAGAGCTCATCAAGCGCAACGTGGCCGAAGCTCGGCTGTCGTTCACGACGGACCTGACGAGTGCCGTGCGACAGTCGCTGATCTGCTTCATCGCGGTTGGCACACCGCCCGGCCAGGACGGCGGCGCTGATCTGGCGGCCGTGATCCGCGTGGCGGCCGAGATCGCCGAAGCGATGGACGGCTACCGCGTCATCGTCGACAAGAGCACCGTGCCCGTCGGGACCGCGGAGCGTGTCCGGCAGGTCGTTGCGTCGCGTACCAACCACCCATTCGACGTGGTTTCCAATCCTGAGTTCCTGAAGGAAGGGGCGGCCGTCGATGACTTCATGAAGCCCGACCGGGTGGTCATCGGCAGCGACAGCCAGCGCGCCACGGACGTGATGAAGGAGCTGTACAGCCCGTTCGTGCGCACCGAACGGCCGATCGTGGTGATGAGCGCGGCGAGCGCCGAGATGACCAAGTACTGCGCCAACGCCATGCTGGCGGCACGCATCTCGTTGATGAACGAGTTCGCTAATCTCTGCGAGCGCGTCGGTGCCGACGTCGACGACGTGCGACGCGGCGTCGGCTTCGACCTGCGCATCGGCCACCACTTCCTCTTCCCCGGCGTAGGATATGGGGGTTCGTGCTTTCCGAAGGACGTCAAGGCTGTCATCCGCAGCGCCGATGAGCACGGCCTCGACTTCCGCATGCTGCGCGCGGCGGAGGAGGTCAACGAGCGGCAGAAGCGCACGCTGGTCGACAAGGTGATGGCACATTTCGGCGAGTACCTGCGCGGCATGCGCTTCGCCGTCTGGGGCTTGGCATTCAAGCCGCGCACCGACGACATGCGTGAGGCGCCGGCGATCACGGTGATCGAAGCGTTGCTGAAGGCGGGCGCCGAGGTGCATGCGCACGACCCCGAAGCGCTCAACGAGGCGCGCCGCACGTTCGGCGACCGGATCCACTATCACCGCGTCAACTACGACGCCCTGAGCGACGCCGATGCGCTGCTGGTGATCACCGAGTGGAATGAGTTTCGCCGTCCGGATTTCGAGCGCATGAAACAGCTGATGAAGCGACCCGTGGTCTTCGACGGACGCAACATCTACGATGCCAACGACATGCGCGCGCTCGGTTTCATCTACTACTCGGTCGGCCGGCGGCCGGTGAAACCGTAGCGGTCAGCAATCAGCCGTCAGCTTTCAGCTCTGCGAGATGGAGAGAAGCAACGATGCATGTCGAGATTCAGAAGTTGAGCGCTGACGGCTGATCGCTGAGAGCTATCCCATCATGTCACGCATCTTGATTACGGGTGGCGCTGGTTTCATTGGGTCACACCTTGCGGACCGCTTGCTCGGCGAGGGGCACACCGTCATCGCCCTCGACAATTTGTTCACGGGTCATTCTCGAAACATCAGCGCTCTCGTTGGCCACGAGCGCTTCAAGTTCATCAAGCATGACGTCACCGAGTACACCTACGTCGAGGGCAAGCTGGATGCGATCCTGCACCTCGCGTCGCTGCCCAGCCCGGTCGACTACTTGAGGGAACCGATCAAGACGCTCAAGGTCGGCGCGCTCGGCACGCACAAGGCGCTGGGCCTGGCCCGCGCGCACCAGGCGACGTTCCTGCTCGCCTCCACGTCGGAGGTGTACGGCGACCCGCAGGTGCATCCGCAGCCGGAGTCGTACTGGGGCAACGTCAACCCTATCGGTCCGCGCGGCGTGTATGACGAATCGAAACGCTTCGCCGAAGCGATGACCATGGCGTACCACCGTTACCATGGCATCGACACGCGCATCTGCCGCATCTTCAACACCTACGGCCCGCGCATGCGCGCCGACGACGGCCGCGTGGTGACCAACTTCATCGCCCAGGCGCTGCGCGGCCAGCCGTTGACCGTATACGACGACGGCGCGCGTACGCGCAGCTTCTGCTACGTCAGCGACCTCGTCGACGGGATCGTTCGGCTGCTGACATCGCACGAAGTCGGACCGGTGAATCTGGGCAACCCGCGCGAGATGACCGTGCTCGAGTTTGCAAAGACCGTGCAGCGGCTGGTCGGTGGTTCGTCGGAGATTGTCTTTGTGTCTCCCAAGGACGAGCGGACCAAAGACGATCCGCACATCCGCCAACCCGACATCACGCGGGCGCGGCAGATTCTCAAGTGGGAGCCGCAGGTGAGTCTGGAAGAGGGCTTGCAGCGCACGATCGAGTATTTCCGACGCCTGTTTGCGCAGGAAAGCGCATGAAGATCCTGGTAACCGGTGGGGCCGGGTTCATCGCGTCACACGTGACCGACGCGTTCGTTGCGGCGGGACATCAGGTGGCCGTGCTCGACGACATGTCCTCGGGCAAGCGCGAGAATCTCAACCCGAAGGCGACCTTCTATCAAGTCGATGTGCGGGATCCAGGCGTGGCCGATGTGATGCGGCGCGAACGGCCCGAGGTGCTGTGTCATCACGCGGCGCAGATGGACGTCCGGCGCTCGGTGGCCGACCCGGTCTTCGATGCGCAGGTCAATCTCGTGGGGCTGCTCAACCTGTTGGAGCACGGCCGGCAGAACGGATTGAAGCGGGTGCTATTCTCATCGAGCGGCGGTGCAATCTACGGCGAGCAAGATGTCTTACCGGCAACCGAGACGCACAAGACCGAGCCGCTGAGCCCATACGGGATCACCAAGCTGGCCAGCGAAAAGTATCTCTTCTTCTACGCGGCGACGTACGGCATCTCCTACGCGGCGCTGCGCTACGGTAACGTCTATGGCCCGCGCCAGAACCCGCACGGCGAGGCGGGCGTCGTGGCGATCTTCGCGGAGAAGATGCTGCGCGGCGAGCAACCGGTCATCAACGGTGAGGGCGTGCAGACGCGCGACTACGTGTACATCGGCGACCTGGTGCGCGCCAATCTCGCGGCGCTGACGTCCGAGTTCACCGGCGCCGTCAATCTCGGGACGGGCATCGAGACCGACGTCAACACCATCTTCCGGCTTGTACGGAAGTTGTGCGAATCGAATGCTCTCGAGCAGCACGGACCCGCGAAGCCGGGCGAGCAGATTCGCAGTGTGATCGATGCCTCCCTGGCGCAACGCGTCCTCGGGTGGCGCCCGCAAGTGAGTCTCGAGGACGGCCTGCGCGAGACCGTGGCCTTCTTCCGCGCCCGTCTGACCGCTAAGGTGTAGACGAGTTTCCCGTGCATGAGTTTGTCCCACATCCGTAACTTTTCGATCATCGCGCACATCGACCACGGCAAGTCGACGCTTGCCGATCGTCTGCTCGAGTACACCGGCACGATTACCGAGCGTGAACGGACGGCGCAGATCCTCGACAGTATGGATCTGGAGCGCGAACGCGGCATCACGATCAAAGCCAGCGCGGTGCGCCTGCACTACACGGCGCTCGACGGACAGGAGTACATCCTCAACCTGATCGACACCCCCGGCCACGTCGACTTCACCTACGAGGTGTCGCGCAGCCTGGCGGCGTGCGAAGGGGCGCTGCTCGTGGTCGATGCGGTGCAAGGGGTCGAAGCGCAGACGGTGGCCAACGTGTACCTGGCGCTCGACAATGACCTGGCGATCCTGCCGGTGCTCAACAAGATCGACTTGCCCGGGGCCGATCCCGATCGCGTGAAGCAGGAGATCGAGGAGATCATTGGCCTCGACACGGCGCACGCGGTACTGGCCAGCGCTAAGGAGGGCATCGGTACGGAGGCGGTGCTCGAAGGGATCGTGCAGCACTTTCCGCCGCCAACCGGCGACATCGATGAGCCGCTACGTGCGCTGATGTTCGACAGCTGGTTCGATCCGTACAACGGCGTCGTCATTGTGGTGCGCGTCTTCGACGGCTCTGTGCGCAAGGGCAACCGCATCCTGTTCGTCGCCGGCGGCAAGTCGTACGAGGTGCTGCGCGTCGGTGTCTTCAGCCCGCGGCCGGTGGAAGTGGACAGCCTCGGTCCCGGCGAGGTCGGCTTCGTCATGGCCGGCATCAAGGAGATGCACGAGACCAAGATCGGCGACACGATCACCGACCCCGCGCGGCCGACGGCGCACCCGCTGCCCGGGTTCAAGGAGGTGAAGCCGATGGTGTTCAGCGGGCTCTATCCCGCCGACACGGCGCAGTACACACCGCTGCGCGACGCGGTGGAGAAGCTCAAGCTCAACGATTCCTCATTTACGTACGAGCCGGAGAACTCGATGGCGCTCGGGTTCGGCTTCCGCTGCGGGTTCCTCGGCTTGCTGCACATGGAGATCATCCGCGAGCGCTTAGAGCGCGAGTTCGCCCTGAGTTTGATCACCACGGCTCCGACTGTTGCCTACCGGGTCACGACCGTGACCGGCGAGACGCTCACCGTCGACAGTCCGGCGAAGCTGCCGCCGGTCCAAAGCATCGCGACGATCGAGGAGCCCCTGATTCTCGCCACCATCCACCTGCCGGAGAAGTTCCTCGGCGGCGTGCTGAAGCTGTGCGAGGAGAAGCGCGGCCGGCAGCGTGAGCTGAAGTTCCTCGGCCGCGGCCGTGTATTGCTGACCTACGAGCTGCCGCTCAATGAGATCGTGCTCGACTTCTACGACCGTCTCAAATCGGTCAGCAAGGGCTACGCGTCGCTCGACTACGATTTCATAGAGATGCAGCCAGCCGATCTCGTCAAGCTCGACATTCTCATCAACGGTGACCCGGTCGATGCGATGTCGCTCATTGTGCATCGTGACCGTGCCTATCCGCGCGGCCGCGAGCTGGCCGAGAAGATGAAGGAGCTGATCCCGCGGCAGATGTTCGAGGTGATCATCCAGGCTTCGATCGGCAGCAAGGTGATCGCCCGCGAGACGGTCAAGGCCCTACGCAAGAACGTGACGGCGAAGTGCTACGGTGGCGACATCTCGAGGAAGCGCAAATTGCTGGAGCGCCAGAAAGAGGGCAAGAAGCGCATGAAGCAGGTGGGGCGGGTCGAGATTCCGCAAGAAGCGTTTCTGGCAGTCCTCAAGGTCGAGGCGTAGCCCTGTCGGGCCGAATCGTCTAGTATCCCGCGCCAATACGCCGCGTGCATACCGGGCTCATGCCAGCACCACTCGAACCATCGTCAACCTCTCTGACACCGACGCACGGGTTGGAAGAGATCGCTGCCCGGCAGCCGTACACCAAGTCGGCCCTGCGCGAGTATGCCGAAGCGGTGGCGCTGGCGCTGCTGCTGGCGTTGGTCATCCGGACCTTTGTCGTGCAGGCCTTCAAGATCCCGTCCGGCTCCATGCTACCGACGCTCGAAGTGGGTGATCACATCCTGGTCAACAAGTTTGCCTACGGGGTCCGGCTGCCGGTAGTAGGTACGCGGTTGTTGGATGTTGGCAGCCCGCGCCGCGGTGACGTCGTCGTGTTCGTCTATCCCGTCGATCCCGCCAAGGACTTCATCAAGCGGGTGGTTGCGGTACCCGGAGATGTCGTCCAGATCCGTAACAAGCGCGTGTACATTAACGGTGAAGTGTGGAACGATCCGCATGCGTATTTTGCGGACGGAAGTACACTTGGCGGAACGCCGCGCGATATGTACGGCCCGGTGACGGTGCCGGCGGGGCAGATCTTCGTGATGGGAGACAATCGTGACCGCAGCTACGACAGTCGG
>JBGQHM010000320.1:0-7766 GCA_041497995.1 Binatia bacterium | reverse complement strand
CGTCTTCTTGTTCACGAGTGAACCAGAACCTATATGAAATGATATACCTATCACGGATATATGAAAGAAACGTAATCGCACATCGAGTCATGTTGACTGATGAGTGCTCGCGTTGTGCAACGAGGCGGCCGGAGCGCCCCGAACGAGATGCTCCGGTGTGCATCGCATATTTCCGGAGAGCGGACGGCTCGTCCCGCAGCTTCGTGTAGGCCTCACCGCCCTTGCGCATGCCAAACCTCTACCGGCATACTCCACCGGCCGCATGGATACGCGAATAGGGCCGCGTCGGTATGCCGACTGGCTCTGGCGTTCACGCGTGCTGCCGAAGAGCTGCTGCGATGAAGATCCCCTACGTCATCGACAACCAGACGTATCGCCTGGCCGATGTATTGCGCGATCTGCTCGCGGGTCATTCCAGCAAGTCACTCGACATCGCGACGGCCTACTTTACTGTTGCGGCGTTCGGCATGCTGCGGGAAGGCTTGGACGCACTCGGCAACTTCCGCCTGCTACTGGGTGCCGAACCGCACAGCGGCGAGCAGATCGGCCTGCGCCCCGATGCACGGGCGCTCGCCGCGCGGCTGCGCGGCGACCTGGAGCGCGAGCCGTTCTCCGAAGCCACGCTGCGGTTGATCGAAGACCTGACCCGGTTCCTCAGTTGCCGTGCGCCTGTACCAGGAAGGCTTCCTGCACGCGAAGTGTTACCTGTTTTACAACGACTCGCCCACGTTCGGCTGGGACCGCTTCCAACCAGTGGCCGGCATCGTCGGCTCCAGTACTTTCACCGGTCCCGGGCTGACGACCAACAAAGAGCTCAACCTCACACACAAGGCACGCTTGGCGAAGGAGGAGGTTCTCGACGATCTGGAGACGCAGCCGACCGAAGCAGACGCGCCCCTCGCGCGGGAACAGCGGTTCGACTTCGAAGAACGCCAGCGGCTCAAGTCGAGCGTCGGCGCCCGCGCCATCGCGGAGCTGGATGCGTGGTTCGAGCGCCAATGGCAGGCGTCGCGTGACTTCAAGTCGGACCTGATCGAGTTGCTCGACGCCTCGAAGTTCGGCGCCTACGAGTACACGCCATACGACGTCTACCTGAAGGCGCTGTTCGAGTATTTCAAGGACGACCTCGACGCCGAAACGCAACCCGCAGGCCGCTCGGCCGTCGATCTCGCCGAGTTCCAGGAAGATGCCGTGAAAAAGGCGCGCAAGATTCTGGCGCGCTACGACGGCGCGATGATCGCCGACTCGGTCGGCCTCGGGAAGACGTGGATCGGCAAGAAGCTCCTGGAAGACTTTGCGTACCACATGCGTCAGCAGGCGTTGGTCGTCTGTCCTGCGTCGCTGCGACCGATGTGGGAGACCGAACTCCAAGACGCCACCATTCCTGCGGTCGTCGTGTCGCAAGAGGAGCTGGGGCAAGCTGACTTCCCAGTGGATCGATGTGGCGAGGTCGACGTCGTGCTGGTCGACGAGTCGCACAACTTCCGCAACCCGAACGCGCAGCGCTATCAGAATCTCGAGCGCACATCATCGGACTCAACGGCGGCCGCGGGCGCGACGGGGCAGCAAGAAGCTGATCCTGCTGACGGCCACGCCGATCAACAACGACCTCTTCGACCTCTACAACCAGCTCAGCCTGTTCACGCGTGGCGACCGCAGCTACTTCGCCGCCGCGGGCATTGGCGACCTCTATCGCTACTTTCTGCAGGCCCGGCGCGACGCCAAGGTCGGCACTGAGGCCGTGGCGCTGTTCAATCTGCTGGAAGAGGTCGTCATCCGCCGCACGCGTCCGTTCATCCGCAAGGCGTATCCGGAAGCAACGATTCGTGGAGAGCGGATCCGCTTTCCCGAACGCCAGCTGAAGACCGAGCGCTACGACTTGGAGGCGACGTACGGCGGCATCTACGAACAGATCGTCGCCGGCATCGATAGCCTGCGGCTAGCGCCCTACAACCTTGAAGACTTCAAGAAGCCGGAAGCAGAGAAGGACAAGTTTGAGGCGGGCCGCCAGGAAGCGCTCGTCGGCATATTCAAATCCCGATACTTGAAGCGCTTCGAGTCGAGCGTCGACGCGTTCCGCATCAGCGTCCGCCGCGCGTTGCAGTTCTTGAAGACCTTCGAATCCTACCTGCTCGATCACAAGCTGGTCCGCAGCACTGACTTCCACCGCTTCGCCCGCTACGTGGCCCGCGAAGACGAGGAAGACGACGCCACGCCCTCGTCACTGGCCGATGAGCTGGACGAGACCGAGGAAGCAAAGGACCTCCTTGCCGCGTTGGAGCCCGTCGACCCGGCGCAGTTTGACTTGCGCAAGCTGCACGATGCCGTGCAGCACGACATCGATGTGCTGACCGACATCTGGCATCGCGTGCGCGACATCAAGCCCGCCAGGGACGCCAAGTTGCAGGCACTGAAAGCGCTGCTCGAAGGGCGCCTGGCTGGGCAGAAGGTGCTGATCTTCACGTACTACAAGGACACGGCCCGCTACCTGTACCGCGAGCTCGGGGGCGAACCCGGAAAAGAATTTCGCGCGGCGATCGGCAATCCGCTGATTCGCCGGATGGACAGCGGCGCGGATGCCAAGGAGCGCCGCGGCATTGTCGAGTGCTTCGCGCCGCGTGCGAACAAGCGTCCCGAGGTTGCCGGGACGGAGAAGGAGATCGCCATCCTGATCTCAACCGACGTGCTCTCCGAGGGGCAGAACCTGCAGGACTGTGCGCATCTCATCAACTACGACCTGCACTGGAACCCGACGCGCATGGTGCAGCGCGCCGGGCGTATCGATCGCATCGGCACCGCCTTCGAGACGTTGTTCATCCACAACATGTTCCCGGAGGCAGGGCTGGAACGCCTGCTCAAGCTGGTGGAAAGCCTGGCCCGCAAGATCGCCGCGATTGATCAAGCCGGGTTCTTGGACGCCAGCGTGCTTGGCGAGGTGGTCCATCCCCGCAACTTCAACACGCTCCGCCGCATCTGCGACGAGGACGGCGCGGTCATCGAGGAAGAGGAGCAGTTTACCGAGCTCGCCAGCAACGAGTTCCTGCTGCAGATGCTTCGCACCGTGCTCGGGACTGAAGGGCGCGAGCGGCTGGATAGCCTCCCTGACGGCATCCATTCTGGGCTCATGAAGCCGCGAGCCAAAGGGCTGTTCTTCTACTTCCAGGCGCCGGCACCGAAAGGTAGAGGGAGGCTCCACTTTTGGAAGTACTATGACCTGGTGGATCGGCGCATCATCGACAATCGGTACATCATTGCCAACCTGATCGCCTGCGAGCGCGACACGCCGCGGGTGATCGGCGACTACGATGTCTTCGACGTCCAAGAGAAAATCATCCAAGACATCCTTCGCAGCTATCAGGAACAGCAGGCGATGGAGGAAGCCCCCAAGACCGTCGACCCGCTCCAACAGACAGTGGCGACGACTATTCAGGGGTTCATGAACCGGCCGGAGGTAAAGCGCCAGGATGCTCTGGCGGCAATCCGTTTCCTCAGCAAACCGGCGCAGTCGGTTCTAGTGAAGGAGCTGCGCGCCGCCTACCGCCTATTTCAGAGCGACGGCAAGGTGAGCGAGCTGATTGCAGCTGCATTAGTGCTGGCGGAGCGGTACGGTGGCGCTGATCTACCGAGCGCGAAGACCAAGCAGCAGCTCAAGCGAGAAGACCTGCGGCTGATCTGCTTCGATCACCTCTGTTCGTAGGCGCCGAGCGCTACGCTCGCCGCCCTCAGATACTCACCGCCGGCTTCTTCGCTTCCAGCGGCACGCCGTCGCGCAGCCACTTCTTAACGCGGCGGCGGTAGAGGTCGCGCTTCAGACCGCTGATGCGGTCGATGAAGAGTTTGCCGTCGAGGTGATCGACCTCATGCTGTAGGGCGACGGCGAGCAGGTCTTCACCTTCGATCTCGATTTCCTTTTCGTCCGGTGTCCAACCCTTCACCAGCACGCGCTTCGCGCGCTTCACCTCGGCGGTATAGTCGACGACACTGAGGCAGCCCTCTTCCCACACAATCGATCCCTCGCGCTCGACAATGACCGGGTTGATCAGCTTGATGAGGCGCTTCCCCATATTCCCATGGTCGACATCGAGGACGATGACGCGCTCGTGTGCCCCCACCTGCGGTGCGGCCAATCCCACTCCGGGGGCGGCATACATGCTCTCGACGAGATCGGTGACGAGCGCATCGATCCGGGCATCGATGTTCTGCACGGCGTGCGACGGCTCCTTCAGCTCAGTGGCTGGATACGTCAGGATCTTCCGCAGAGCCATGGTTCACCACCAGGGAGAGCGGTCGGGATCTAGCGCCTCTTCCGTGGCAAGAGCTTCTCGGCGAGTGCTTGCTGGATGCGCAGCAGGAGGTTCTCGTCCCGCAAATCGAGCTGTTCGCGGAGGCCATGCAGTTCTTGTTGAGTTCGAATCAGGTCGTGCCTGAGGGCGACATTCTCCTGAGAAAGTCTGTCGACCCGCACTTCGAGATCTCGGAGGCTTCGCTGGAATACGAGAAGGTCTTGAATCAGGTTCCTGAAGTCAGTGAGGAGACTCACTGGCGCAGAGCCTCCAGCTGCTGCAGCCGACGCTCGAGGGTGCGGTTCATTCGAGCCGTCGTCCGGGTGAGGTCCTTTACGATCCTGCGCATCTGCGCGACCGCTGCCGAAAGTGCGAGCTCGTCGCGCGGCGTGAGATCGGTGGATGTCTGCTTCCCGTTGGCACGTGGCATCGCTCGTTGCCTCGTTGCTGTCTACATAGCAGAGACGGTTACGAGAACAAATCCGAGACTTCACGTATGCCCGTTCACAGCATGCCGTACGGATCGACGTCGATCAGCACCCGCACGTCGACGGCGCGGGCTGCACGACGCACCGCCTCGTAGCCGGCGCGGGCGGCGCGGCGAATGGCGGCACCGTCGCGACCTCGCACCAGGAGCTGCCAGCGGAAACGGCGCCGCAAACGCTCGATCGGCGCGGGGGTCGGGCCCAACAGCTCGACACCCTTCGCGGCGCTCGATTTCACCTGCGCCGCGACGGCGTGCACGATGCGCTCGGTCGCTTGCGGGTTCTCGCCTTCGCAACGGATCTGCACGAGGCGTGCAAACGGCGGGTAGCCGAGCTCGCGGCGCGCCGCCAACTCGTGTGCCGCGAAGGCGCGATAGTCGTGGTGCGCCGCACAGCGCAAGCTGAGGTGCTCCGGCTGCAGCGTCTGCACGATGACCCGTCCAAGACGCGCACCCCGGCCGGCCCGGCCCGCTACCTGCGTGAGCAGCTGAAACGTGCGCTCCGCAGCGCGGAAGTCCGGGAAGTTGAGCGACGAGTCCGCGAGGAGGACACCGACCAGCGTCACGCCAGGCACGTCGTGACCCTTGGTGATCATCTGTGTACCGATGAGTACGTCGTACTCGCGCCGCTCCCACGCCGCGAAGATCTCGCGCTGCGATCCTTTGCGGCTGGTGGTGTCGCGGTCCATGCGGCCGATGCGCGCCCCCGGCAGCATCTGGCGCAACGCCGCTTCTACTTGCTCGGTGCCGGCACCCCACGCACTCAAGCTCAGCCCGCCGCAGTCCGGACACGCACCGGGCGGCGGAATGGTGTAGTCGCAATGATGGCAACGCAACGCCCGCAAACGCCGATGCAGGGTGAGTGTCACGCTGCAGTTCGGACACATCAACGCCTCGCCGCACTGCAGGCACTGCAGGAAATTGGCGAACCCACGCCGGTTGAGAAAGATGAGACTCTGGCCGCGGGCGGCGAGATTGGCTTGCAGTGCGGCAGCGAGGCGCGACGAGATCAGCACCAGCTTGCCCACCGCCGGCGCGCGCCGCAGGTCGATGATATCGACAGCCGGCAGCGGACGCGCTTCCACCCGCTCGGGCAGCGTGAGCATCTGGTACCGTCCGGTCTGCCCATTGTGGAAGGTCTCCACCGCCGGCGTGGCCGAACCGAGCACCGCGGGACAGCCGGCGAATTTGGCGCGCATGACCGCAACGTCGCGACCGTTGTAGCGGATGCCGTCCTCTTGCTTGAACGCAGCATCATGCTCCTCGTCAACGACGACGAGCCCGAGACGCGGCAGCGGCGCGAAGACGGCTGAGCGCGCGCCGACGACAATCGGCACGTTCCCCAGCGCGATGCGGCGCCACTCGTCCCACCGTTCGCCGTCACTCAAGCCGCTGTGCAACACAGCAACCCGGTCACCGAACCGCGCCCGGACCCGATCGACGAGCTGATGGGTCAGCGAGATTTCCGGTACGAGCACCAAGGCGGTGCGCTCTGCCGCGAGACACGCCGCAATCGACTGGAGGTAGACTTCCGTCTTCCCGCTGCCGGTGACGCCCCACAACAGAAACGTGCGGAATACCCCAAGGCTCTCGACCACCGCCGCTACCGCGTCGCGCTGTGCCGTGGTGAGCTCCACCGGCCGGTCGGCACTCACCTCCGCCGGTAGCACCGGGCGGTACACCTCCTCCTCGACGATCTCCGCTATGCCGGCCTTCACCAACGCCGCCAGCTTCGGCGCGGCGCCGGGAAACGTCGCATGCAGCTCACGTGCGCTGGCCCGGCGCAGCGGGTGCGCGTGCAGATACGCGTACACGGCATACTGCGCAGGACGCTTGCGACGCCACTCGCCAACCGCGTCGGCTGTCAGCTCGCACGCGGCGCGGTAGTAGCGCTCGCGCTTCGTTGGCCCTTCGCCGCCGCGGACCTGCTCATCGATCGTCACCCATCCACGACGGCGCAGCGCCGCCAGCGCCTTGCGGGCGTCAGCCCCGAAGCGTGCTTCAATTGCTTGGACAGTTTGCGCGCCGGTCGTCACCAACCATTCGAGCAACTGCGCCGCGGAGCCCGGTACTCGCTCGCCGACAACGGGCGGTGGCTGGATCACCCGCACGGTCCGCTCGATGGTAATGCGCACACTGCCCGGCAGAGCAGTAGAGACGGCTTCGCCGAACGAGCACAGGTAGTAGTCCGCCATCCAGCGACAGAGCTGCAACAGTGACGCATCCAGTAACGGCTGCGGATCGAGTGCGGCAAGGATCTTCTTCAAGCGCGGGTGCGACGACGTGGTTACAAGCTCGGTGACGATGCCAACGGCGCGACGCGCACCCAGGGGAACCAGCACGCGCACACCCGGACACATGGCGGCCTCCATGCCTGGCTCCACGGCATAATCGAGCACACCGGTATCACCGGCTGCGGGAATGAGGACAACGCGTGCGATCACGGCCTTCTCCTGACCGCAATGCGGGCCGACTGCAAGCCGGGGTGTCGGGTGTCCGTCAGGCGGCGGGCGGTTTCAGGTGCCGATACACTTCTTGAAGGATCTGTTTGGTCGTGAAGGGCTTAGAGATGAACCCATCGCAACCGACCTGGCCCGCCGATTGGGCGATGCCGTCCCAGACGTGTGCGGTGACGGCGATGACCGGAATGTGCTGCGTGGCCGGATCAAGCTTGATTTCATCAATGACCTCGACGCCGCTGACTTTCGGCATCGAGAGATCGGTGAGCACGAGGTCGGGCATGTGGACTTTCACCTTGCGGATCGCATCCTCACCGCCGTACGCCGGCACGACCTGAAAGCCCGCACCCTTCAACGTATGTGTCAGGATGCGCATGATGTCCGGGTCGTCTTCGACGACGAGAATCTTGGCGTTCATTCCTACTCCGGGCTCGTACAGTTCCTCTTTAGCATGGGAGGGTATGCCGGACTATGAGTGTTGTGCGCCGGCCTCCAAGAGCTCGACGACGCGCTGAGAGTATTCGCCGGCGCTGGGTGCGG
>JBGQHM010000319.1:0-7766 GCA_041497995.1 Binatia bacterium | reverse complement strand
GTTGGAGCACGTGCCGCTAGTCGGGTCGCACGTACCCGCCACGTGACACTGGTCGGAAGCGCCGCAGCTTACCGGGTTGCCACCGCTGCACGCACCTGCCTGACAGCTGTCGCTCTGCGTGCAGGCGTTGCCGTCGTTGCATGCCGTGCCGTTCGCTGCGGCCGGGTTGGAGCACGTGCCGCTAGTCGGGTCGCACGTACCCGCCACGTGACACTGATCGGAAGCGCTACAGCTTACCGGGTTGGCACCGCTGCACACGCCTGCCTGACAGCTGTCGCTCTGCGTGCAGGCGTTGCCGTCGTTGCACGGCGTGCTGTCGGGCTTCGCCGGGTTGGAGCAGATTCCCGTCGCCGGGTCGCAGGTCCCCGCGTCGTGGCACGCATCGGAGGCGTTGCAGATGACACCGTCGCAGAGGCCCGCAGGAGCTGCAACGACCTTCATTGTGTAGGCCTTGCTGACCTGCACGGAATCGGCATCGGTCGCCGCGATAGTGAATGAGAAATCTCCCGAGACTGTGGGTGTCCCCGACAACACACCTGTTGCTGAATCGATGGTCAAGTCAGCGGGCAATGCGCCCAAGGTGACCGCCGTCACATAGGGGGTATTGCCGCCAACAACAATCGTCCTCGATGTGTACGGCTCGTTGATGTCTCCATCCTGGATATGGTCGATCAGACCCAAGACGGCTTCGACGTTAAACCCGGCCATCTGTGCGCCGATGTAGTCGCCAAGAACGGTGACCGAGGCCGGATCGCATTCCGCTTTGTATTTCGGGTCGGCGGGATCCGAAATTTGCGGATAATTGTCGCATTGCGCTTCATTGGATGCCGGGTCGAGCGGTCCGGCATACTTGTAGAACTCGTAACGGCGGGTGACGACTTCGTCGCCATTTGGCAGGCCTTCATTCGCGCCGGCCAGATCGTTGTTTGCCCCGGCGGGATTGCTAAATTCCGTCTGCAGGATCTGCCATTCAACCTCAACCTCATCCGGTTCGCCGTTCCTCCAGTTCTTGTCGTTCGGAACATTCGGGTCGTCGGAAACCAGATCCTTCAGTTCAACGACCGCGTTGCTGTGTGATGTCGTCACGATGGCTTTCACCCACACGGCATCGCCGAATTCGTAGACCGGTGCTGGGGGAGGCGGCGGTGCCAGAATGACCGCTTGAACCTGCGCGACGGGTTGAACCGGACCGACCGGGTAATAGGTCCAGGTGGGTGTGGCCACGTTGACCGCCGGACCATGGATCAAAGTGCCTGAAGCCGACGGGTCTTCAATGAGCCAGTTGTATCTGACAACCGTGGGCGCACCGTAGTAGCCGACGCCGAAATGTTCGCAGCCGAAATTGACGGACGGATCCGTGCACATGTGTCCGGTCGTCGGTGATGGTGGTGTCGACGGAACCGCGGTGAAGGCCGAGAAGGCCCCGGAGACGTACTTGGCTGCGTAGCGGACAAATACCTTGGGGTGAAGCGGGTCGGAATTGTCCTGGGAAATCATCGGGGCGCCGTAGTGGTTCCAGTCGTAGGTGTAGGTGATATCGGTACTACGGACATCATCCAGCTCGATTTCGAAGCCATGGCAAACCTGGCCGGTATCGTTGAACACATCGAAGTTGTTCAGATCGCCATAAGCCGTGCTGGCTAGGGCGGGAGTTGAACCCAATGCCGCCAAGGCGAGCACACAGATCATTTGCAGGACACTCCTGGCCCCCGCCTTGCCGAGGCTCCGGAGCAGTCTCTGGTTGGCCCGAACAACCCGTGGAATGCTATCAACTGTCCTACTGCCTTCTCTCATGTCGCTCCTCCTCTGCGGCGTCTGCCGCTCATATTCTGTTCCCGCCCGATCCTAATCGTGGCCCTATGAGAGGAGCGTGAGAGTCCGGTGAGAATGTTCTCATCTTCTTCTCATCCGAGATGCGCTATAGAAGCGTGCGTGAAGTTGCTGATCGTGGAAGACGAAAAGCCCACGGCCGCGTTTCTCCGGCGGGGGC
Organism: Binatia bacterium; assembly: GCA_041497995.1. Lineage (GTDB taxonomy): Bacteria > Desulfobacterota > Binatia > HRBIN30 > HRBIN30 > DATKMS01. The sequence goes on along the minus strand of JBGQHM010000319.1, from coordinate 5,776 downwards.
TTTCAGAGGAAGGATTCGCGGTCGATATCGCCGCGGACGCCGGGAGCGCTGACGAGGCGGTACGGCTATACGACTACGATGCCATCGTGCTTGACGTCATGCTGCCGGGTGGCGACGGCTTTTCGCTCTGTCAGCGCTGGCGCACAACCGGGCTGAAGACCCCCATCCTCTTCCTGACGGCGCGCGATGATGTCGCGGATCGAGTGCACGGTCTCGAGCGCGGTGGTGATGACTACCTGGTCAAGCCGTTCGCGTTTGCGGAACTCCTGGCGCGTGTACGCGCTTTACTGCGGCGGGGACAGGCGATGCCAGCACTCACGCAGCTGCGTTTGGGTGACCTCGTCGTCGACATCGACCGACGGCAGGTGACGCGCTGCGGTCAGGTCATTGCGCTCAGCATGCGTGAATATCAGCTGCTCGAGTACCTCGTGCGCCATGCCGGCAAGGTGGTCACTCGCACGAGCCTGTGGGAGCACGTCTGGGACAGCCACGCCGTACCTGATTCGAACGTCGTCGACGTCTACGTCCGCTACCTGCGCAACAAGCTCGGCCGCAAGCCGGACTTGATCAGAACGGTACGCGGAGGCGGCTACATCTTCGAGGCAAGCGCCGATGAAGGTAACGATGAGCCGCAACCCGATACCCACTCTCCTTCGCGAAAAGGGTAGAGTCGGGGCGGCAGCGGAACTCGAATGGCCAGCAACCAGCGATCCTCCACCTTTCGCCGCCGCTTGACGGCAAGCATGACCGTGCTCGCCGTCGGCGTCCTCGCGGCGGCGAGCCTCGCGATCTATCTGCGCGTGCGCGAGGCCTTGCTGTCAAACTTCGACAGCGCCTTGCTGAGCATCGCCCGCATAGAAGTTGCGGGCGCCATCGACGAGCCGGGCGGTGAAGTGCACGTGCATGAAGAGATTCCCGTTCTAACTGCGCCCTTCGGGCTGGGATACGAAAAGTTCGCGCAAATCAAGGACGAGAATCATCACGTCCGCACGCAAACAGCCAACCTGGCGGTCGGTCCGGTCCTGGAAACGGACGCCGAGCGGGAAACACGGGCGCTGAGAGGTGAGGTCGTGTTTGCCGACATGCGGCGCAACCATGAACCGTATCACGGCATCTACTACCCGCTGCGTGACGCAGCCGGTGCGCCGCTGGTCGCCGTGGTTGCGATCCCTACGCGCCCGCTGCACCGTTCTCTCGATTCGTTACTGGGAGCCCTCGTACTGGCCCTCGTCATCGGCGGCATCGCCGCGGCATTCGGTGCAAGCCGGTTGGCCCGTCGCTTGACCAGACCGCTGGAGCAAATCGCGACTGCAGCGCGCACGATCGGTGGGACGAATCTGCAAGCGCGCATCCCCGAGGTCTACCCTGATGTCGAGCTGCGCGAAGTGGCACGCGTGCTCAACGACATGCTGGCGCGGCTCGAAGCCGCGTTTGTCGCCCAGCGCCGTTTCGTGGCGGATGCATCGCACGAGCTGCGGTCACCGTTGGCAAATCTGCGTGGAACGGTCGAGGTCGCGCTACGGCGACCGCGTTCCGCAGACGAGTACCGGGACGCGCTGACGATATCGCTCACCGAAGCAGAGCGGCTCTCACGCCTGGTGGACGACTTGCTGACGCTGTCACGCGTCGACGCCAACCAGTTCGCGCTCGACGTTTGTCCTTGCGACCTCTCCGATATTGCGCACGACGCCGTCACGGCGCACGCGGCCCGCAGCCAGGAGAAGGGAGTGCAGGTCCGTCTCGATGCCCAGCCGGTACCGGTCATCGGTGATGCGCACCGCCTCCGTCAAGTCGTGGACAACCTGCTCGACAATGGGCTGCGCTACGGGCCCGCCGGGTCAGAGGTGATCGTGAGGACACGTCAGGAAGACGGCCACGCCTTACTCTCAGTGCAAGACGCTGGCCCGGGTCTCTCGCAGGACGATCAGGTTCACGTTTTCGACCGGCTGTACCGCGCGGACGCCTCGCGCGCGCGCGATTCGGGCGGTCTCGGCTTGGGTCTGCCAATCGCAAAGGCGATCGTCGACGCGCATCACGGTCACGTCTCTGTGCGGAGCGAGCCGGGCGAGGGATGCCTGTTCAGTGTTCTCCTACCCCTCGCGCCCGAAGGCGTTTGAGGGAATTTTGTAGGTCGAGTGAATGACGCGCGCCGGCGCGTCGATGACTTCTGGAGCAAGGAGGCTCGCAATGATTGACCACGTCACGCTGCACGTATCGGACTACGGGAAAAGCAAAGTCTTCTTCGAGCGCGCCCTCGGTCCGCTGGGTTACTCGGTGATCATGGAGTTCGGTGCGGTCGGCGGACTCGGTGCCGCCGGCAAGCCCGACTTCTGGATTGCCCAGGGTGACGGCAAGCCGATTCACGTCGCCTTCGCCAGCTCGAACCGGAGCACGGTTGATGCGTTCTATCACGCAGCCATCGCTGCCGGCGGCCGCGACAACGGCGCCCCGGGGCTGCGACCGCAGTACCATCCGAACTACTACGGCGCCTTCGTCGTCGACCCGGACGGCAACAACATCGAAGCAGTCTGTCACGCCGCCGAATAGGTCGGCGGACGGGTGCGTCGTCTCACGCGCCGGCGACGTCACTGCCGTGCCGCGCGCGCCACTCCTCGCTGGTGTTGGTGTGCGGGAAGGGCTCGTTGGGGATAGGCACGTCGAGGGCGACACACAGGGGCTCCCAGCCGTCGCCTGCCCGCCACTCGACCAGGCGGCGTGCGGGAACACTCTCACGAACCCGCGCGTTGTGCCGTTCGAAGGCGGCCATCGCTGCCGCCGGATCATCGAGTGCGCGGGTGAACCGTTCGGCGAACAGTTCCTCGATCATGGCGTGCCAGTCAGTTCCCGATTGCTTCTCGATCCCCGGGAAGATCGTCTGGCTGGCGCTCTGCCACCACGACTGCGGGTCGCGCACGGAGAGCAGCACCACTGCATCGGGAAAGGCTGCACTCAGCTCGGGCCAGAAGGCCGCGGCGGGCCAGTCGACTGCTGCGCCATACCCGGCCAACAGCATGCGCCAGTCGGGCATGATGCCGCGCGCGGCTCCGTGCCATGCGGGCAAATGCTCGGGATGCGCGAACACCTCGATCATGTGGTAGCACGGCGCGCCCAGCAGCCGCTCGAGCGCGACTTTCAGCGACATCGTGCCGGTCCGGCCCAGACCCGCTCCTACCACGCGCAACGTCATCTGATCTCCTCGGAGCGCAGGTTGACATCGGGCTCCAACCTGCGCTGCCCGCGGATTCTACCGCTTCTTCTGCTTGATCTGCTTCAGCGCCCCGCGTTCTTGCGCGGCGCGCGCGCGGAATGTTTGCAGGGGCGTCACATCCCACTCGAGCGTTCCCCACATAGGGAGGTCGCGCAGGAGACGATCCAATTCCTCATGCGAAGGCGCGTCCACGATGAACACGAAAGTGCGTTCGCCGACGGGGAGCCCACCCGCCAGAATCTTTCCTTTCGACTCGAGCGCGAGAAGCGCGGCAAAGCTTGGTAGCACCAACGTCTCAAGCACTTGCGCAGCTTCCTCGGGTGAGGAAAACCCAGGTCCCTCTGATCCGATCACCAGATACTTCATCGTACGAGTCCTCCGCAGTTGTGGAACGCCTCTCAGGCGCTCGGTCGACTGTGCCACCGCGTTCTTATCGTCTACACAGCAAGCCGCGCAAGCCCTCCTGGTACGGCTTCGACGATATCGGACGCCAGCAACCCGATCTGCCCGCGTGTTGCTGCCACGTGGTCGGCCACGTCGCCGTGCAGGTACACGCCGAGACAGGCCGCCTCCGCCGGCGACAACCCTTGCGCGAGAAGCGCACCAAGGATTCCCGACAGCGCGTCGCCCATGCCACCCGAGGCCATGCCGGGGTTACCGGTCGGATTGATCCACACGGACCCGTCCGGTGCTGCGAGCACGCTGCGTGCGCCCTTGAGCACCAGTACGCACCGGTGCTCGGCCGCAAACGTGCGCGCGATGGTCACGCGATCGGCTTGCACCGACGCCGTATCGCTAGCTAGCAGACGCGCCATCTCGCCAGGATGCGGCGTGAGGATCGCGTGCGCTCGTGCGCTCGCCAACATCGTGCGATCGCGCGCGATGCACGTCAGTGCGTCCGCGTCGACGACCATCGGCAACGCCACTTCGCTCAGCAGGAAGCGGACAAGCTTCGCCACGTCGTCGTGCGTGCCGAGGCCGGGGCCGACGATGACGGCGGTCTTGCCTTCCAACAGCGCACGCACCCACGCTTCGTCGAAGCGCATCAAGCCATCGACGTCGTCGAGTAGCGCGGTCATCGCTTCCGGTACTCCTGACGCAAGGATCGAGTTCAACGATGCCGGGCCAGCCAGCGTCGTCAAGCCCGCACCCGTGCGACACGCGGCGTGCGCCGCCAAACGCGCCGCGCCCGTGTGGCCGCGCGAACCGGCGAAGATCAGTACGTGGCCACACGTTCCCTTGTGCGACTCGGGCGCCCGCACTGGTACGAGCGGCCTGACTTCGGCGGGATCGAGCAGCCGCGTTCTTGGCTGGACCTCGGTCACCGCTTCGGGGGCGATGCCAATGTCGACCACGGCCAACGCGCCCACATGCTCAAGGCCGGGATAGATGACCTGACCGATCTTCACGAACCCGAACGTTGCCGTCGCTTCGGCTTGGATGGCCACACCGAGTGGTGTACCGCGGTCGGCGTCGAGCCCCGAGGGAATGTCTACCGCGAAGATCGGTATGCCACAGGCGTTCATCAAGTGCAGCACGTCGGCGTGCAGTCCCTGCACCGGCGCATTCAATCCAGTTCCAAAGACCGCATCGACGAGTAGGACTGCATCCTTGAACGCGGCCACGAGCTTGGCGACGTCGCTAGCCGACGTTGCCTCGCTGAGCGGGACACGCGCCCGCCGCAGCGACGCTAGCATCCGCGCAGCGTCGCCTTTCACATCTAGGCGCTTGCCGAGCAGCACCACCTCGGCCCGAACACCCTTCTTGCGCAACAGCCGCGCGATGACGAAGCCGTCGCCGCCGTTGTTACCTTTGCCGGCGACGATGACGACACGTCGGCGGCGAACGTGGGGAAACTGCGCCAGCAGCACGTCCGTCGCCCCCGCGCCGGCGCGTTCCATGAGGACGTGGCCGGGTGTGCCGTAGCGCTCGATGGTGAGCGCGTCGAGGCGACGCATGTCGGCGGCGGTGACGAGAATCATGCCCGACCCACCCTACAAGGAGCGCAGGCGAGGACGCCTGCGCCACCATCATCGCATCTCCTCATGATCGGGATGTTCAGCGGCTGCGCGCAGCGAGCATGCATGCCTTCATGCGTCGCACTGCTTCTTCCATCCCCACGAAGATCGCGTCGGCAACGATGCTGTGCCCGATGTTCAGCTCGTTCATGACCGGGATCGCGGCAATCGGCTCGACGTTGGCCAGTGTTAGTCCATGACCCGCATTGACAATGAGCCCAGCCGCGTGCGCGATCCGCGCCGTCTCTTCAATGCGGCGCATCTCGGCTGCGCGGGCCTCTGCGGTTGGCGCATTAGCGTACGCGCCAGTATGGATCTCGATCGCGTCGGCTTGAAGTCGCCGCGCCGCTTCGATCTGGCGAGCCTCGGGGTCGATGAACAGGCTGACGCAGATGCCGGCGCTGCGCAGCCCGGAAACGACACGGCCGAGCGTCTCCAATTGGCCGGCGGCGTCGAGCCCGCCTTCCGTGGTCAGCTCTGCACGCTTCTCAGGAACGATGCACACGTCCGCGGGCCGCACCGCGCACGCCTTGCGGAGCATCTCCTCGGT
>JBGQHM010000318.1:0-7767 GCA_041497995.1 Binatia bacterium | reverse complement strand
TGCCGAGGTAGCACCACGGGCACAAGTAGTCCGAGTAGACGATGAGGCGGATGGGTTCCATGCGCGCGACGCTACCACAGCGCCGTTCAGTTGACGACGTTGATCGGGCGCCCGGCGATGAAGGCTACGACGTTCTTCACGGTCGCCGCCATCAGTCGCCGGCGGGCCGCGAGGCTGGCCCAGGCGATGTGCGGCGTGATGATGCAGTTGCGCGCCCGCAGCAGCGGATTGTCCGCGCGCATCGGCTCGTGCGACACGACGTCGACGGCAGCACCGGCGAGGTGGCCAGCATTCAGCGCTTCGGCCAGCGCAGCTTCGTCGACCAAACCGCCGCGGGCAACGTTGATGAAAAACGCCGATGGCTTGACGTGCCGCAGGATGTCACGGTTCACAAACCCTGCATTGTCCACCGTCAGTGGACAGTGCAGGCTGATCACGTCGGCTGCGGCGAACAGCTCCGGAATCGTACTCCACGCGAACGGTCGGTAGCCAGGGTCATCACGCCGCGTACCGCCTGCGGCGAGGACATTCATCCCGAACGCATGCGCCAGCGTCCCGACGCGCCGCCCTATGCGCCCCAGACCGACGATGCCCATCGTCTGGCCGCTCAACTCGATCGGCGGCGTCTTCCAGAAGCAGAAGTCCACGGAGCGAGTCCACTCGCCTGCCTTGACCGCACTGTCATGCAACCCGACGTGGTGACAGAGCTCGAGCAGGAGTGCGAAGACGTGCTGCGCCACCGACTGTGTGCCGTATTCCGGAACATTGGATACGGGAATGCCCCGCACGCGTGCGGCGGCGCCATCGACGACGTTGTAGCCGGTGGCCAGCACCGCGATGAACCGCAGCCGTGGCAGCTGCGCCAGTGTCGTCGCTGCCAACAGTGTCTTGTTGGTGAGCACAACTTGAGCGTCCGCGGCGCGCGCAACGATCTGATCGGGCGGCGTACGATCAAACACCGTGAGCTCTCCGAGCCGTGCCAACTCATCCCACGGGTTGTCGCCGGGATTCAACGTGTAGCCATCGAGCACAACGACCTTCATTTTTCTCCCAAATGAATCACTGACTCACTGAGCCGATGAATCACTTCCTCCCCTTGACCCACTGAACGCACGTTCCTATAACGCTCGCCGACTCCCGGATACATCCCGCCATGCCCAACGCATACACTGGACCAATACCGAAGCCGACCCCCGAGACAAAGCCCTTCTGGGACGCGGCCAAGCAACACAAGCTGCTCATCCAACGTTGCAGCGACTGCACGCGGCACTACTTCTACCCGCGCCCACTGTGCCCCAACTGCCTGTCGCGCAACGTGACGTGGGTGGAGGTGAGCGGCCGAGGTCGGCTGCACACCTTCGTCATCAACCATCGGGCGCCGCGCAATTTCCCCCTGACGGCACCGTTTGTCATCGGCATTGTGGAGCTGGAGGAGGGCGCCCGTATCATGACGAACATCGTCGGCGTCGAGCCCGACCCGCAGAAGATCCGCTGCGACATGCCGGTGGAAGTGGTCTTCCAGGACATCACCGCGGAGATCGCTCTCCCGCATTTTCGACCGAGTCCGCGCTGATGGCATCCGACGTGAGCAAGATGCGCGGCACCGTGGCCATCGTCGGCGTCGCCGAATCCGACGAGCTGGGACGTTTGCCACACAAGTCGTCGCTGCAGCTCCACATGGAAGCGACGTACAACGCGCTCGCGGATGCCGGGCTCAAGAAGAGCGACATCGATGCGGTGTTCACCTCGGGCCGCAACATGGCCAACGACGTGCCCGAGTACCTCGGCATCCGGCCGCGTTTCGTCGGTGGCACGCAGGTGGGTGGCTGCTCGTTCATCCTGCACATCGAGCACGCCATGGCTGCGATCAATGCCGGCTTGTGCGAGGTCGCGCTGATCACGCACGGCGAGAGCGGCTACTCGCGCATCGCCATGCCGGCACCGCGCTGGGGAGACGACTCCACAATGAGCCAGTTCGAGCTGCCCTACGGGACGTCCGGACCGGCGACGGGCTACGGCATGCTTGCAACTCGTCACATGCACGAGTTCGGCACTACCAGCGAGCAACTGGCAGAGGTCGCTGTCGCGACACGCAAGTGGGCAGCGATGAACCCGAAGGCGGCGATGCGCGATCCGCTCACCATCGACGACGTGCTGAGCTCGCGGCTCATCGCCTGGCCGTTCCATCTGCTCGACTGCTGTCTGGTCACCGACGGTGGTGGCGCCGTCATCGTCACCTCGGCGGAGCGCGCCCGCGACGTACCGAAGAGGCCGGTGTACGTGCTCGGCACCGGTGAGGGCATCACGCACCAGATGGTGAGCCAGATGCCGTCGTTCAGCCGTTGGGACGCTGCCGTCGGCTCGGGGGAGCGCGCCTTCCGGATGGCGGGCGTGCAGCATGCGGACATCGACGTCGCGCAATTCTACGATGCCTTCACGATCGTACCGATGCTGGCCCTCGAAGCGCTCGGTTTTTGCAAGGCCGGCGAGAGCGGCCCCTTCGTGTCGGGGCAGCGGACCGCACCTGGCGGTGACTTTCCGATGAACACGAACGGCGGCGGCCTGTCGTACACGCACACCGGGATGTTCGGCATCTTCACGATCATCGAAGCAGTGCGACAACTGCGCGGCGAATGCGGGCCGCGCCAAGTGCCCGGCGCCGCCGTCGCCATCTGTCACGGCACCGGCGGCGTGTGGAGCGCCGCCGCAACGGCGATCGTCTCGACGGAACGGTAAGGCACCGCAGCGCCTGCGCAGGGCGCCGTTGGTGCGCTTCGCCGCTCTGCTCCAACCGTTCAGCGGCTCAATACGCCGCTCGATGTTTTCTATTCTTGAGTTTCTCCACAGCTGAGCGTACCTCGTATTCTAAGAGGCAAACCTTCGGGGGGCGAAGGAGGAGACCGATGAGAGCGAGGCTGAGCTCATCGTTTGTAGGTGCACTGCTCATCGCCGCCGGGCTTACCAGCGCAGCATGGGCCGACAGCTCATCCCTATCGCAGTGTAAGGATGACGCGAAGCAAGAGAACAAGGCTTGCAGGGACGCGTGTCAGGAGGCGTACCAGGTCTCCAAAGACATGTGCCGCAACATCAGCCACGACTGCGCCGAGACGTGCCGCGCTGCACGCAGCACGTGCGTCGCACCGTCGTTGGATGCGTTGGACGCCTGTAAGCAAGGATGTGAAACGCAGTTCGAGGCCGACAAGGATCCTTGCAAGCAGTTACCGAAGGATTCGGCCGAGCGTGATGCGTGTGTCGACGCCGCCCAGGTGAAGGCATTTCAGTGCCGCGACACGTGCCGCGAGAACCTCGACCACGCCGCGCTCAAGCAGTGTTACAAGCAATTCCGCGCGTGCCTCACGGCCTGCCCACCGCCGCCGCAGTGAGCCGTCGCCAGCAGCCGGCCTGGATCTGCGTCGGCCTCTTTGGCCGGCTGCTGGCGATGTTACGCATGGACGCTCGTCGTCTTGGGGATGAGCCAACCATTCCCGATCCCGAGGAGCGCAACACCCACGACTACCGACACAATGGCGCCCAAGATTCCGGGCCGCGTCGGCAGCTCCCTCAGCGGGAGTGCCCATGCCAAGTGAGCGATCACGCCACCCATGCCTAGCAAGGCACCGAGGGCGAGCAACGCGATTCCCGCGATGCGGACAGCTTGCCGCAGCCCGGTGACTTCGCCGCGCAAGCGGTCGTACAGCATCGCCTTCTCGTGGGCGACAGCGATGTCCGCGGCGAGCGCATCAAGGAATTCCAGATCGTCCGTCGTCAGGGCGTTTGGCGCCGGGTTCACCACTTCGATGACCCCGATATTTCCGGACCGACTGCGCAGTGGTGCGCACAGCACGGCGCGCGTCGTCATCCGCGTTGCCTGGTCAACTCCGGCGTAGAAGCGGGGGTCCACCGCGACATCGGGGACCAGCACTGCATGGTCGTGCGTGAGTACCCAGCCGGCGATGCCTTGATCGGCGGGAAAGCGGATCTCGGCCAAGCGTTCCTGCGCGGCTTGTTGTGTGGCGCTCTGACTCGCAACCGGAAAGTAGAACTGGCGCTGCTCACGATCCAGAAACAAGAGGGCGCAGCCGTCGGCGCCGAACAGCTCACACGTCCGGCGCGTGGAGTAGCGCATCAGCTCGTCGAGATCGTCGAAGGTGGTCAGTCGTCGATTGACTTCGTACAGGAGGTGCAGCCGGTCCGCCGCTGTCGTCACGTTGGCACCTGCTACAGTTGCCCGATGCGGTGCCGTCGAGAAGAGTCGTCAGATTCGGTGAGGCTGCGCATCGCCCCGCGTTTCTAAGCCCGCACTGAGCAAGGGTCAAGAGCCGACCGCTCCACCGCGACGCTCGCGGCGGCCCTTGTCGCCGTGCGCGATCTGGCGTACGCTCGCCGGGCATTCAGTGGAGACCTTCGATGCCCCGAAAGACACCGGCCAGGCGCTCGCCGCGTACGTCCGTAAAGAAGCCACGCGCAACACCAATGCACGCGCCGCTGCTGGACCGCGCCGACATTCGCACCATCCTCTACGAATTGGCGAATCGCGTGGCACCGGCCGACGTCACCGCCTTGATGCAGACTGAAGATGAGCTGCGCGACCGCGGCGCCAGCCTGCAGACGGACCACTTGGCCCTGTTGGGCGAACAGCTGGCCTTGGCGCTGGACTGTTTGCGCGACCACGTCGACGGCGCCTGCCCGCAGATCCCGTACTATACGATCAGCCTCTTGGCGGCCGCCGTGTCGTACTTCGCCGACGAGCTGGACATCATTCCGGATTTCTTGCCACGTGTCGGCCACCTCGACGACGCCGTCGTGATGGCCATGGCGTACGAGCTGGGGCACGACGGCCTGCGCCGCTACTGCGCGTGGAAGGGTCGCGAGGCCAACGCACTCCTGCGTACCGCCGGCACGGCCTCGTCCTGAACGCATCTACGGCTGCTCCCCTTCGGTCGTCGCCTGATGCGGTGGCTCTTTCGGTTCGTTGCCCTCGCCGTTGCATCGGCTCTGCTGCCGCAGGCGGCGCGCTCCCTGCCGTGTCCAGGTGACCTCGACGGCGACGACTCGGTCAGCATCAACGAGATTATTACCGCGGTGAACTCGCTGCTGAACGGTTGCGCCGCTGGCGTCTGCCCGGGCGATCTGAACGGCGACGATGTGGTCACCGTCGATGAAATCATCAAAGCAGTGGACGCCGCGCTGCTGGGGTGCGCTGCCCTCCCAACCCCGACACCCACCGTCGAGCATTGCCCGTACACGTTCGTCGATGACACGCTCAGTCAGGGGGCGTCCTGCGGCTACGCCGGACCGTTCAGCAGTAACGCCACGTGCCCGACAGACCTGAGCGCCTTGGCGCTGGGCGACGGCAATCTCCTCGCCATCAGCATCGGCAGTGATCCGCTCATCACGTTCGGCGGCGTCGCGACCTCCCCAACGTCTGCAACCATCATCGCGTATTTCCTCGGCGACGATCTCACGCCGCGACCCCTGAGCGGCGTGATGCAACTTTCGGACGACGGCGCCACGTTGGTCATTGACCCCGACACCGTCCCGGATTTCAACATCGGCGGGGTCGAGTGCAGCTTCGACCGCTACACCGGGACATTCACGCAACTCGTCAGTGATCAGGCTCGCCGCGCGACCATCCGGGCGGCTCTCCGCCTTCCCGCATCGCGTGGAGCATGGGTGCCCACGCGCACGCTAAACCGGCCATAGCCTGACTCGCCGCGCAGACCGCCCCCTAAGGCTTAGGACGGCAGGTCAGGGTCCTATCCTCCCGGATGCTGCAGCCGCTGAATTGGAAGATCAGGTCGCCATCTCCGGTAGAGAACACCACGGCCAGCCCGTCATCGTTGATCGGTGGTGTATAGGACCGAGCGGTGGCGACAATCTTCACCTTGTACTGCATATTCTTCGGTGGCCTCCTCCCCCGTTGTCGGAAGGTTGCCACCTCGCCAGTGCTGCCAATGCAGCGCACTCTGGCTCCGCGCCCGAATGTGACGCAACGCAGCGGATCAAACCACATCGTCTCGATGTCTTTCAGCCCTCCCCCGGCGATACCCAACGCGATCTCGCCGTTGAAAAGCATGTCCCCGGTCGCATTGGGAAAACTGCTCACATCCAATATGCCTTGCACGATCAAGACACCATTTGCGTCGATCGTGCCGAGGGTATTCGCCCACATGCACAGGTGCGTCGGTGTAAAATACGCCTTCACACTGTCCGGCGAACACACGTCGCCCATGGCATCGTCAGGATGTTGATCGCTCTGTGCGGGATTGAAGATCGTCGGGCAGTTGTCGCAGGCATCGCCCACCCGATCCTTGTCGCTATCCGCTTGATCCGGGTTGTACACATTCCGGCAGTTATCGATCTCATTCGCGATGCCGTCGCAGTCGAGGTCCGGGTTTGTATCGACCGGGCAGCTGGGGCTCGACCCCGTGCACTTCTCCGGCGGATCGCATGACGTCGACGCAGCGCGGCACACTAGACTGCTCGGCTCGAACGCATCGCTTGGGCACGCTGGGCTCGAACCTGTACAGTGCTCCGCAACGTCACACAGGCCCGCTACAGCCCGACACACCGTGCTGCTGGGCGCAAAGTTATCCGCCGGGCACGTCGAACTGCTGCCGCTGCAGGTCTCCGCGATATCGCAGAGCCCCGCCGGCGCGCGGCACGTCGCCCCTGCATTGCCGGCCGGATGCTGACAGACCACGGTGCTTCCGTCACACTGGTCGAGCGTACACGGATTGCCATCGCCCGTGCAGACCGTTCCGCTGCCCTTCTTGGCATCGAGCGTCGGACACGTCTGGCCCGCCACCCCTGGGCACGTTTCATCCAAGTCGCACTCGCCAGCCGCGCCGCGGCAGACGAACGTGCTAGCCTTCACGACATCGGCAGGACACGTGGCGCTGTTACCGGTACACGTCTCGTCCGGATCACAGGCGTCACCCGACCCAGGGCGGCACACCGTACCCGCGTTCCCGGCCGGGTGCTGGCAGGTATTACTCGTCCCGTTGCACTGGTCGAGCGTGCACAGGTTGCTGTCGGGTGTACACGGCGTACCACTGCTCTTCTTGGTGTCCACTGGCGGACACTTCTGCCCAGCGCTCCCTGAGCACAGCTCATCTTGGTCACATTCGCCAGCCGCCGCACGACAGACGAACGCGCTGGACTTCACCAAGTCGGCCGGACACGTCGTGCCGGTCCCGGTACAGGTCTCGTCGGGGTCGCACAGATCCCCCGATCCGCTCCGGCACACCGCACCTGCGTTCCCCGCCGGGTGCTGACAGGCGTTGCTCGCCCCGTCGCACTGGTCGAGCGTACACGGGTTGCTGTCAGCTGTGCACGCCGTGCCACTGCTCTTCTTGGCGTCCGCCACCGGACATGGCTGCCCCGCGGTCCCCGTACACGTCTCCGCTAGGTCGCATACGTCCACAGCCGCGCGACAGACGAACATCGCCGATTGCTTCACGTCGGCCGGACACGTCGTGCTGGTCCCCGTACACATCTCGTCGGGGTCACACAGATCGCCCGACCCGGCCCGGCACACCGCGCCCGCGTTGCCCGCCGGGTGCTGGCAGGTATTGCTCGCCCCGTTGCACTGGTCGAGCGTGCACGGGTTGCTGTCCGCTGTGCACGCCGTGCCACTGCTCTTCTTGGCGTCCGCCACCGGACATGCCTGCCCCGCGGTCCCCGGACAGGTCTCCGCTTGGTCGCACTCGCCCGCGGCGGCGCGGCAGACGACGCTACTGGGTTGCACGGTATCGGTCGGACAGG
>JBGQHM010000317.1:0-7794 GCA_041497995.1 Binatia bacterium | reverse complement strand
AACGCATCGTCGAAACGGAGCGCCGCGTCGCCGCCGCGATCGATGCGCGTCGCGACGCCTACGACGTGCTGCTCGAAGCCTACGAGCCCGGGATGTCAGTGGCACAGCTCGAGCCGGTCTTCCGCGAGTTGCGCGATGGGCTGCTCCCCCTGGTCGAACGCCTCGCCGGGCGGACCGTTTCGACCACAGCACTGCGCGGCGACTTCCCCATCGAAGCGCAGCGGCAGTTCAATCGGGCCGTCGCCGAACGGCTGGGCTTCGACTTCAACAGAGGGCGACTCGATGAAGCGGCGCATCCGTTCTCGACGAGCATCGGCGAGGACGTGCGACTGACGACGCGCTACGATCCGCACGATCTGCGCTACGCGCTCTACTCGACCATCCACGAGACGGGGCACGGACTCTACGAGCAAGGCCTCGATCCGGCAGCGCGCGGCACGCCGCGTGGCGAGGCGTGCTCACTGGGTGTCCACGAGTCGCAGTCGCGGCTCTGGGAGAATCAGGTCGGCCGGTCCGAAGGATTCTGGACGTCTCTGCTGCCGCTGGCGCGCCAATTCTTTCCTGCGATCACCGACACCTCGCTCTCGGCGGTGCTGCTCGCCGTCAACGAGGCACGCCCGTCGTTGATCCGCACCGAATCAGACGAGATCACCTACAACCTGCACATCATTCTGCGCTTCGAGCTGGAGTGCGCGCTGGTCGACGGCAGCTTGCGTGTCGACGACCTGCCGGAGGCGTGGCAGGCCAAGATGCGGCACTACCTCGGAGTCGTCCCGGAGACCGACCGTGACGGCGTGCTGCAAGACGTCCACTGGGCAAGCGGCGCCATCGGCTATTTCCCCACCTATACACTCGGCAACATCTACGCCGCCCAGCTGGCGCGCGCCGCGGAGACGACGCTCGGTCCGCTCGATGCTCTACTCGCGCGAGGCGAGTTCCACACGCTGCTTGGCTGGTTGCGCCAACACGTGCACAGCCTCGGGCAAACCTATCGGGCGCCGGAGTTGATCCGGCGCGCCACGGGTCACCCCGCTTCACCGCAGCCGCTGCTCGATCACTTGCAACGTAAGCTCGCGTTGCTCGAGTCCATTCCCCGTCACTGAACTTGAACAACTCGCCCGACGAGCATGATCACGCTCGCCGGCGCGGGACGCGTCCCGGGAACGTTGATGGTGAAGTCGACGGTCAGCACGCGCCCGCCGCGCACAGGATGTGCGCTTGCCAGCGAAATCGCGACGAGGCCGGGCTCCTGATCATTCGTGGCCATGAGCGCGGCCTTGACCCGACGCGTCTGCGCCACGCGCGGCGCGCTGAGCACTGCAGGATTGTACGCGAGCTGCACGTCGACGGCGTGAAAGGTCCCGGGGCTTTGCACGTAGATCGACACACGAACGCGGTCTCGCAGACGTTGAAAGTGCCGCAGCACCGGCTGCGACGGGGCAGCCAGCGATCGGGCCCCACTCCGAACGGCCGTCGTCGCCGGTTGCCAATCGCCAGAGCAATCGCCGAACGCGCGTGCGGAGAAGTCCTGATCGGTGGCATCACTGTTGAGCGGGCGGTACACAATGGCGCCTGGCTGGCAGCTGCCGCTACTCACGGTTGGAGCAATGAGGTTCTGTTGCGCCATGGCAGCGGGTTCGGGCGTGAAGACCCAATCAGACTGACACAGGAGCGCAACCGGGAACCGAGGAACCAGGCCCACAGCCCGTTGGAGCATCATCTCCGCATCTGCGTTGGAAACCTGCCCGTCGGCATCAACGTCGCACGCCAGCTGTTCGTCGGCGCGGAAGCCACGCAACCCCGCAGCCGCTTGCAAAGCGTAGACGGCATCGACGGCGTTGATCGCATCCTCGACACCACCGACCTTCTGCGGCTCTATCCGCCAGGCGCCGCCGCTAACCCCGTACAAGGCGTACTCTCCGGCGTCATCGGTCGCCGCTCGCATCATGGCCGGGGCTGCGTCGCGCGGTAGCACGTCGGCACTGAGCTGCACAGTCGCATCATGCACTTCCAGTCCGCTCCGCTGGTAACCGATGTGCCCGCTCACCGTCAGCGAGAGCGTTGGCGTGGCACTCGGCGTTCCGAAAGGGGTCGGGGTCAGTCGGAGCGTCGGTATCGATGTGGGAGCGACCGTCGGGGTGAAAGTGAAACTCGGCGGACTTGTCGGGCGAGCCGTCTGCGTCGGTTGAGGACTCGCGGTCGGCGTGGCCGTTCGGGTCGCTGTTCGGCTGGCCGTTGGTGTCGGAGTACGCGTCGCTCCAACGGACGGCGTCGGAGTAAACGTCCTCGTCGGCACGGGGAGCGTCGGAGCCGTACTCAACAACACTCGGCGCACACGGGAGCTGTCCGCTTGGGCGATGTACAGGTGGCCGCTCGCGTCGACGCCGATACCGCTAGGCGGGTAAAGATTGGCGTCAGTGGCAGGTCCGCCGTCACCCTGCGTTCCGGCATTGCCGTTGCCGGCAACGGTCGTGATGAGTCCGGACACAACATCAATCCGTCGCACGCGCTGGTTGGCTGAGTCGTCGATGTAGAGGTTACCGGCCACGTCGAGCGCGAGAGCGAACGGTCCGTTGAGCTGTGCATTCACCGCGAGTCCGCCGTCGCCACCCGCGCCATAGTTGCCGTTTCCCGCGATGGTGATGATGATACCGTTGGTCCGGATTTTCCGCACCCGGTGCGTCCCGAACTCCGCAACGTAGAGGCTCCCATCGGGGGCAACCACTACGTCGGTAGGGACGCCAAGTTGCGCTTGGGTTGCGGGCCCACCATCGCCCGACGAGCCCTGGGGGTTGTACGTGCCGTTGCCGGCCACCGTGCTGATGATGCCCTGGGGGGTCACCAGGCGGATGCGGTAGTTGTAGCGATCGGCGATGTACACGTTGCCGCTGTTGTCGACGGCAACACCCGTGGGCGAGGCGAGCGCCGCGCTCACTGCGAGGACGGCATCGCCGTTGTAGCCGAAGGCGCCGCTACCAGCCACGGTTGTGATGATGCCGCGACTGCTGATGCGCCGCACGCGCTGGTTGTTCTGGTCGACGACGTAGAGATTGCCGGCCGCGTCTCCCGCAACATCCGAAGGACCCGACAACCGCGCAGCCGTGGCGGGACCGCCGTCCCCCGAGAAGCCGGCCTCGCCGGTACCGGCAATAGTGCTCACCGCACCGGTCACGCCGTCGAGCTTGCGAACTTGGTTGTTCCGGCTGTCTGCGATGTACACGTCGTTGAACCACGATTGTCGCCCGGTCAGTAGTCCGTGTGGATCAATGACCGCGTCGGCTGGTGAAGGCCCATCGCCGTTGTCGCTGATGCCCGCAAGGGTGTCGATGGTGCCGCTACTGTCGAGCATGCGGACACGGTTGTCATAGGACCACGGTTCCGCGCCGCTCACGGAGCTGCCGATATACACGTTTTCCGATGGATCGCTGGCCACTGCTCGCAGTGGGAACAACCCGGCGCGCGTGCCGGCACCACCGTCGCCGGCCGAGGAAACGGTGCCGTCGCCGGCAATCGTGGTGATGACGCCCGCGGTATCCACGCGTCTGACGCGGTTGTTCCCTTGGTCGACGATGAGCACGCTACCGAATGGATCGACAGCGACGCGGTTCGGTAGGTACAGGTGCGCACTGGTTGCGGGCCCGCCGTCACCGCCATAGGCAGGAACGTAGTCACCAGCGAAGACGGCAATGACCCCGTTGGTCACCCGGTAGATGACCTTGTTGTTGTAGTCGGCGATGTACAGTCGGCCGGTCCCATCAACAGCCACGCCCGACGGAAATCCGAGAGCTTCCTGGGCGGCGGGTCTGCCGTCGTGCGCGTAGCCGTACACACCTGTGCCAGCCACCGTGGTGATGATGCCGTTGAGGCCTACCTTGCGCACCCGCCGGTTGTCAGCATCGGCTATATAGATGTTGCCGGCGGCATCGAGTGCGAGGGCATACGGTGCC
Source organism: Binatia bacterium (assembly GCA_041497995.1). GTDB lineage: Bacteria > Desulfobacterota > Binatia > HRBIN30 > HRBIN30 > DATKMS01. The sequence continues at coordinate 3,847 of JBGQHM010000317.1, read as the reverse complement.
ATGGCAGCCTGGGTGGCAAGGACATTGTCACCGGAGAAGTCGTGCTGCCCATTGCCGGCGACCGTGCTGATGTACCCGGCCCGGTCGATCTTACGCACCCGGCGATTGCTGAAGCCATCGGCGAGATAGGTGTTACCATTGGCGTCACAGGCCACATCGAGCGGGAACGACAGCTGGGCATCGGTTGCCAACCCACCGTCCCCCGTGAAGCCGGCTACGCCCGTCCCAGCGATCGTGCTCACAACGCCGGTCACGCCATCCACTCGGCGCACACGGTTGCCTTTGCCGTCAGCGATGTACAGGTCAAGACGGCCACCCGGACCGCGCGGGCAGACCGCCAACCCGCGTGGATCGACGACCGCGCTCAAGGACGAGTGTCCATCGCCGTTGCCGCCCCCGACAACTGTCTCGATGACACCCGGCAAATCGTCGGCCCGAACCGGGCACACCACTGCTGCAGCGAGCAGGACACTACCCAGGAAGAGGCAGCACGCGGAAGTGGAGGGTCGGGACGACGTTGCCACCCGGTCCGGAGGCGTCGAGGGTGTCTCCATGACCAGGCACCCAGTCCATCGACCGTGCCACACACCCGGGCAGACATCGTACCGTACGCGTGAGCGAACCGCCGATCATCTGGTTCGTCACCTGGATGACGTTTTGCCGAACAGCATTCCTCGGGTAGCACTGCCCCGGCCGCGGTTGGTGTGGCTTGGCGTCTCGCTACCGGCTTTACGGGCGAGCGGGTGTCATCTCCGACAGCCCGGGAAGCAACCGGTTGCTAACACTGTGCTCGGCGCGGCGGATCTGGTAGAGGCGCTGCTCGCCCAGCTCCAGACAGCTCAGTTTGTTCCAGTATACCAAACCGGTATCGAGCCCGATTTTGTACGGCTGATCGAACAGCACCTCGCGTTGCGGCGTGTGACCGAAGAGCACCGTGCAGCCGAACCGGTGCGGGTGGGCGATGAACGCGTCTCGGATCCAGAGCAGGTCCTCGTCCCGCTGGTCGTCGAGCGAGCGGTTCGGCGCCACGCCGGCGTGCACGCACAGAAATGGCTCCTGCTGAAAGCGCATTTCAAGCGAATGCAGAAACTCCAGATGGTCGAGTGGGATGCGCGCGGCAACGATGGCGGGCGGCTGTCCCTCTAAGCCGTAGCTGCGCAACGTGGCCTCGCCGCCGTTGAACAGGAACGCTTCGCCGTAGTGGCCACGTTCGCCCATGTAGGCAAGAAACATGTCCTCATGGTTGCCCTTCAGGAAGACGCAACGTGGGCCTTCGTGGCGCAAACGGATCATGCGATCGATCACCGCGCGCGGTGATGGTCCGCGGTCGATGTAGTCGCCGAGGAAGACGATCGTGTCTGCGGGACCTGGTGCGATCGCTTCGAGGAGCCGGTCAACCTCGTCGACGCACCCGTGGATGTCACCAACGACGAATGTGCGTGCGAGGCTCATGCGACCGGCGGGCGTCCCACTAGGGCGCGGACGCTCTCCTCATCGTCGATCAGCTGTAGCGCGGCTCGGTAGGGATCGATCTCGCCACGCGTTACCCGTTCGAGCAACGCGCCGAAGCGTCCGTTCTCCAAGCGCGCATCGATGCGCCGGCCGATTTCCTCGCGCAGCGCCGCAACGAGCTCTTCCTGACGCGCAGCGGCACTCTGCACGGCGCCCACACCGCGGGTGGCGCGCAGCGCACGATGGCGCGTCACAGCGTCGAGTACTTCGGTGATTCCCTTGCCGTTCGTCGCTTCGGCGAGCAAGACGGGGACGGTCCAATCGGCCGCGGGCCGCAGGTGCAGCATCATCTCGAGCTCGGTCTTGATGCGCATGGCGCCTTCCCGATCGGCTTTGTTCACGACGAAGACGTCGGCAATTTCGAGCAACCCGGCCTTCATCGTCTGCACGGTGTCGCCAGCCTCCGGCACCAGTACGACGATGGTGGTGTCGGCGACGCGCATGACGTCGAGCTCCGTCTGGCCAACTCCTACGGTTTCGACGATGACGAACTCTTTCCCGAACGCATCGAGCAACAGCGCCATCTTGCGGGTCGCGCGTGCCAAACCGCCATGGCTGCCGCGGGTGCTCAAGCTGCGGATGAAGACCTGCTCATCGAGGAAGTGGCTCTGCATACGAATGCGGTCACCGAGGACCGCGCCGCCGGAGAACGGGCTCGATGGATCGATCGCCAGGATGCCAATGCTGTGTCCGCCCTCGCGTAGCTTGCCGACAATGCGATCGACCAGGGTGGACTTTCCGGCACCCGGCGGGCCGGTGATGCCGATGGTGTAGGCGCGACCGCAGCGGCTGTGGATCATGCTCATGACCGTGCCGGTATCGGCCGCTTGGTTCTCCACCAAGGTCATCAGCTTCGCCAGTGCCGAACGGTCGCCTGCGAGCATGCGGGTCACCAGCGCCGCGGTACTCATACGTGCGCCGCCTGTCCTCGACGACCTGTCGTCGCCGCCGCGTAGGCCTGGATTTGAATTGAGTGGTTCATCGCTGCGCGACACACCCCGCCACACCACCGCGTACCTGTTTGGCTATCCTGTTTGGCTATAACGTAGCACTTCCAACGGCGCAACCAACATCTTGCCGCGTGCAGGGCGACATGTTACCGATCACTCGATGGCTACGCTACGCGACTCATTGCTCCCGATCGGCCTGTTGCTCATCGTGATCGGCTTCGGCAATTGGTACACCGGCGTCGATAAGGGGGCGGAGTACGAACGTCTCCTGGCGGCGGGCAATCTACCCACGTCGGTCGACGACTACGAAGACTTCCGCTACCTGACCGCGCGCACGACGGCCACGTTGCTGGGTCCGCTGCAACGTGGAAGCGACGAGTACACGCTCGCCAACGCCAAGCTCGACTTCTACAAAGTCGTACAGAGCGGTGGCCGCATGCTGATGCTGTTGGGGCTCTTCTGCAGTGCCGCAGGCGCGATTCGCTTATGGCAGCGACGCCGCATCGGCGAACGCGGACTCGTTCCCGCGCCGCACCGCTAAGACGCACGTCGCCCCTCGTCTACGATCAATCGATGGAGACGTTTGCCCGCTGTTTTCTGTTGGTCTTTGCCGAGCTGTATGTCGGCGGCCTGCTGGCGCTAAGTATCCCCCCGTTTCACGAAATCGAGCGCGGCTTCTACAAGTCGACCGCGAGCGTCTACCTCGGCGCCGGGCTCATCGCGTTCATTGGCCGTGTCGCATTGGTCGTGGGTGGGCGGGGCGGTGTTCAATTGACGTGGGGCGACGGCATCGAGCTGCTGTTGTGGGCGGTGTCGCTCGGCGCGGCAAGCCTCTACCTGCGTGCCCTGTGGGGCGAAGACTTCCGGTCACGCGCGCGCGCCTACGTGTGGGCGTGGGTCAGCGGGAGCGTGGCGTTGGCGCTCGGCGCGCAGGCATTTCGGCTGGGACCGTTGTTGTCTGTGGAGACCGTGCTCTATCCCGTAAGCTTCATCGTCTCGGCATTGGTGCTCGGCGCCGTGACGACGGGAATGCTGCTCGGTCACTGGTATCTGATCGACCGCGGCCTCTCGATCGATCCATTTCGACGCATGTTACGCTTCTTCGTGGTGATGCTCGTCACGCAAACCGTGCTCCTGGTCGTGAACGGCGGCCTATTGAGCCTGCTCGGTGCGCACGCCAGCGTTGACGGGCTCACGCAGCTTTTGGCGACGCACACGTCGCTGCTGACGGTGCGCTTGCTGCTCAGCCCGATCGCCGCCGGTGGGCTCGCCTGGATGATCTGGAAGACATTGCAGATCCCGCAGACGATGGCGGCGACCGGCCTGTTCTACATCGCCATCCTGTCGGTGCTGGTCGGCGAGTTCATGTCGCGCTTCATTCTGTT
>JBGQHM010000316.1:0-7800 GCA_041497995.1 Binatia bacterium | reverse complement strand
GGTACGACCATGACGACGCCGCAGCGCGACGCGAATTCCAAACGGCGGTCGCGATGCAGCCCGACTTAGCCTCCGCTCATGAAATGAACGGCTGGTACTTGGTCGCCACCGGCCAGGTCGATGAGGGACTCGCCGAGTCGCGCCGCGCGGTCGAGCTGGATCCGCTGTCGTCTGAAACCAACGCCTACCTCGGCATCAATCTCTATCTCACCCGCCGTTACGATGAGGCGATCAAGCAGCTGCGCGCTACGATCAACACCGACCCGGACTACGGCTACGCACACTTGTTCCTCGGACGCGTGTACGCGCGCACCGGCAGATTCCCCGAGGCGATTGAAGAGCTGCGCACCGCCGTGAAGCTGGGCGCGGGCCCAGAAGCAGAGTCGGCTCTCGGGCGCGCCTATGCCGACGCGGGGGACAGGAGCAAAGCGACCGAGGTGCTCAACCATTTGCACGAGCAGATGCGCGACACGTTCGTCTCCGCTGCCTTCCTGGCGACGGTGCATATTGGGCTGGGCCAGGTCGACGAGGCCTTCGCGGCGCTGGACGAAGCCGCGGCACAACACTCGTACTACGCACCGTGGTGGAAGATCGATCCCGAGCTCGACCCGTTGCGCTCCGACCCGCGCTTCACGGCGCTGCTGAAGAAGGTAGGCCTAGACAAGTGAGTCTGTCTGGATCCGATACGCCGAGTAGGCGTCGATTTTGGAGGCAGGCCCTGACTGCGGTATAGAGGCGAGCCGTGGAGCACGGGATGGCGACGACTGCGGAGCAAGCTATGGCGCACCCGCAGACTCGGATCGCGGCCGAGGCAGAAGGGCGCCGCTGGGCGAAGGTGGTGGCCCGCTACGCCCAGCCGCAGGTTGGACGCAGCGTGCGACAGCTCGCGGGGAACGTGATCGCTCTCCTGGCGCTGTGGGCGACGATGGCGTGGCTCGTCGACCGCGCCTACTGGCTGGCGCTCTGTCTCGCGCTGCCGGCGGCCGGATTCATGATGCGTCTCTTCATCATCCAGCACGACTGCGGTCACGGCTCGTTCTTGCCGAGGCGCGCCGCCAACGATCGCGTCGGACGCTTGCTCGGGGTGCTCACCATCACTCCCTACGAATTCTGGCGGCGCGCGCACGCCGTCCATCACGGCAACCTCGGCGACCTCGACCGCCGCAGCATCGGCGAGATCAATACACTCACCGTGGCCGAGTACCTGGCCGCGCCGCGGTGGCGGCGTCTGCTCTACCGTGCCTATCGCAGCCCTCTCGTCATCGTCGGACTCGGTGGGATCTTCCAGTTCTTCGTCCGCCATCGGCTGCCCATCAAGCTGCCGGCGCCGCGGGCGGCCACGCGCCGAAGCATCCTCGGCACCAACGCTGCCATCCTCGTTTTCTGGTGCGCGCTCGGGTGGCTCGTTGGCCCGCACCGGGCCGTGCTCGTCGAGCTGCCGATTCTCTTTCTCATGGCTTGGATCGGCATGTGGCTGTTCTTCGCTCAGCATCAGTTCGAGGAGACGTACTGGACGAACAGCGCGGCGTGGGACTTCTACGCAGCCGGGTTGTGCGGCAGCTCATTCTTCGAATTGCCGCCCTGGCTGCAGTGGTTCAGCGGTCACATCGGCCTGCATCACATCCACCACCTGTGCACCCGCGTGCCCAACTATCGGTTGCCCGAGTGCCTGCGCGATCATCCCGAGCTGGCGAGAGTGAACCGGCTGACGCCGCGTGACAGCCTGCGCAACTTCCGGCTCGCGCTTTGGGACGAGGAAGCCCAGCGGCTCATCTCGTTCCGCGACCTGCGAGCGCACCGCGGCGCGCCGCTACAGCCCGTCGGTGCGAGTGGACCGCGGAGCCGTGGGACGCAGTGCGAGGTGCAGCCGCGCCCGTGTCGTGTCCCAAGCGAAGCGAACCATCCGCCGGCCCCCCTTCATCAAAATGATCGGCAGGAAGAAGAGCACGATGAGAGCGGCGCCGGTCGTCCCGCCGGCGTAGCCCGCGAACAGGAAAACGAGCGGCCATAGCAACACGGCGAGGTGAAGACGGTAGGCCATCTCCCAAGCCGTGTCGCCCGGTCGCAAGACTTGCCGCATCAGCACGAGACACAACACGGCGAGCGCAATCGTCACAGCCCACGCCACAGAGAGCGCGCCGGGGCTGAAGGCGACGTCGTTACGCGCCAGTGGCACGAAGGTCAGTATGACCAGGACGCCCTGCACGGCGAAGCAGAACCGCCACGCGCGCTGCGGCACCTGCAACACTCCGTCGGCCGCGAGGCGCATTCCCAGGAAGATGGCCGTCGTCCGCGTTCCGCGGGCGAAGTCGTTCTCAAGATCACGCACCCCGCCGTGCACGCCGTTGATGAGCAGCAGGTAGCCGACGGCGTAGGCGAAGACGACCGCCGTCAGCGCATTCGGCTGACTTCCGGTGGCGAACGCGCCGACACAGGCGAGGGCGCCCCAGGCCACCCCTTGGGCAGCATCGGTGAGCGGGGGCACCGGGCAGCGTTTGCCCCAGAGATCGTAGATTGCCATGAACACAAACGCGGTGGCGAGGGCGATTGCGGCGCCGGCGCCGAAGCGCCTCAACAGCACGAAGGCGAGCGGCACTTGCGCGAGAGCGAAGGCGAGCGCGGTGCGGCGGCTGAGCGCGCCGCGCACCAGCGGGTGGTTGGCGCGCAAGGGTTGCGTGCGGTCGACGTCGAGATCGACGACGTCGTTGAGGACGGCGGCGTAGAGATGGAAGCACAGCGTCACGGCGAGCAGCGCGGGTAGAACGCGCGCCGCGTCCCGTGGTGCGACCGAGATGGCGCCCAGGATCGGCCACATCACCGAGAAGCCCATGAAGTGGATGCGAGCGAAATGCTCGACGTCGACGGCGGTGCGCCACAAGGCTCGCGCGGCGTGACTCATCGCCGGCCTAGCAACAGGCGGTGCCAGTATGGTGCGGCGCCGAAGATCATGCCCGTCGTCGTCGTCCCCAGCCACACCCACAAGAGCCATGGCCGGCCGTCGTACAGCCGGTGATCGAGGATCATCACAAGCGCTGCCGCGAAGAAGAACGCGTTCCCGATCAGCAGCGACCATTGAACGGGATGCCCCCAATGCCAACGCGGGAGCGACGGCAAAGTGATCGCCGCGGCCACGGCGATCAGGCCGACGATGAACGCCCAACGCCACACGTCCGAGTCCGACACGAAGAAACCGAGGTTCAGCACCACGACGGTGAGCCCCCCGACGACCACGGCGGCCAGCGCCACCAGCAGCATCGCGCCGAGTGATTTCCAGAAGTAGCCCCGCAGATCATGGCGCTCGAAACCCAACAAGTACTCCAGGCCGCGCAGGGCGACCGAGAAACCGAAGACCGCCCCGAACCACGCAATGTAGTTGTTGAACGGCACACCGAACCAGAGCCCCGGATCGGTGGGCCGCTGCAGCCAGGTCCAGAAACCCAGGCCCATCCATGCAGGCCGCGGATCCGGGCCGCACCAGACGGCGGTGGAGACGACGGGATCGAAGATCACGTCGATGTTCATCGCCAGCAACGCATCGAGAAACGGCCGCGCATACCACGGCGGCTTCAATTGATCCGTGGTACGAATGACCGTGAAGAAGATGATCGCCTCGGCAACCGGGATCGCCAGTGGAACGCAGAAGTCGGGCACGGCACAGGTGCCGACATGCGTGGCGCTGCCGTGGGCACAGAGCTGCAAGGTGAACGGCGCGTAGTAGTAGGTTTTGGTCAGACGGCCGGCGATCTGCTCGCACACGAAGGAGTACGCGGCGATCGCCGGCAGCATCAGGCCGAAGTAGGCCCCGCCATGGCGCCACGCGTAGACGGTATAGAGGAGTCCGACGCACAGGATCCCCCATTCGAACTTGACGATGGTGCTCTCGACCAACATGCCAGCCTCCTCGATCCCTTACGGCTCTTCGGCGAGGGCACGAGCGTGGGCTGCATCCCACACCGCCCCGAGCTGCGTGAAGAGCACAGCGGCCTGCTCCAGATGACCGCGCCGCTCGGCGTCATCCGCGGGCAAGCGGCGGCCGATCTCGCGGCGCGCCAGGGCGGCGTCGTAGGGCAACGACATGCGCTCCGCCGCGGCCAGACTGGCGAGCCAGGATTGCCGCGCGCGCCCGTGCCGCCCCCGCGCCCAGTCGAAGCATCCTTGCCACAGACGCGCTGCCGGCTCCGTGATCGTGACCCGCGTGGCGTACCAGCGCAACGTGCGGCAAGCGCGCTGCGCCAACGCCAGCCGCGCGGCGTCGCTTCTGCCCGTCTCGATCATGGCCACGCTCGCCTCGGCCATGCCGATGAACCCATCGAAGTTGAAGGTCGCCCCCGACGCCTGTTCCATGGTCTGCGCCGCTGCCACCGCGGCTTGTGCCGCTTGTGCCAGATCGCCCTTGCGCCGCCACGCGCTCGCGAGCACGCCCCACGCACCCAGCGCCGTGTGGGCGGCGGCCTGGCGTTCCTGAATGAGCGCGAGCATCGCCTGCGCGCGCTCGATGGCGTCGTCGAGGGCGCCGAGGCGGAGCAGGCACTCGGCGTGTGCCTCCGAGGCCCAGATCTGATGGACGAGAGCGCCGCTGTCGCACGCCCTGGCGTAGAGCTGCGTAGAGAGAGCGGCGGCGCGCTCGAGCTCGCCGCGGAAATAGTGGAGCCGCAAGAGGACGTAGGTACTCTCCTCCCATTGGGCATTGTTGCCCAGGCGCTCGGAGATCTCGCGCGATCGCTCCAGCGCTTTGCTGGCCTCCCAATCGCCCGTGACCGTCCGATAGATGCTCGTGCGTGCGAGGGCGATTGCCGTGGTGGATGGATCGTCGACCCGCTCGGCCGTCTCCAGCGCCATTCTGCCGTAGGTCCGCGCCAGGCGATGCAGGGGCACCATGCCGACGGCGTTGCCGCTGTCGGCGTAAGCGAGGGCCAGCTCGGGGGTCGGACCGATGCGCTCGGCCAGGTTGAGGCCGGAGATCAGCGCGTACAGCGCCGGCGGGTAGCGGTCGAGACCATAGCTGTAGGCACCTAGACGGGCGTAGGCGCGCACGACTTCGATCTGATGCCGTGCCGCCCCCGCCCCGTAGGGCCGCGCCAGCCGTGGGACGAACCGATGCAGCATTTGACGGCACAGGCGTGCAGCCAGACGCATCTGTAACCGGCGCGGCGTCCGCGGCAGCGGATCACCGAGCCGCGCCAGAGAATCGCCCATGAGTCGGCTGCCCTCATCGAGCCGGCCCTGGTTGGCGACGGCTTCGCCATAGTGGCGCTCCCAGCGCGCCCAGCGGCGGCGGTGCGCATCGGCGTTCGCGTCAGCGCCCCCGGCGGCAGGGGCGCGCTCGGGAACGCCAGTCTCCTTGGCGAGTGCCAGGAGCTGGCTGAAGAAGCGCTCGGCCTCTCGGTTGGCGTAGGTCGACATGAGCGCGTGCTCACCGGCTTTCTCCAGGTAGTCGATCGCCTTGGCGCGCTCCCCGGCTTCTCGCCAGTGGTGAGCGAGCAGCGGGTAGAGCAACGGAACGTCGCCCGGCTGCTCTCTTTCATACCAGGTGGCCACAGCGCGATGCAGCGGCTGGCGCTGTGCGTACGGCAGCAGCCCGTAGGCGATGCCTTGGATGACGGCGTGCTTGAACGCATAGCCTGGCTCCACCTCCGGCGCGAACTGCAAGAGCTGCAAGAGCCGCAAGAGTTGCAAGAGCTGCAGGCGCTCCATCGTCGCGAGCTGACCCGCGAGCCCGCCGCGATCGGCAGCGATCGGATGGACGTCGCGCAGCGTGCGCACCTCGAAGCGCTGCCCGATCACGCTGGCCACCTTGAGCGTGAGCTGTTCCTGCGGCGTGAGGGCGTCGATGCGCGACGTCACCACTCCCTGCACCGTCACCGGCATCGCGATCGACTCCAGCGCGCCGCTCGCGGTGGCGATGCGACACTCGCCGCCCTCGACCCGCACGAAGCCGCCGTCGCGCAGGGCGTAGGTCAGCTCTTCGATAAACAGCGGATGGCCTTCGGCGCGCTCGCGGATAAAGCGGGCGAGCGCCTCCGGCACGACGTCCACGTCGAGGCGCTGGCACACGAGCGCCAGACTCTCCTCGGGTGCGAGCACGTCGAGTCGCAGATGCAACGCGCCGGGCAGCGCCAGCAGGCGTTCCCCCGCCTGCTCCTTCGTGCCGAGCGGGCGCGTACCGATGACGAGCAACAGTGACGGTAGCCGCTGCGCCACCGCTTCGGCCAGCTCCCACGACGCCGAGTCCAGCCAGTGTGCGTCCTCGAGGATGAGCAGCACCGGGGCGCGCGCCGCAGCGGTACGTAGAATCCGGACGAGAAGATCGCGCACGCCGTCAGCGCGGCTCCGCGGCGTCATCTCGCGCGTCGTTGTGCTCTCGGCGAGGGGAACGGGCAACAGCGGGTTCAGCAGGGGCAAGTAGCTGGACTCGGCCACATCCTCACCCGCCAGCGCACGCAGGCGCTCCGCCAGCGCGGCGGTGCCGCCTTGTGCGTCGGGGCCCAAGAGACTGGCGAGCACCGGGCGCCAGGCGTGGTACGCCGTTGAGCGCTCGATGGCGTCGCCGCTGCCGATCAACGTGCGCACGGCGGCTGTCTGTGCGCGCTCGACCAGGTGGCGCAGCAGGCGGGATTTGCCGATGCCCGGCTCTCCTTCGATGAGCACGACACCGCCGCGGCCATTGCGCTCTAGCGCCAGCAGCCGCTCTTCCAGCAGGCGCAGCTCGGCGCTGCGGCCGACGGGAGCTGCCCTCTCGGGCACGGCCGGCTTCGCCGCACGCGGGCGGTAGGCCTCGACGGGCGCGGACTTCCCCTTCACGGTGAGGGGCGCCAGTGACTCGAAGACGATGCGATTGCGCGCCGCCGAGCGCGTCGCCGCGTCGCAGAGAATGGGTTGCGCCGCTTGCATGAGCCGAGCCGCCAGGTTCACGCCGTCGCCCATGAGGCCGAACTCCATGCGGTGCGCGCTGCCGCGCGTGCCGGCGAAGATGCGCTCCGTGGCCAGCCCCACGCGCCCGGCGACGCCGAGCGCGTGCAAACTTTCGTGCATCGCCAACGCGGCGCGCACCGCGCGCACGGGATCGTCTTCGTACGCGTGCTGTGCCACCCCCCAGGCCGCCACCAGCGTCGTGCCCTTCTCGTCCGCCACGAGCTGATTGATGCTGCCGCCGTAGCGATACACCGCCACCTGCACAGCCTCGACGGATCGCTGCAGCTGCGCCACGTCGTCGCCGGCCTCGCCCGACGCGCCGAGGTTGGCGAAGAGAACGGACACGCGGCGGAACTCTCCGAGCCATTCGTGTTGACCGGCGTCAAGGCGCGCCTGCACAGCGCGCGGGACGTAGGCGCGCAGTGCCGCTTCGCCGCAGCGCGGCAGCGGCCCGAAGTCGGTCACCGCAACGGGCGCCGTCAACGCTTCGAGCTGGAAGCAACCCGCGGCGAGCTGACTCCCATGCGTCCCCTCCCGTACCAGCCCTGCGGCATCGGGTGAAAGCGTCACGTGGCCCGGGGTCGTCTGCCGCAGGGCGGTGGCGATCTGCTCGAACGGCGGCCCCGTCACCAGCACCTCCCAGCGCCCCTCGACGCCGCCGACGCTCGCCACCTGAACTTGTCCCGCGCCGAGTGCGACGCGCAGGCGGAGCTGCTGCCGGTCGCCCAGATCGGCGCGGTCGAGCAGCTGCTGAATGCGGAGCCCGCACTGCGCCGCGCGCAACACGGCCGAGCGGAGCTCCTGCTCGTCGTCGGCGGGCCACAGCGCCAGCGCCGCGTCGCCCGCGAACTTCAGCACGTCGCCGCCGGCTTCCTCCACCGCGGCCGT
>JBGQHM010000315.1:0-7804 GCA_041497995.1 Binatia bacterium | reverse complement strand
GTGATCGCCGTGGCTTCCGGGCGCAGTAGCTGCTCTGCCAGCGCAATGATCGCCTCGTTGGTCGTCGCGTCGATGCGCTTGGCGACTTCTTGCGGAGGGATGTCCTGACCGAAGCAGATCTCGTTCTTGGCGATGCGGCTCATGCGGTTGTCGCTGGTCTCTAAGCCGAGGAGCAGGTTGCCCTTGAGCTGGTTCTTCACCCGCGCCAGCTCGTCAGGGCGCAAGCCGTCTTTCTTGAGCGCCTTGAGCTCGGAGAGGATGATGGCCACGACCTCCTCCACCCATTCCGGGCTGGTGCCCACGTAGATACCCACGTAGCCGGCGTCGAAGTAGGACGACAAGAAGGAATACACCGAGTAGGCGCGGCCGCGCTTCTCGCGCACTTCCTGGAAGAGCCGCGAGCTCATGCCGCCACCCAGCGCGGTGTTCAGCAGATAGGCCGCGTACCGTTCCTCCGCCGACTGCGAGATCCCGGGGGTGCCCAAACAGAGGTGCACTTGCTCGAGTGCCTTCTCGGTGTACGACACGCCGCGGTTGGCAACCGGCGGCCGCCCATCGGTAGCTTGAGTGCGCCCCTGCAAGCCGCCGAACTCGCGTGTTGCCCACTCCACCACACGATCGTGATCGAGGTTGCCCGCGGCCGCGATGATCATGCGATCCGGCCGGTAGCGCGCTGCGATGAAGTCGAGGAAGTCTTTCTGCCCAAAGCTCTGCACTGTCTCGACGCGACCGCACACCGGGAAGCTTAACGGATGCTCCGGCCAGAAGCGCAGGTTGAACAGGTCGTGGACATAGTCGTCGGGCGTGTCCTCGACCTGTGAGATCTCCTGCAGTATGACGTTACGCTCGCGGTCGATCTCGTCGGGATCGAAGCGCGAGTGCAGGAAGATGTCGGCGAGAACATCTTCGGCGATCGGCAGATGCTCGGACAGCACTTTGCCGTAGTAGCAGGTGTACTCTTTGCCGGTGAACGCGTTGAGCACGCCACCGACGGCGTCAAATGCCTCGGCAATCTGTGCTGCTGTGCGGCGCTCGGTACCCTTGAAGAACAGGTGCTCCAAGTAGTGTGAGATGCCGGCTTGGTGGCGCTCCTCGTAGCGCGAGCCGTTCTCGACCCAGAGGCCCACGGTGGCTGACGGCACCCCGGGCATCGCTTCGGTGATCACGCGCACGCCGTTGTCGAGGCACGTGCGCGCGACCGGTGGCCGAGCTTTTCGCATGGGACGACCGGTTCTACTGTTGCGACTCTGACCGAGCTGCCGGCTCCGCCTGCATCGCCTCTTTGCGACTGAGGCGGATCTTGCCCTGCTTGTCGACCTCCAGGACCTTCACCATGACCTCGTCACCTTCCTTCAGCACGTCGGTCACTTTGTTGACACGGCCTGGGCCGATTTGCGAGATGTGGAGCAGGCCATCGGTACCAGGAAGGATCTCCACGAAGGCACCGAAGTCGACGATCTTGCGCACCGTACCCTTGTAGATCTTGCCAACCTCCGCATCCGCGGTAATGCCTTGGATAATGTCGATGGCGCGCTGCATCGATTTGCCGTCGCTCGACGCCACCAAGACGGTACCATCGTCTTCGACGTCGATCTTGACACCGGTCTCCTCGATGATGCCGCGGATGACCTTGCCGCCTGGTCCGATGACGTCACGGATCTTGTCAGGTCGGATCTTCAGCGTCACGATGCGCGGCGCGTGCAGCGAGATGTCGGCGCGTGGCTTGTCCATCGCCGCGGCCATGGCCTTGAGGATGTGCAACCGGCCTTCGCGCGCTTGGTACAGTGCCTCACCCATGATTTCACGCGTGACACGACCGATCTTGATGTCCATCTGCAGCGCCGTGATGCCCTCGGCGGTGCCGGCGACCTTGAAGTCCATGTCGCCGAGGTGATCCTCGTCGCCAAGGATGTCGGACAGAATGCGGACCGCCTCGCCTTCCTTGATCAATCCCATGGCGATGCCGGCGACCGGCGCCTTGATCGGCACGCCGGCATCCATCAACGACAGCGTGCCACCGCAGACGGTGGCCATCGACGACGAGCCGTTCGATTCGAGCACCTCCGACACGACGCGGATGGTGTAGGGGAATCCTTCCTCAGCCGGCAGCACCACTTGCAGGGCGCGCTCTGCCAAGGCGCCGTGGCCAACGTCGCGCCGGCTGGGGCCGCGCAGAAACTTCACCTCGCCGACGCTGTACGGCGGAAAGTTGTAGTGCAGCATGAATTTCTTGTAGTGCTCGCCGATAAGCGCATCGATCTTCTGCTCGTCCGACGATGTACCCAGAGTGGTCACCACCAGCGCCTGGGTCTCTCCGCGAGTGAACAGCGCCGACCCGTGTGTGCGAGGCAGCACACTCACCTCACAGCTGATCGGCCGGATGTCCTTCAGCCCGCGGCCGTCGACGCGCCGCCCCTCGCTGACGATCGCGCCACGCATGACGCGGCTCTTGACCTCTTCCGCCATGTGGCGCAACGCGCTAGCGCGGTCGGGGAGCTCGGTGGCCAGCGCGGCCAGCACGTCCTCCTCTGCTTGCCGCGCCGCAGCAGCGCGTTCGTGCTTCCCACTCACTGCGAACGCCGCCTTGATGCGCGGCACGAGCTGTGATTCGAGCTTCGCAAACAGTACCTGATCGAAGCTCGGCGACGTCACCGTGCGCTTCGGTCTGCCGAGTGCCTTCTGCAACTCGTCTTGCAAGTCGAGCAGCTTCTGCAGCGCCTGGTGTGCACTGAACAGCGCCTCCAGCATCATGTCCTCGGGCAGCATCTTGGCGCCGCCTTCGACCATGACGATGCCGTCACGACTCCCCGCAACGACGAGATTCAGCTCGCTCTGGTCCAATTGGCTGATCAATGGGTTGACGACCAGCTGGCCGCCAATGCGCCCCATACGGACCGCGGCGATTGGACCGTGGAAGGGAATGTCCGACACCTGCAGCGCCGCCGACGCGCCGGTGAGCGAGATCACATCGGGATCGTTCTCGCGGTCGTGCGACAGCACGGTGGCGATCACCTGCGTTTCGCAGGCGAAGCCCTCGGGGAACAGCGGCCGGATCGGACGATCGATCAGGCGCGACGTCAGGATCTCCTTTTCCGCCTGGCGGCCCTCACGTTTGAAGAAGCCACCGGGGATCTTGCCGGCCGCGAACGTTTTCTCTTGGTAGTCGCAGGTCAGCGGGAAGAAATCGATGCCCTCACGGGCGCTCCTGGCTGCGACGGCGGTGACCAACACCACAGTTTCGCCATAGGTCACCAGCGCGGCGCCATCCGCCTGCTTGGCCATACGGCCGACCTCGATGGACAACCGCCGTCCATGGAAATCGGTTTCAACTTTCTTCATAACAAACCTCCCGGGCCAGCCTGGCCCTTAGGCGACTGGCCTTCGGCCACTCGCGCTGTCGTGGGAGGGAAAGACGATAAAGGGAAACGAACCGGGCGCGTTCCTTACTTCCGGATTCCCAACCGGTCGATCACGCTCTTGTAGCGATCGAATTCCTGACCCTTCAGGTAGTCCAACAAGCGCCGCCGCTGGCCGACGAGCTTGAGCAGCCCGCGACGCGAGTGGTGATCCTTCTTGTGGACTTTGAAGTGCTCTGTCAGGTACTCAATGCGCGCGCTGAGCAGCGCGATCTGCACCTCGGGAGAGCCCGTGTCCGATGCATGAAGCTGGTACTGACCGATCAGCTCCTTCGTCTGTTCGGGAGCTATCCCCATCTTTCCTCCATACTTTTGTTCGGGCGGATGCTTAACATGGTGAAGAACCGGGTTCAAGGGTACTGCGGACTGCAACGGCGCGGATTTCACGTCCCAACCCTTGAACCGGTGGACCGTTGATCCCTAGAACCGTTCCCTATGCATATCGCTCACTTGAGCGCTTGGCGCGTGCCCGTGGAACTGTACGGTGGCAGCCAACGCGTGGCGTACTGGCAGGCGAGGGCACAAGCCCAACTCGGGTACCGTGTGACGTTACTGGCGCCGCCGGGCTCGACCTGTCCAGGCGTGGACGTGCTAGCGGTGCCCCCTGGTGCTTCGTATGTCCAGCACCTGCCTCCTGACGTGCAGGTCGCGAATCTGCACGGGGTCGATCCAGTCGACATCCCGGTCCCGTTTGTGCTCACCACCCAGGGCAACTCGCCGGTCGAGCTGGCGTACGACCCGCACAAAGTGTTCGTGAGCGCCGACCACGCGCGGCGCGCCGGTTCGAAGGTGTTCGTGTACAACGGCATCGACCCCGAGGAGTTCATCTACCGCGAACGCAAGGACGAGTACCTGCTGTTCTTTTCCAAGGTGAGCCGACGGGTAAAAGGCGTGGACGTGGCGGTGCGCTTGGCGCGGCGACTGGGAATGCGCCTGGTTGTGGCCGGCGGGACGCGCTTCGACTTGCGCCGGACGGGAGGCTTGTGGGACAGTCTCCGCGCTGACGTGCAATTCTGCGGTGAAATCGGTGGGCGGCGCAAGGCCGAGGTGATCGCTGGGGCACGGGCGCTGTTGTTCCCGATCCGTTGGGATGAACCCTTCGGCATCGTCGTTGCCGAGGCGCTGGTGAGTGGGACGCCGGTGGTCACCACTCCCATGGGCGCCATGCCAGAGCTGGTGACACCCGATGTTGGTTTTCTGTGCCGCAATGAGGACGAGATGGCCGATGCGATCCACCACGTTGGTGACATTGCGCCTGCGGCGTGCCGGCGCCGCGTCCTGGAGCATTTCACCAGCAATGTCTGCGCGCAAAAGTACGTCCGCTACTATGAACGGCTGCTGGCCGGCGAACCGTTGGAAGCGTGATGGCTCGACGAGTTGATCCAATCGTGCAAGCGATTCGCCGCGTCGCCGAGGGGCTGCCACGCGGGCGCGTCCTCGACATTCCGGGCTCGTCAGGCGCCGTGCGCGGCGCGCTCGAGCCGCTGGGCTTCTCGGTTGTCGCCGGCGACCTCTTCGACGTGGCCCGCACCAACATCCCGGGCGCGCTGGTGCAGTGCGACATGACCGAGCCGCTGCCGTTCCGGACCGCCAGCGTCGACCACGCGGTGTCGTCCGAGGGCATTGAGCACATCTCCGACGCGTTCGCCTTCCTGCGTGAGCTGGCCCGCGTGGTCAGGCCCGGCGGCACACTCATTTTGACGTCGCCCAACACCCTCAACCTGCGCGCGCGACTCGCATACATGCTGGCCGGCCAGCTCAACTTCCGCAGTGCGCTCGACGAGGTCAGCTGCTTTCACGGCGTGCACAACGGCCGCCAACAACACGGCCACGCCTTCCTGCGCACCTACTTCCAGTTCCGCTACATGCTCTACCACGCCGGCTTCCGACTCCGTTCAGTCGGACGCACGCGCTTGAGCCCCACCGCGATCATGCTTAGCCCGCTCGTCCCTCTGGTCTGGCTGGCCACGGCGCGGGTCTACCAGCTCGAGCAGCGCCGGCATCCCGGCGACCACGCACGCGACATCCGCCGCCACGTGCTGTCGCCGGCGCTGCTGTACTCGAAGAACGTCGTGCTGGTCGCGGAACGAGTCAGCGCCTGAACTACGAATGTTCAATTTCTTGTTGGCACGCGATGATTTTGGATATCGTCGCGGGTCGTTGTCATGCTGGGCATCGCCAATTCCGGCGCGAACGCATCTCGGCGCTACAACCTACTCGCGGCGGCTCGCCACGCTCGCGAACCGTCGGTGCCGTCACGTCAGGCGAGATTCTTCGGCCCGGAAGTGGGATGCCTCTGAATGACAGCGCGTCGCTGGGTTGTGGGCGTAGCCCGCTCTGACATTCACGCGATCTCGCGATAGAGGTCAAGCATCATCTCGGCGACGCGGCGCCATGTGAACTCCGTGGCGCGCTGTCGTCCTTTCCCGCGCAGATCATCGCGCAAGCTGGAGTTGCGACAGACCTCCACCAGGGCAGCGGCCATCTGCGCATCGTCGGCTGGATCGACTAGTACCGCGGCAGCGCCGCAAACCTCGGGCAGCGACGTCGTCGACGCGGTGACCACCGGCGCGCCGCACGCCATGGCTTCCAGCGCTGGCAGGCCGAAGCCTTCCAGCAGACTCGGAAAGAAATACAACAGGCTCCCGGTCATCAGTCCGGGATAGTCCTCGTCAGGTATGAACCCGAGGAACTTGACCCGCTCGCCGAGGCCCGTTGACTGAACCACCGCACGCGCCTCCGCCTCCATCGGGCCGCCGGTTCCAGAGATCGCGAAGCACACGTCCGCCGGCAAGCGCGGCACCGCCAACGCAAACGCGCGCAGCGCACCGACGACGTTCTTGCGGCGACCGAACCCGCCGCCGTACAAAATGTAGGGCTGCTCGAGCCCGTAGTTCCGTCGCAGCGCGGCGACGGTCCGCTCGTCGCGTGGCACGTACCCTGGGCCCGCGGCGAGCGGCACGACACGCACTTTCTGCGGGGCCACATTGAGAAGGCGCACGATCTCGTTCTTCGAGAACTCCGAGAGCGTCATCACCAGGCGCGAGCGTTCCGCCACGTCGCGGTAGCGCGCTTGCCAGCGCTCGCGTGTCCGTTGTGAGCCCATCTCCGGCTGGGAGAGATAGAAGATGTCGTGCAGCGAGCCGAGGTACGGGACCAAACCGTGGTAGTTGGGCAAACGCTGATAAGTCGCGTGAAACACGTCGAGGCTGCGGAACAGCCGGCGATTGAACGGCTCCTGCAGGATGCGGATGTGGAAGCGGTCGTTGTGCGGGCGCCAGATGCATTGCGGCCGCTTCAACGCGCGGGGCCGATAGAAGAGGTAGTACTCGCCTTCCGGATCGACCTCGACCAGATTCGCGACCAGATTAACAATGAAGCGCGAGATGCCGACGATGCGTGTTTGGGCGGCGGTCGTCGCATCGATGCCGATCCTCATGCGCATCGATCCCGTCGTGCACGGTGCTTGCCGCGGTACTGGCGCCAGCGCAGGAGCCACAACCGCCACCTCGAGGGACGGTAGTCTTGGTGGGTCAGAAGATGGAGAAAGTCTACACCGCCGTACCGCAGCGAGGTCACCCAATGCAGCCCGGCTTTCCGCGCCGCCAGACGGAGCGCGTCGCGGCTGAAGATGGTGATGTGTTGCCCGTGCTCTTGAGCCAGGTACTGCCACGAGGCATCGTGCCGTCGGTGATCGAAGAGCTCGGTGGACAACAGCAGGAGGCCGTGGGCAGCCAAGGCACCGCGCAGTCGCGTGAGCGTCTCGACGGGGTCGAGGAGGTGCTCGGCAACTTCGATGCTGGTGATCAGATCGAATGGGCCGGCAGGCCACTCGCGCGCGATGCGCTCTGCGGCCAGCAGCGGCGTCGCGATCGGCTCGTAGCCCCACGCGTCGAAGCCGTGGTCGAGCAACAGGCGGACAAGCATGCCCTTGCCGGCGCCATGGTCCAAACTGCGGCACTGACGCGGCAGCAAGCCCGCGGAGCGCATCCGTCGTATCGTCGAGCTGACGAACAGCGAGCGTTGCAACAGCCCGTAGTCCGGATCAGGAACGGCGAGCGGCCCGTAGGCACGCTCCAGCCAGTGCGGCCGCGGCAGAATGAGGGAATGACAACTTCCGCATACGAAGTACGTGACGGCGACGTCACTCAACACCGTTGCCGTGAACGCCGGATGCAAGCTGCCGCCGCAGATACGGCATGGCTCGCCGGCCGCATCGGGGCGTAGAGTCTCGTGGACCGGAGCGCTGTCCGTCATATGCAATTGGCCGTCTTTCAACCGAGCTTCGCGGCCGTGGGCGGAGCGGAACTGCTCGCGGCCATGCAAGCTGCCTATTTCCAAGCCCAGGGCATCGATGTCAAGGTCGTGACCTTCGGCGTCGACGCCGC
>JBGQHM010000314.1:0-7873 GCA_041497995.1 Binatia bacterium | reverse complement strand
TGCCTGACGCGCTGGCACATCCTCCACAACTTTTGAAATCTGACCGCGCTGCGGCGACACGCGTTACATTGTATCGCGCAATGTTACGCCTTCCTTGTTGAAGCCATGAATAGAGCATTCATTGCTGCGCACATGCTGCTCTGCCTGACCGTGGCGGCGTGTGGCAGTAACGACAGTGGGACTAACGACAACAGTGCCCCAGACCAGCGCTGCCTGCTCGCGTCGGGCGGAGCCGCGGCAACGTGTGTCAGACAATACGCTGCGGCAATTGGCGCGTGCCGCAACGCGGCTGATGCCGCATGTGAGGCGGCGCTCCGGGGTAAAGGGGGCCGGCTTGCGGCACTACTCGCGGCCACGGAGGAACCGGTCCGCAGCAATTGTGCGGCGGACGACGCGAACAAACTCACCTTCCTCCTCGGCATCGACGACCTCGTCTCCCGTACCGCCCAGGCTTGTCAGAAGTGGGGCGCCGACCTCGTCGCCGTCACCTACGCTGCCGACCTTGCGGGGCGCCCGTTGGACGAGCTGGCGTGTCAGAGGGTGGTCGGTACGCAACTCGCCGGGCTGCACGACGCGGTCGTACAAGCCTACGGGCCAGGGTGCTACGTGGCGGAGTTCAACGGGCGGCGGTGCGACCGGGCTGGGCGCGACCGCCAGGTGGCGCAGGCGCGCACGCGGGCGGCTGCAGCCATCGAGCAAGCGTGCGGGCCGGCCTTCGACGCCCTCGACCTCGTGCCGCTCACGGCCAGCCCGACGCTCACCGGACGCATTGGTGCGCTCATGGACGTCGTCACCTCGCGCGCGCGCCACCTCGCACAACGCGTATACCCGCCGCTCAATCTTGGATCCACGGGACTCTTTGGGCCTTCCCCGGTGGGCGTCCGCACCTTCAACCTGGTCGACCCGTCGCGGCTGAACGTCGCGGGCACCGCGCCCCGGCCGGTGAAGGTGGAGGTCTACTATCCGTCTACGCTCGACGCAGTAGCTAGCGCGCCGAGGGATATCGTTGAGCTACTCGGGGCCACGCTCATGGTCACGCCGACGTACCGCGACGTACCCCGCGTTCGCGGGCGCTTCCCGCTGGTGTTGTTCTCGCCAGGCAGTAATTCGGATCCTTGGGAGTACGTGTATCTCGCCGCCCATCTCGCCAGCCACGGGTTCCTCGTCGCGAGCGTCGAGCATCACGGCGAGCACCTTTTAGATACGAGCGATCCCGACGCCCGGAGCAACCGCCCGCGCGATCTGAGCTTCGTCGTCGACCAGCTCCTCGACTTGAACGCCGAGCCCGACAGTTTCTTTGCGAGCGCGATCGACGCCGACCGCATCGGCGCGGCCGGTCATTCTTTCGGCGGCTACGCCGCTCTGGCCGTGGCCACATGTCCACTCAGCACGTTCGACGTGCGCTTCAAGGCGATCTTTCCGATCGAAGGCGCCGTGCAGATATTCTCCAGCCAGGCTCCGGGCATCTTTTCGACCATCGCGATTCCCACCCTGCTGGTCGGGGGTTCGGCGAGTGGTTTGGCTCCCGTGCTGCAGACGACGTTCGACGGGCTAACGTCCGGGCCGACCGTAAGCGCCTATGCAACCCTAGTCGATGCCTCTCACAACACATTCAGTGACGCATGCGAGCTACCGGACACGATTCTCCGAGCGTTCACCGGGGGCCCTCTGCCGGATTGCGAGCCGGAGTCGCTCCCCTGGCGCTACGCCCGGCACATCACCAACTACCTCGCGCTCAACTTCTTCGACGCGACACTCAACGGCAGAGCCGATGCGCTGGCGCGGCTCGATCCCGCGGTGCTGGCCGCGATCGAGGAGATGACCTACCAGAGCCAGGCGGGCGACTGTCCCCCTGGAGACTCGTGCGGTGCGACGTGTACGCTGCCCTGCGGCAACGGGATCGTCGAGGCAAGAGAAGCGTGCGACACGCCGGGAGAGCAGGGGGTGTGCCCCCCCGGCGAGGCGTGCAACACCAACTGCACGGCGTGCGTCAACTGCGCCGACGCCACTCTCGTCGCACCAGAGGGCGGCACGTTTGTCGGGACGACCGTCGGAGGGAAGACCGTGCTCTCGAGCAGCTGTGGCCTCGATGTCTTGTCGCCCGGCCGGCTCTTCCAGTGGACACCAGCCGTGTCCCACGTCGCGACGATCGAGACCTGCGGTGGGACCACGGACTTCGACACGACACTCTTCGTCCGCGAGGACACTTGCTTCGGACCCGACCTGGCCTGCAGCGACGACGCGTGCGGGGTCCAATCGCACCTCACGCTGCCCGTAGTCACCGGGACCACCTACTTCATCATCGTCGACGGCTTCATCGCCCAAGCCGGCAAGTTCACGTTGAGCGTATTCTAGAATGGTGCGTTCATCGATGACGAATCATGAGGGCCGGACTCGGCAATCGGTTGAACTTGCGAGGCGAGAACGATCCCTCCATGAAATCATGAATCAGGAACTCAGACCCAAGCACTCACACCCGGCCGATGGCGGCAGCCACGCCTTTCGACTCGAAGGCGAGTACTGGACGATTGTCTACGACGACGTTGTGTGCCGACTGCGGGACACCGCCGGCTTACGCTACCTTGCGTACCTGTTGCGACGGCCCAGCGAGAAGGTGGCAGCCGTGGAGCTGGCGCACGCGGCGGGTCCGCCAAGCGCTCGGACCGCTCGACTCGGACTCGCTGCGAAGCGTCAGACCGAGCTCGCACGAGTGAAAACGACCCGCGCGATTCGGACGGCGATGCAGCACATCGGGACGCACAATGCACCACTGATCGAGCATCTGCGCGCCACGATCAGAACCGGAGCGTTCTGCTCGTACACCCCGGACCCGCGATTGCCGGTGGAATGGCGATTCTGATTACGACGAAACGAAATGGAGAGGTGCGCATGCTGCAGTCGAGACAAGTGTGGATCATCTTCGCGATTGTTGCAGGTACCATCGGGCTTGCGACCCCGACTCCCGCACGCGCCGCGCCGGCAACCGTGAAGGTCGTGGACATCTCCGGCCCAAGCCCGTTCGCGCCCGACGGCTGCGGCGTCGACATCTCCCAGCTGGGCAGCGAATACGAACCGGACCTGGCGGTCAACCCCAAGGACCAGCGCAACATCATCGCGATCTGGAGCCAGGACAAGCAGATCAGCAACGTGGTGGCGGCGTCACACGACGGCGGTGAGCACTGGACACAAGTGCTCGTGCCCGGCCTCTCGAAATGCACCGGCGGTACTGCCGACAGCGCGCTTGACGCACGCGTGTCCTTCGGCTCCGACGGGGCGGCGTACCTCTCATCACAGGTCGTCGACAACAAGCATGGGCGCCTATTCTGGACGTTGGTCGTGAACCGCTCATCGGACGGAGGCCTCTCCTGGTCCGATCCGGTCACCATAGACCAAGCCGGACCCTACCCGGTCGCGGCCCTCGACTTTCCGGTCCTCGTGGCCGACCCACGCCGGCCGGCAACCGCCTACGTTGTGTGGAGCCGGTTCCACGACCTCTTCACGGCACCGGCGGCACCGCAGTTCTTCGCTCGCACGACCGATGGTGGCGTGACGTGGACGCCACCCGCAATGATGCCGATCACGCCGCAGTCGAACCGGACGGCGTTCAGCAGTCAGATCCGTGTGCTTCCAGATGGGACGCTCGTAAACGTGTTCATTCAGATCCCTGTGGACGTCGCGCCCATTGGGCCGACGAGCGTGTGGGCCATGCGTTCGCAGGACCAGGGAGACTCCTGGTCTGCACCGATCTTTGTGGCGGACATCCCTGAAAACGTGGTGACGGACCCGGACAACGGACGCGGGCTGGCCGGAGGCGTATCGTTCGTAACTCCCAGCGTCGCGACCGGCCCTGGCAGTGAAGTCTATGTGGCGTGGCATCTCATCGAGTCGACTTCATCATCGCGCATCCTGTTCGCCAAGTCGCTCAACGGCGGCACGACCTGGGGTGCGCCGACTGCCCTCGCGGTTGAGGGAACGCAGGCGTTCAAGCCCACGGTGGCCGTCTCCCCGTCCGGCATTGTCGGCGTGACCTACTTCGACTTCCGCGGTGACGTCCCGGGCGACGCGCAACTCACGACCGACGTATGGTTCCGCCACTCCCGGGACGGCGCCACGTGGTCGGAAACGCACGTCGCCGGTCCCTTCGACATCCGTCCCGCTCCTTACCCTGGCGCTTTTCCGTTGGGCGACTACTTCGGGCTGACACCGATCGCGAACGACGGCTTCGGGGCGATATTCGTGCAGACGATCAGCCCACAGACTGCGGGCGTCACCGACGTGTTCTTCGCACGGGTTCAGGTGCCACCCGCGCCAAAGTCTGCGGATGGCAGCAGTTGCACCTTGAGCCCGGGTCGCACGGGCGGCGGTCGTCTCTTCGCATGGTTGATTGTGCCGATGCTGACGCTGTACTGGGCGCGGCGGCATACGGCAGCTCTCGCTTGCACCGCGCTTTGCGTTGCCAGCGCGCACATGGCGCAGGCGGGGATCAACGTCTGGACCACCCACGGGCCGGGAAGCGGGTCTGTCGGCGCGCTCGCCATCGATCCCACCACGCCCAGTACAATGTATGCCGCCTACTTGGCGACGGCCGGCGGGAGCGTGTTCAAGAGCACCAACGGTGCCGGCACGTGGGGCGCAGCCAGCGTCGGCCTGCCCAACACCGACGTCTACGCGCTGGCCATCGACCCGCTCACGCCTCGCACTCTCTATGCCGCGACGAACGGCGCCGGCGTGTTCAAGAGTAGCGACGGCGCTGCCAACTGGCAGGCGGTAAACACCGGCCTGACCAACACCACCGTCCGAGGGCTCGCCATCGATCCCGCTACGCCCAGCACACTCTACGCCGCGACCGAGGGCGGGCTGTTCAAGAGCACCGACGGTGGCAGCACCTGGGACGCTGCCGACACCGGCTTGAGCAGCACCAGCGTGCGAGCTGTCGTCATCGATCCCACCACCCCCAGCACACTCTA
Organism: Binatia bacterium; assembly: GCA_041497995.1. Taxonomy (GTDB): domain Bacteria; phylum Desulfobacterota; class Binatia; order HRBIN30; family HRBIN30; genus DATKMS01. The sequence continues at coordinate 2,906 of JBGQHM010000314.1, read as the reverse complement.
CACCGCCCGCGATCTCATCGTCTCAGGCGGGACGATCCCCGGCGGGGTATTCAAGAGCACCGACGGCGGCAGCGTCTGGTACGCGACGGGGCTGACCAGCACTTTCGTCATCGCCCTCGCTATTGATCCGACCACACCCAGCACACTCTATGCAGGTGGAAGTGGGGACGGCGTATTCAAGAGCACTGACGGCGGCCAACGCTGGGAGGCAGCCAGTGCGGGGCTGCCCAGCACCATCATGCTCGCCATCGCAATCGACCCGGCTGCACCCAGCACGCTCTACGCCGGGACCTCCGACGGCGTGTTCAAGAGCGGAGATGGCGCCAGCACGTGGGGTGCGGTCAACACCGGAATAACCAATTTCTACGTCCGCGCACTTGCCATCGATCCCAACCCATCAAGCACACTCTACGCCGCGACCTTCGGCAGTGGCGTTTTGAAGAGCACGGACGGCGCTACTGCGTGGAACGCAGTCAACACCGGCGTGAGCAACACCGAAGTATTGGCCGTGGCCATCGACCCCACGGCGCCCAACACGCTGTACGCTGCAGCGGGGTTCGGCGGCGTGTTCAAGAGCACGGACGCTGGCAGCACCTGGGACACAGTCAGCACCGGCCTTACCGACACTTACGTCCGCGCCTTGGCCATCGATCCGACCATACCCGGTACCCTCTATGCTGCGACGGGGACGGGTATCAGCAAGAGTTATGGCGGCCCTCCCGGCAGCGTATTCAAGAGCACGGATGCGGGCAGAAGCTGGAACGATACTGTCTTCCCCGGGGACGACACCGTCCCGGTGACCGCTGCCGGCGCTCGCATCGGGATAGGCATCGGTGGTTTTAGGATTGCCGTCGTCGCCATCCTCATCGACCCTGATGTGTCCCGCACACTCTATGCCGTGACGAACATCGATGGCGTGCACAAGAGCACCGACGGCGGCAACAGCTGGCATACCGTCAACACCGGCCTGGCGGACACCAACGGCGGAACCCTGACGTTCACTCCCGTCAGTGCGCTCGCCATCGATCCAGCCGCACCGACCAGGCTCTACGTCGCGAAGGGCCTCGGGGGCGGTGTCTTCAAGAGCACGGATGGTGCGGGCAGCTGGCTCGCCACCGGCCTGACCAATACTGACATCCACGCCCTCGCCGTCGATCCTACTACAGCTGGCACGCTCTACGCCGCGTCAGACACTGTGGTCTTCAAAAGCACGGACGGAGCTGGCAGCTGGAACACGATCACCGACGCACTGTCCAGCCCTTCCATCATCCGTGCGCTCGTCATCGAACCCACGACGCCCAGCACGCTCTACGCGGGGACGTTCGGCGGCGTATTCAAGAGCACCGACGGCGCCAGCAGCTGGCATGTCGTGAACACCGGCCTGACCAACACGAACGTCGGCGACCTCGCCATCGATTCGTTCACGCCCAGCACGCTGTACGCCGGGACGTTCGGCGGCGGGGTGTTCTCGATTCAACAGATCACGGTCAGCCCCTGCATTGGTGACTGCGACGACAGCAACACAGTCACGATCGACAATCTTCTCACGTTGGTGAACATCGCCTTGGGCACCGCCGCAATCTCCGAGTGTGCCGCCGGTGACCGCAATCAGGACAACGCTATCAGTGTCGATGAGATTCTCGCCGCCGTGAACAACGCTCTGAGCACGTGCCCAGTGCCATCAACTCCGACGCCGACTATGACGCCCACCATCACGCCGACGCGCACCAGGGCGCCGACCCCCACCCCGACGCCGGCCGTATTGGCAACCTCTCGCGCGACAGGTCGGTGACACAGGATGCGTGAGGCGCTGGCTCTTGCACAAAGTACTGTCAGCAGGCGGGCGTGAGCCAGGCCGGCACTGACTTGGGACCGCACTATAGTTCTCCGCCGCTTGACGTCCATGTGCTACTTGTAGCACTGTGGATCGTATGAAATCGGCAGGAATCCGAGAAGCGCGGCAGAATCTGTCGCTGATTCTCGACGAAGTGCGCAAAGGCCGCGAGGTGGTGATCACTGACCGTGGCCGCCCGGTCGCTCGCATTGTTCCTCCACAGCGTGACTCAGTGCGCGCCTTCTCGAGCCACCGGCGGTTTCGCGCGGGTATCCGACTGAAGGGACCACGTTTGTCAGAAACGTTGGCCGACCAGCGTGAAGATCGCCTCTAGCCCGATCTATCTCGACGCCAGCGCGGTGGCGAAGATCTACATCTCGGAACCGGACAGTGAGGCGCTCGAATCCGCGCTGGTCGGACGGCGGGACTTGGTGGTGTCGGATCTTGCGGTCACGGAGTTGACCTCAGCGATCGCGCGACGTGTGCGCGATGCGGAGCTCAGCGCGAGTCAGGCGGAACGGATCTACCGTCGTATTGTGCAGGACATGGATGCTGGCGAGTTCCACCGCACGGAGCTGACACAGGCGGCTCACAGAGAAGCAGCGCGCCTCCGGATGGGGATCGGACGCCGGGTGCCTTTGCGAGCTGCCGACGCGCTGCACCTCGCCTTGGCTGCGCTTGCGGGAACGCGTGTTGTGATCACCTTCGACCGACATATGACAACCGCGGCCAGAGCGCTGGGGACCTTTGAGCTGCCCGCGTCGAGATGAAGGGGCCCCTCCAAGGTCACCCCGCATCCACGAAGATCGGTGACGACCAGGCGCGCTCCTCGATCGTGGTGATGCAATCGTCGCTCGCCGGCGTGCGGTAGTCGCCGTAGCATGGGTGGGGCTCGATGCAGTTGCCCGACTCGTCGTACTTGTAGCGTAGGTTGCCGGCGTTGACTGCGGGGCTAGACTCCTCGATGGCGCGGACTAGTCTAGTGCAAAGGCCCGTGAGGCCACATCTCAGAGGGGCGTAAAACATGCTCGATACGATTCCCGCCATCGACATGTGGGCACCGATTGTTCCG
>JBGQHM010000313.1:0-7876 GCA_041497995.1 Binatia bacterium | reverse complement strand
GCGGCGATGTGCGGCGGGCTGAGGTAGTTGGCGTGGAACAGATACGAGAGGATGAGGTAGTCGAAGTGACTGCGGTGACATGGCACCAGCACCACCGGATGCTGCTTCACACACTCGGCCACTTTTTCCAGGCCGCTGTACTCGAAGCCTTGGAAGACGCGCGGCCAGATGCGATTGAAGATGAACTCGATGACGGCGAAGTAGCTGCCCTTGTAGTTCGCCGCCATCTCGTCAAAGTAGCGCTCGGCGGTCCGCCACAGCTGCGACTCAGGTTGGTTGCGTTCGCGCGCCAGACGATGGATGAGCTGCGCCAGGTCGTCTCCCTGCAACACGATCTGGCGCACCGTGCGCTTCGGGAGCAACGTCGGCCCGGTGACCAGGCGTTCCTCGCGGCGCAAGAAAATCTGCAGCGCCCGTGCGACGCGGCGTACGATGCGCTCGTCACCCTCGTTGCGATAGCGCTGCGCAAACTCACGCAGCGCGACGTGCTTGCCGACCGTGATGCTGGTCTCGCGGGCATTCCACACCAACGACAGCAGTCGCTTGGCTTCACCGGGGGCCTCTTGGACACTGTACACCAGCGTTGCCAGCCGCGATTCGCGCCGCCGGTAACCACGGCCGCGCAACATCGCGATCGGCACCAGGAACACCTCGTGGTCGTTGGCACGTCCGGCGCGCAGGATCTCGCGCAGGTAGTCCGTGCCGCTGCGTACACGCCGCAGCGCCGACCGGCGGCTCTCCATCAACCGCATGCCGGGCGCCCGCGTGCGCATGAAGATCAGCACCGGCCGGGCCTGGCTGACCAAACGCTGGCAGCGGTCGCGATCCTCGTAGTGACGCAGCTCTTTGCCGAGCATGCGCGCCGCGCGCACGCGTTGCCAGAGCGTCGCGACGATCTCGCGCAGCGGTCGCAGCAGCAACGTCGGGATGTCGGAGACGAACTCCGGCATCGGCAGCCCCTCGCGCAGCAGGATGAAGGCAACGAGCATGAAGTCGACCAGCGAGCGGTGGCGCATCACGTAGACGATGCTGCCGCGTGCCGCGAGGCCGCGGATGTGCTCGATCGCACCGGGGTCGACGCGTACCTGCGCAAACACCTTGTGGCACAGCAGGCCCGGCAGCAACCCGAAGCGCCGCAGCGGTCCGGTCGCCGCCAACGTCTGCACCAGCGGCAACCGTCGCGCGGAATCATCCATCGCTCGTCTCATACCATTCCGCACCGGACACCGCGACCACTTTGCCGCCGGCGCGCACCTCAGCTAAAGCCTGCCGACGTGGTTTCCGTCTTCTACCTCGTCGCCTGCTTCGGCGCAGTGATGACCCTCTACACTGCGGCGCTGTACCTCGCGCGTGCGCGGGTGCTGCACGACGTCACTGACTGCGACACCAGCGAGCCGCTGGGTCTCGTTGACGCGGCCTGGGCCTTCATCGTCGAGTGTGCTGCCACCGCCGCAGTGGTTCTGTCCGTCCCACTCGGTTGGTTACTGCCACGCGACGCATGGGGCGGCGGCGCGCGCGGGCCGGTGCTGCTGGTGCACGGCTGGAGCTTGAGCCGCGGGTGCTTCTGGCTGATGCGCCGGCGCCTGCTGCGCGATGGCTGGAGTCCGGTGTGTTGTTTCGACTATCGCACGCTGGCGCTCGACGTCGAAGGCGCCGCCGCCCAGCTGCGGGTCGTAGTGGAACACCTCGCCGAGACCAGCGGCAGGCAGCGCCCGTTGACACTGATCGGCCACAGCCTCGGCGGCCTCGTCTTGCGCTACTACGTGCGGCGTTATCCGGCGCCGCACGTCCGGCGCATCGTCACCCTCGGCACTCCGCACGGCGGCACCGCGCTGGCGCGCAACGCGCGCGGCACGATCCATAAGCTCAACCCACGCTCGCCGTTCCTCAAAACCCTGGGCGCTGCCGATCGCGTGCCGCAGCAGTTCGACGTCATCGCAATCCATTCTAGCTTCGACGCCATGATCCTGCCGCCGCGCAACGCCGAGTACCCCGGTGCGCTCAACATCGAGGTCGCAGGCGTCGGCCACAACGCGCTGCTGTTCTCGTCGAAGGTCTACCAGCTCATCGCGGAGAATCTGGCCGCACCGTTGCCATAGGGATGACAGCAACGAGACGTCGTAGGGTCCGCTGTGCGGACCGATCTGACCGGTGTTGCGGGGAAGGATGGTCCGCACAGCGGACCCTACGCATCAGATGATGGGCGGTGAAGCAATGCCCTACCTGCTCATCTTTCTCGGCGGTCTCGCCGGTTCGCTGCATTGCGTCGGCATGTGCGGTGGTTTCCCGCTGGCGCTGGCCGGTGCGGCGGCACCGCGGAATCTCTTGCGCCAGCTCCTCTACAACGCCGGACGCCTCAACACGCTGGTGTTCATCGGCGCCATCTCGGGCGCCGCCGGTGCGGCATTCGTTGCCGCCGGTCCGATGCGGACGTTCGAACGCGTCCTGGCGATCGTCGCGGGAACCTTCATGATCGTTGTGGGGCTCGAGGTGCTCGGGGTGTTGGCGCAGATCACCACGCGCGGCGCGGCGTTGGCGCAGGCAACCGTGGGCCGCCTCCTTGGCGGCGTCATGCGGTCGCGTTCGCTTGCAGCGCCGTTGGCGCTGGGCGTGTTCAACGCCTTCCTCCCGTGCCAGCTGATCTACGCCTTTGCCGCACGCGCCGCGAGCACGGCATCGGTGACCGAAGGAATGCTGACCATGCTGTGCTTCGGGTTGGGCACGGTTCCCGCGATGCTGTCACTCGGCGTCGCCGGCGTCCTCGCCCGTCCCGCGGTCCGCGCCCGCCTCTCCGTGGCCTCGGGCGTCCTCATCATCGTTTTCGGATTGCTCACCCTGCTGCGCGGCTTTGACGTGCTGCCACACGGTGGGCATGTGCATTGAGGGGCGCGTTCAGGTCTGCGCCACGCCAATCATGACCAGCAGCACGGCGGTGACTACCAGCTTGACGAGCGCGATGGCCACCGACGCCACGACAATCGGCGCCACGCGGGGCGTGCCGTTGCGATAGAAGGCCACTGTCACCGCGAGCGGGATGACCGCGTAGCTCAGGTTGATGCGCCAGAAGTGGCTGGCACGCGCATGCGTCCACAACGGTCCGCCGATGAACAGGAAGAGCACGACCGACAGGGTCAGAATGCACAGGAACTGGGTGCGCGTCAGCTCGAGGGCGGTCCAGATGCCGCGCGTCGGCAGCGGACCGAAGAGCGGCGTGCGCTGCGGTGTCGACGTCTGCACAGGGTTCACATTGCGCTGCCGGTGCTGCGCGGCGCGTCTTGCGCGGCGGCCGACGCGGGCTGGTACCCGCACCACGGGTCGGTGGCCAGGTAGTTGCCCGTGAGCGCGTAGGCACGCGAACGCGAGCCGCCGCACATTCCACGATACTCGCAACGGCCGCAGCGGCCACGCAGCGCATCGGGATCGCGGAGCGTACGGAAAAGCGGCGAGTTGCGGTAGATGTCGGCGAGCCCCTGCGTACGGACGTTGCCAGCGCGCAGAGGGAGGAACCCACTGGGAAAGACGTCCCCGGTATGCGACACGAAGGCGAAGCCGTTGCCCGCGTTGACGCCACGCTGCGCCAAGCCGACGGTGTGCCCGGGCCCCTCCGAGCGCTGCAACAACTGCGGCAGCGGAGCGTACCCCGGCCGCTGCGACGCCGGGCTCGCGGCCTCGTGCTGCGCGACGTAGCGACGGTAGTGCGGCGCCTCCGTGACCTTGAGAATGAAGGGCGCCCGCTTCTGCACGGCGTAGAGGATCTCGAACAACGCCTCGCACTGCGGGGGCGTCAGCCCACCCAGGGCCTCACCCCGTCCCACCGGTACCAGAAAGAACACTTCCCAAAAGACGATGCCCAAACGCTCCACGAGCTCGACCATCTCGATGAAATACGGCTGCGAACGCCCGCACAGCGTGGTGTTGATTTGCAGCGGCAATCCACAGCCGTGCGCCCACTCCGCCGCGGCCATGGTCTTGGCGAACGCTCCCGGGACACCGCGGAAGTCGTCGTGCAACTCAGCACGCGGGAAGTCCAGACTCAAGGCCATTTGGTCGAGCCCCGCATCCTTGAGCTGCCGGACGAAGTCCTCTGTGAGCCGGTCGGTCGCCGCTGGGATCGTACCCATGCGCAGTCCGAGATCCTTGCCGCGGCGAATCAGCGCGCAGAGATCCAAGCGCTTTACCGGATCGCCACCGCTCAGGATGAAAACCGGTGTACCCATCGCGGCGGTTTGCGCGAGCAGGTCCTCGCCCTCCGCGGTCGTCAGCTCACCCGCGTGACGCAATGGTTGCGCCGAGGCGCGGCAGTGTGTGCACGAGAGATCGCACGCCTGTGTGGTTTCCCAGATCACGAGGAACGGTGCCTGTGCGAAGTCGACTTGCGGGGGCCGCTGCATGCCGAAGGCTCTATTGCACACATTGGGCCGGACTGTCCGGTAGTCGGCAACTGAAACAGTGCACCGCCGTACTTCGCGCAAGCGGGAACCACCCACCCACCGCATTCGCACGGATGGCAATTCCTAGAGCCTGGAGTTGGAGACGGCAACTTGGTAACGTGGCACGTGCTTTGCCTCCGAGGGGGCGGTCCGATGGCAATGACACGAGAAGAAGCGCGGCGTGAAATTGAGCAACACCGCGTTGCGATCATTGAGCTGGAAGCCCAGCTGTTGGAGCCAGTGAGCCGCAGCTGGCCGCCGGTTGGCTTCTACCTGACCTTCTACATCGTTGCCGGCGTCACCATCGGCATCCTCGGCAGCGTCACCAGCTTCCTTTTCAATGTCGTTGGCTCGCTGCTGGTGAAGCAGGATCCGCTGCTTTTCCTGCGCGTCTACGGCACTGTGTTTCTCGGGCCCAAAGCTCTCACGACGGACGACTTGAACTTCTTCATGCTGGTAGCAGTCGTCCACTTCTCGGTCGGCGCCAGCGCCGGTGCCGTGTTTCAAGTATTCGTCAGCCGCTTCGTGCCCAATCGTCCGTTGCTGCAGATCGTGCTCGGCGGCGTCTACGGCCTGCTGATGTGGATCGTGAACTTCTATGTGATCATCGCCTGGCTGCAGCCGCGCCTCTTCGGCCAAGCCTACGTGCTGGAGCTGATGCCGGTGTGGATCGCGGCATCGACGCATCTCATCTACGGACTGACGCTTGGCGTGCTGCAACCGCTGGGGCGCTTCGTGCCGTATCGGCCGGCGGTGTCGTGATGTGCATCTTCCGCAGGAACGCTGCCGCCCAGAATGACAACTGGCCACCTTCGAGCCCCTGCACTAGCCGCGTAGGGTCCGCTGTGCGGACCGTTTTCGGCTGTAGCCGCAGAGGCGGATGGTCCGCACAGCGGACCATCCGATTCTGTCTAACGCTTGCAGTTCTGCTCCTCTGGTTCACCGCCCTTCCCGCGCGCGCTGCTGATCAAAACGCCGCACTCAAAGCCGAAGGCGCCACGATTTATGCGCGCTACTGCGTCGGCTGCCACGGCGTCAACGGCGACGGCAAGGGCGCCGCCGCGGAGATGTTGATCGTCAAGCCGCGCGACTTTACCAAAGGCATCTTCAAATTCCGCTCGACACCGAGCGGTACGCTGCCGACTGACGAAGACATCTACAAGGTGCTCAGCCGCGGCGTGTATCGCACCTCCATGCCGGACTGGTCACTGCTCACCGAGCGCGAACGGCTGGCAGCGATCGAGTACATCAAGGGTTTCTACCCGCGCTGGACCGAGCAGGGTCCAGGCACGCCGATCTTCATCCCCAAGCCACCTCCGACGCTCGGATCGCCCGAGTCAATCGCGCGCGGCCGCGAGCTGTACCAGATGCTCGAGTGTCTGGCCTGTCACGGCGACGCGGGGCGCGGCGACGGTCCGTCAGCCAAGACGCTAGCGCCGGATGTCTGGGGCAATCCGCAGAAGCCGTTCGACTTCACGAAGGGCCGCCTGAAGAGCGGGCCGACGCCGCAGGACGTGTATCGGACCTTCATGACCGGCGTTAGCGGCACCGCCATGCCCTCCTACGCCGACATCTTCGCTGAGCCGGACGGCGAGAACATCAAGGAAGGCGACGCTTGGAACCTGGTCTCTTACATCCTCTCTCTACGAGCCCCGTCCGCCGGCACGACCGCGATGGCCGGAAAGGAGCAGCACCCGTGATTGCAACCGTCAACCAGCGTCCGCTGGTGAACCTCGACCTCATCCGCTGGCACCTCGTCGCCAGCGCGGTCTTCTTTGCCATCTCGCTACTCGGCGGGCTGTCGTACGCGATGCAGTTCAACAATCTCTACCCGTTCCAGGGCATCGAGTGGCTATCGCCGGGCCGCGTGCGCATGGTGCACACCAACATGGCGGCGTACGGCTTCATCGCCAACGCCTTCATCGCCGGGATGCTGTTCGCGATTCCGCGGCTCACCCGCCAGCCGATTCTCTCCGACCGCCTCGGGTGGTTCATCCTCCTCGCCTGGCAGCTCTTCATGGTGTTGACCATCGGCGGCCAGCTGCTCGGCTACGGCCAGGGAATTGAATGGGGTGAGACGCCGATCTTCGTTGACCCGCTGATCGTCGTCGGTCTGGTGCTGCTGGTAGTCAACCTGGCAACGCCGATCCTGCGCACCAAGGAGACGGGCCTTTACGTCAGCCTGTGGTACTTCCTCGCAGCCTTCGCGTGGACGGGGCTCGTCTACGTGATGGGCAACTACCTGCCACAGTTCTTCATCCCCGGCACCGCCGGTGCGGCGATCACCGGGCTGTTCATCCACGACCTCGTCGGGCTCTTCGTGACGCCGATCGGCTGGGGGCTCATGTACTTCTTCGTGCCGCTGCTGCTGCGCAAACCCATCTGGAGCCACGCACTGTCACTGATCGGCTTCTGGGGTCTGGCGTTCTTCTATCCGATGCAGGGCGTGCACCATTTCCTCTACAGCCCCATCCCGATGTACGCGCAATACGGCGCAGTCGTCGCCACGATCGCGGTGGAGATCGTGGTGATCACCGTGATCGTGAACTTCTTCGGTACGCTGCACGGCCGCTCCGACGCGGTGCGCGGCAACCTGGCGATCCGCTGGTTCTACACAGGGATGATCATGTACGCGATCACCTGTTTCCAATGCGCCTTCCAGGTCACGCTGACCTTCCAGCGCATCATCCACTTCACCGACTGGGTGGTGGCGCACGCGCACATGGTGATGTTCGGCGTCTTCGGCTTTTGGATCATGGGTGTCTTCATCGAGCTGTGGCCGCGCGCCGTCGGGCGGCCGTGGGCGACGCCGCAGCTGCTCACCGCACACTTCTGGCTGACGTTCATCGGCTTGGTACTCATGATCATCGATCTGACCGCTGCCGGTCTGGTGCAAGGGTTCAGCTGGGCCGGGCTGAGTCATTGGGGCGAGTCGGTGGTCGCCTCCATGCCGTTCTGGTGGGTGCGCTCCGTCGCTGGCTTGATGATCATCGCTGGCCAAGGTTTGTTCTTCTATGCGCTCTGGGCCACCGCACGACGGCCGGCAGTTGTCCCCGCTCCCGCACGCGTGGCGGCGGTGGCAAGTTGAGCCGAGAGAGGATCGAGCTGAAAGCTGACTGCTGACAGCTGAGGGCTATCCATGGAACGATTCGGCGCAAGCTTCCTGATCGCGGGGGTCATCACCTTCCTGCTCGGGTTTTTCCTGCAAGGGGTGATGCCGATCATTACGCTGCGCAAGCTGCCCGTAGCGTCGATCGACGAGCTGGCGCGCACCATTCCCGCCGAGTTCCACCAGCTCGCCGAGGACTACCCGCAGGAGTTTCAGAAATACTTCGGGGAGGTGAATCCCGCGAGCTTGGCGCACGCGCTGCGGGTCGGGAAGGCCAACTACATCGCCGAAGCCTGTTGGCACTGCCACTCACAGTTCGTACGGCCGGTGTCGAAGG
>JBGQHM010000312.1:0-7876 GCA_041497995.1 Binatia bacterium | reverse complement strand
TCAAGGCGAGCGATGTACGGTTCGATCCGATCCAGATCCGCGGCATCGGCTGCTTCTGTGTGCGGGCGGCTGCAGTCGATGCTTTCGGACCGGGGAACGCCGGGCAGGGTGTGATTGGCTGTGGAGCGAACGGACTGTCGGGTGTGAATGCCCTTTTCAGCGTCGATCACAACATCGGTGATCGTGACCCCGATTGCACGACCGGCGTTCCCGAGGGTCCCGCCGGGCCGCACCCTGGAGTTTGTAACGGCATCCCGTCCGTTACGTTCAGCGGTGACGGTGCGCAAGGAGCTGCGCGCGTTACCACTGCATTGGCAATCACGTTCAACGCCGGCAGCACGTGCGAGGTGGGTGACGGCGACCCCGCTAAGGGACCGGACGGGATTCCGTGCACTGCGGACGATCTCGTCCAGGCTCCCGCCGACTGGTTCACGATGACTACCGGAACTGCTACGGCGCAGGTGTTCGATGCGGACAACCAACTCGGCGAGGTCATCGGTCCGGGCGCACAGTGCGGTACGGGTCCATGTAATGCGGAAAGTAGTGGAATACGATTCGATTGCGGTGCGGTGGCGGCGGACGCCAATGGCGGGACCTCAGGAGCCGTGTTGGCGGCCGCCGTGGGTCGGGTCGACCGCCGGCTCGACGCCTCCACTGCGGCCGACAATGTGTTCACGATGCGCTTGGTTGCCGCCGCTTCGAATGCGAACCCGACGCCAACGCCGCCCATTGTCCGTAGCGTGTGCGGCAACACGTGCGACGGACGCTCGTGTGGCGTCGTCTCGTGTCCCGGAGGCCACGCTGTGTCTGCCGCGCGCTGTATTGGCACCGCTTCGAACGGCTGCGAGTGCGTCGCGGTCGAGTGCGTTTCACCCACGCCGACGCGCACGGTGACGCCGACACCACCACCGCCACCGTTGCCCTCGGCTGCGTGTGGCCCGGCTCTGCCGCGTTACGCCGGCTCGTTGTGTGGCCCGGCGCAGAATCCGTGCGTGGTCCTGCGTGACGAGGCCGCCGTGGCGTATGGCTTCGGACCGATTGCAGTGGATGCGGCGGGACAGCCACGGATTTTCTCCACCACCAACCTGGGAAACTTCGTCGGCCACTACGCGACGCGGTCCGCCGCCGGCACGTGGACAAGCGAGGACGTAGATATCGGCGTCGCTACCGCTGGGTTCCTCGTCGATCCGGATGGTGTTCCGTACGTACTGGCAACCGACAGCGCGGTGGGCACGGCGCTGTGGTCACGGGACGACCGCGGATGGCGGGTTGTGGAACGCGTTGCAGGGGCGGTCCTAGTGGGCGGCGCGCGCAGTTTCGCACGCGATGATGCCGGTTGTCTCCATGCAGGAGCCGAGCTGCTGAATGGTGCCGGGTACGCGCGCCGGCACGACACCTGGGGATACGGACTCATCGGCACGCCGGGTGCGACGGTTGCTGAAGCGCCTGTGCTCGCACTGGCGCCATCTGGTCAACCTCATCTGGTCTTCTGGGAAGCGACTGCGGAGAGCGGCTGGGTCGTCCGCTGGGCAGCTCCGCCGCTCGCAGCCGAGACCGTCCCGCCTGCGGGTGTGACGGGGCAAAACGGGCTCGGTATCGCTGTTGCGGTCACCGCGTCGCCGAATGACGTCAAAGGAATCGGGATCCCGCACCTCCTGTTCAATCGGTACTTCACGAGCGAAACGGGGGGGCAAGGGCTGGAGCTCGTGTACGCAGTGCGGCAGGCCGCCGGTATCTGGTCGGTACGTTCCGTGGCGCGTGGAAGTCCGGACCAGTTCGCATTCCCACAAGCATGTGGCGTGGCGAGTCACTTCGGCCAGACCTGTTCGTACACCTACGACACCTACCTTCCGGTTGCAGTGGTCCCCAGTGGCAACGGCGAGGTGCGCCTCCTGTATGCGCGACAGAAGGCGCAAGTCGACGCCACCTCCCAGTGCTTCGGGTGTGTCTGCCAGTGGCAGTGGCAGTCGGTCCGAACGGTGGAGGGCTCGCTCGAAGTCGCGTGGCCCGACGGAGAGCAGCTAGGCCACGCGACGTTGGTCGACGGAATCGTGACCTACGGTGGGACGGCGGTCATCGACGACGGTGGACGCATCCAGCTTGCGGTCGGCGATAACGGAGCCTTACGGTATCTGATGATCGGTAGTGCCGCGGCGCCCACGCCGACCCCGTCCGACACTCCGACGGAGAAACCTCGCTCAACTCCTACACCCACTGCGCCGGCAACGGCGACAACCGTGACGGGGCATTCGGGAGGCGGTTGCTCAATCGCGCTCTCCGACGGCGCGGGGCTCGGGTGCTGGGTCGGTGCCCTTCCACTCGTGCCGCTTAGGCGGCGCCGTCGCGGCCGCGCTGCGCCGCCCGCACCGTTGGACGCCCCTGCTACTGCCGCGCGTCTGGAGGCGGTGGGAGATCCTTGCCGCCACGCTTGAGGGCGAAGGCTTGGAGGGTGAAGCCCGACATGCCACCCTGGCCGGCATACATCGTTTGCACGTCCCACCGCAGCGCGGCTCGTCCACCGCTGGGGATGCGATCGTCCGTGACCTTTTGGAAACGATCGAGCTCGCGGGCGCCGGCGTCGGGGGTCGGCAGGACGCGGAAGATCAGGCGCACGCCCTCGACGGGTTCTGGATACGGATTAAGCACCAACCCGCGCAGCTGGACGTTGCGCCCATCCGTAAGCTGGCTGGTGATGAAGACAGGCAGCTGGCCGAACTCGGCGAACGGAATCTGCGACGGGTCGATCTTCGCGAGCTGTTCTGCAGCCTGAGCGCTGGCTTGTGGCTGCGCTGGTGGCGTGCAGGACGCCACTGCGGCGGTCAGACAGAGACCTGCCAGGAGACGGCCGAGTCGTACTGAGTGATGTTGATGAGTTAATGGGTTACTCATATTCGTATACGCATAGTACAAGTCGCGAGCGGCAGCAACTGCGGGCCCTCAATGTGGTGCCGCTTCACGTTCCCGGAGTCACTCGAATGCAGCGGTGGGTCGTGCTACTAGCGGAATCACTGTGACGTCCGACCTGCAGCGCAGCGCGATGGACGAGGAGCTTGCCATTGAGCGGCGCTTCCCAGCGCTCCGCGCACGGCTGCCTCGGGTGCGCTTCACGCAGCTGCCCACGCGCGTGCACCGCCTCGGACGGCTCGGTGCGCAGCTGCACGTCGATGCGCTCTGGGTGAAGCGCGACGATGAGAGCGGCACGCTGTACGGCGGTAACAAGCCGCGCAAATTGGAGTTCGTGCTGGGGGATGCACTCGCCGACCGCAAGACGTCTGTTCTGACGTTCGGCGGAATTGGTACGCATCACGGCTTGGCGACGGCGCTCTGCGCGAGGGCTGTCGGCTTGCGCGCCATCTTGGCGCTGCTCAAGCAGCCCGTGACCGAGCACGTCCGGCGCTGTCTGCTCCTGGACCATGCCGCGGGCGCCGAGATGCACTACGCGGCGACGCTCCCGCTGGTGACGGCGCGGGCGCTCCGGATCTGCGCGCGCGAGTGGATGCGCGACCAGCTGCCGTACATCATTCCGACCGGCGGCAGCTCACCCCTGGGAACGCTGGGATACGTGAACGCGGCGGTCGAATTGCGCGAGCAGATCGACGCGGGTGAATTGCCCGAGCCGGACTGGATCTTTGTCCCGATGGGCAGCGGCGGAACCGTTGCCGGCCTCGTCCTCGGTGCCAAGTTGGTGGGTCTGCAGTCGCGAGTCGCCGCTGTGTTGGTCACGGACATTCTGCCGCCTTCGGCCGACAAGCTCGCTAGACTGGCAACGCGCAGCCTTGCATTGCTGCGGCAGCAGACAGCTGACGTGCCACAGGTTGTGGTGGCGGCGAGCGACTTCACGATCATCAAGGGCTATGTCGGCCCGAGCTACGGCACGCCAACAGACGCCGCCTGTCGTGCCCGCGACCGGATGGGAGAGCTGGAGGGCATCCGGCTCGAAACGACTTATACCGCGAAGTGCTTGGCGGGGATGATCGACGCCGTGCGCGCCCCGGCGTATCGCAGCGGAGCGGTGCTGTTCTGGAATACGTACAGCAGCGTCGACCCGGCGACGCACCTCGGGCCGCTGCCCGACTATCGACAACTGCCGCATCCATTCCATCAGTTCTTCACGGGGCCCGTGGTTTCGTGAGCTCTGACTTGCAAATGGTCCTGGATCGCGACTAGCTTCCGCCCTCATGGAGGCGCCGACACCGGCTGGAGCGCTGTCGCGTCGCTCATTCCTCCGCTTCACGGCGGTGAACGCCGGCCTGCTTGCTCTGTCACGGCTGCGCCCGGCTCCGGCGTTGGCCGCGCAAGCTCCTACGGCGTCCACGCTACGTGTGCTGACGGGGCCGCAGGCTGCGGTGTTCACTGCCATCGTCGAACGCATGGTATTCACCAGCGCCGACAACATGCCGGCGGTGCGCGACACAGGAGCGATCGCGACGATCGATACCGCCCTGCTGCAGCTCGATCCGGCGGTGCAGTCGCAAGTCGGCTGGCTGTTGACGCTCTTCCAGTGGGGACCGCCGCTCTTTCAGCTCAAGCTGAAGACCTTCACCGGTCTGACGCCCGACGAGC
Source organism: Binatia bacterium (assembly GCA_041497995.1). Classification (GTDB taxonomy): domain Bacteria; phylum Desulfobacterota; class Binatia; order HRBIN30; family HRBIN30; genus DATKMS01. Next base: position 3,313 of record JBGQHM010000312.1, on the reverse strand, counting down.
GCGACTCCTACCTGCAAGGTTGGGCCACCAGTCGCAGCGAGACGCGGCGACTGGCGTTCCGCGCGCTGAAGAACCTGTCGATGCTCGGTTACTACTCACAAGACGCCACCTGGAAGGGCATCCACTACGACGGTCCGTGGGCACCGCGGCCGAGGAGAGTGATCAGTGACGAGAGAGATGCGTAGGGTGCGCTGTGCGCACCATCCCCACGTGGGCGATCCGGCGGTGCGCACAGCGCACCCTACGAGATGATCAGCAAAGGCGAACAGATCTCCGGCGACCTCAATCTGCAGGCGGAGGTGTGTGTCATAGGCTCGGGTGCCGGCGGCGCGGTCGTGGCCAAGGAGTTGGCAGAGGCCGGGCGTGAGGTGGTCGTGCTCGAGCAAGGCGGCCACTACACCAAGGACGACTTCACACAGCGCGAAGATGAGATGATGCCGCTGCTCTACGAGGACATGGGGCAGCGCGCCACGACCGATGGCTCCATCGTCATCCTGCAGGGGCGCAATGTCGGCGGCTCGACGGTGCACAACCTGTGCTACTGCTTCCGCACGCCCGTGCCGATCCTGGAAATGTGGCGACGCGAAGACGGCCTCCGCGACATGAGCTACGAAGACCTGGTGCCCTCCTTCCAGCGCGTCGAGAAGATGCTCAAGGTGAAGCCGATCGAGCCGCACGAGGTCAACACGCTCAACAACAAGATCCGCGAGGGCTGCGAGAAGCTCGGCTACCACGGCCTGGTGGCCAACCACAACCGCGAGAACTGCACGACCAGCGGCTTCTGCCTGCTCGGGTGTCCGTTTGATGCCAAGCAGAGCATGCTGATCACCTACATCCCGGCAGCATCGGCGGCCGGCGCGCGTATCTATGCGAACTGTCCTGTGCAAAAGATCCACGCCGAGGGCAACCGCGTCCGTACTGTCGAGGCAACGGTCGTCGACGCGCTGAACCGGCCGCGTCACAAGATACGCGTCGAGGCACAGGTGGTCGTCCTCTCCGCCGGCGCCATCAACTCACCGCAGATCCTCCTGAACAGCGGCTTGGCCAACAGCAGCGGACAAGTGGGACGCAACCTGCACCTGCATCCGAGCGTGCTGCTCTCCGGCATCTACGACGAGGACATCTACGGCTACCGCGGCATTCCGCAAAGCTACTACGTCGACGCCTTCATCAACCTGGAGAAGGATCCCAAGAGCGGCTACCTGATCATGCCTGTGTACGGCTTTCCCGTCGTCACCGCGTCGCAGCTGCCAGGCTTCGGCCGCGCACACTGGGAGATCATGCAGAACTTCCATCGCATGGTTGGCATCCTCGTTCTGATGCACGATGAGTCTGCTGGAACGGTGCGGGTTGGGCGCTCGGGGAAGCCCGAGATCAGCTATCAGGTAAGCGCCAAGGATCGCGGCTTGTTCCTGGAAGGTATGAAGCACTGCGCGGAGATTCTGTTTGCCAGCGGAGCGAGGAAGGTGCTGGTGCCGTACGAGTCGCCGTTGGTGTTGCGGCCAAGCGATGACTTGCGTGCGATCGATCAGCGCGGGTTGCGGCCCAACGACATCTTGCTGGCCTCGACGCATCCGCAGAGCACGTGCAAGATGGGCGAAGACATAAATCGCTCCGTAGTGAACTCGTGGGGCCAGTCGCATGATCTCAGGAACCTATTCATTGCCGACATGAGCGTGTTCCCGTCATCGCTGGGCGCACCGCCGCAGATCTCGACAGCGGCGATCGCCGACCGCACGGCGCACTACATCAAGGATCAGTGGGGGGCGATCGTTGGCTGAGTGCGTGCGTTCCGTTTTCGCTCTTGCGCTCTCCCTCACCACTGCGCTGCTGGTCGCTAGCCAGCCGGTACGGGCTGACGAGACCGTTACGCTCGCGCAACGCACATTCGGTGCAGCCTCTCCCGCTGCACCATTCCAATCATTCTTCGCCGATGCGCGTCGCCTGGCTGCATCGACGACGCCGGCGTGGAGCAGCGCCGACAGTGATCTCAGCGCCTGGGGGCCTGCGCTGATCTTCCCGCTCTTGGGGCAAGGTGTCGCGACTGGCACCGTGCTCGGGCTTGCAGGGCCGCTGGAAGCGGAGGGGACTGCCCCGTTGCTGCTGTTCCGGACGCTCGGGCTGTACGCGGCCAAGAGCCGGGTGCCGTTCACCGACACTCCCACGCTCAGGAACGCGGTCAGCCGCAACCTGCGCACAATCGAGCGGGCGACCCGCGACCTCGATACCTTCACTGCGGGGAAGGAGCTTGGCGGCTGGGGCAGCATCGGCGCGGGCGCATGGCTGGCGTATCTGGAGCTGCTGTACCGCGACTACTTTGAGCTCGAAGATGCGGACGCGGCGCGTTGGAACGCCGACGGCGTGCGTGTCGTCGAGCAACTACTCGTGCGCGGACGTCTCCCCAACGGCGGTTTCCGCCACGATCCACGCGATGAAGAGCTGAGCCTGTGGCCCACGGCACTGGCGATACAAGCGCTGGTGAAAGCCTACGAGAATGTGGAGCTGGTAAAATACGAGTCCGCGGCAATTGCTGCGGCAGCAGCTCTCGACGGGATGCGTGCCGACGACGGTGCGTATTTCACTACGCCTGCGAAAGCGGACAAGGATGCGCGTGCCAACGCCTACCTGGCCGGCGGGTTGTTGCTGCTGTTCAAGGACACGGGCGATCCCGAGTATCGCGACCGTGCGGTCGCCGTCCTGCGTTGGCTGACGACCGGCGCGGGGGCCGCTGCAAGCGCGCGCGACGCGGCGCTGGGTAGCCACGTCGCATACGTGGTGATGCTGCTCGACACCCTGGCGACGCAGCCCTACGAGAATATCCTCGGGCGCCGCCCTATGCGCCTCACCACCGAGCTTGGCGGCCCGTCCGCGAAGGCCGTAGATTCTATGGCCGCGTTACTCCGCCCGGCGGGATTTCAGTATCACGAGCTGTTCGACGCGGTTCTGCACACCTTGGTGGAGCGCGTGCCCATCGCCAACGGTGACATCGCGTATGACTACGGTGACGCACCCGGCTACGCTGCCGGCGTGCTTCTGGATGGTGGCGACAAGACAACTGCGCCGTCCCTCGTCGAGCGTGAAGAGCGGCTCCTGGGATGGCCGAGGCCCCGTGACTTCGACGAGCTTTCATTTGGAGCCGGGGCGTTGTTCGCGGCGCACGATCATCCCGACGTTGTCGACGCCGTTGCTGCCGAGCGCTCGCTGCGCCGATATCTCTTGCTCTCAGGGAGTCTTGCGATCGCCGACCGCTACTACCTAGACTGGCTCGACTGGCTCACCAGCGGCGGCGGCTTCGAGTATGGCCCCACCGTCC
>JBGQHM010000311.1:0-7931 GCA_041497995.1 Binatia bacterium | reverse complement strand
CGACGTTTCACCGCTTGCGGCGCCGGCTGCGTGATGGGTATCTGCCTGTGTGCGGCTCCTGCTGCCGCCACGGCAACCTCATGTGAGATGCCGCCCTCGATCGACACTCCCGGCCGCCGGCTGCACGCTCACCGTAGGAGCTCGTCGACGCAGTGGGCGGGCCTCGTGACTGAGGGACGGCCGCATCTGCTTCGGGCGTCACCCGACGATCGGCACTGCGTATCGCTTGACGAGTGGGTCAACAGTCGCAACGGTCAAACCGTAGCGCTGTGCTTGCGCCACGAGGATGCGATCGAAGGGATCACGATGGATCGGCGGCAGCTCGGCAAGCCGGGCGACGCTTGCTTCGTCGATGGTCAGGCTGGCGATCTGATGGCGCTCGCGTTGTCGCGGCACGTACGTCTGAGGTGGTTCCGGGAGCGAAAGTCGTCCGAGCTGATACTTGATCACGGCTTCTGAGACGGACGCGACGCTGAGGTAGACCTCAGTGTCAGGGTCGCGGACGCTTTCTCTCACCGGAAGTGGAAGCCGCGTGTCGCCAGCAATGAACCAAAGGAAGATGTGCGTGTCGAGGAGTATCCTCATCGGCCTTCGAACTGCCGTAGCATGTCCTCAGGCAATGCAGCGTCAAAGTCATCGGGGACGACGAACTCGCCGGCACACAGCCCGGTTGGTCGAGGCCGCAGAAGAGCTTGGCGGACGGGACGGATCTCCGCGATCGGTTCGTCATCTCGCACGATCGTGAACGCCTCCCCCGCCTGCACTCGGCGGAGATAGCCAGGTACGTCCTGTTGGATCTCCTCAATCGTCACCGTTGTCATGAGGCGATTGTAGTGGGGTGGCGGAGAGCCTGCAAACCGAAGAGCGCGGCTCCAGAAGTCTGGCGGCGCGCGCCGCCATCCACTCGTCTCCTCACTCGGCCATGGGTGAGCCTCTTCGATCCTGACTCCTATTCGGCATCGGCGATCATTCCGACCGGCGGCACCGTGGCGGGGCGCGCACTCAGGCGCATCGCCATGGCGAGCCCGGAGTAAGTCGGCACCAAACAGAACAGCAGATGCATCGTTGCATCGGACAACGCGCGAATCGCTGCCGAGTCGTTGCAGACGAGGACGCCGATGAGCACGTAGTTGCACACGCCGCCGATGTGTCCGACACGGCTGCCGATGAGACTGCCGCGCGCTGTCGGCCGTGACCACGAGTCAATGACGTAGAACGCGAAGGATACGGCGATGGACGCCGGCACCCACCACGGCACCAATCCTAAACGCTCGTACGTCCACAGCGCCGCGAGAATGAAGGTGATGTCGGCGAGGTGGTCGAAGGTGCGGCCACCTCGTGAGGCACTGCCCCAGCGCCGCGCCACGCGGCCATCGATGACGTCGCTGGCGGCGATACCGGCGAAGACGAGGACCGCCAGCCAGCCCAGCACCGGTGTTGTCGGGGCGGCGCAGATCAAGCCCACGAAGACCGGCGTGAACAGCACGCGCCCGGCTGTCAGCGCGTTCGCCGCGTGCGGCCCGAGACGCTCGAACATGACGGCATTGTAGTCAGAGACACGCCAAAGTCGACAGACTCCGCCCCGCCGCGGTGTGGGTAGGATAGTGGTAGAGGCCCGTGCCCCCACCGCAGATTCATTTGCCGTTCTTCAAATCTTCCCGGATCTCAGTTGCCAACGCCCGTAACGCATCGCGCTCGCTGTTCAGGTGTGGCGCGTCGCTTGGCCCGAGCCGCCCCTGTGACCGCGCTGCGTCGACCTCGCGCACCAGTGCTTCGTATCGATCCAGCAGCGTGCCGAGCTGCTGATACGACCGGCGGTCGCTGTAGCTGCTGAACTGTCGCAAGAACTCGCGGGCGCGCTGCGCCGGGTAGACGTACTCGGCCATCCCCTCCACCGTCAGCCCGCGCTTGCTCTCGACCACGCTGCACAGCTTGTCCGCGGTCTGGGTCAGCACATCGAGATGAACCTCCATGATCGTGCCGTAGCTGCGCCAGAGGCAGCTCGCTGCGCAAGCCAGCAAGAGGAGAACGACGCACCGACGCATGCGGCGCACACCATAGCATCTCGGAACACCGAGCACAGACGTTGAGGGCTCGGTAGTCAGTAGTCGTCGGGACGCAACAACGCGTCGGTGCCGCCGTCGACGAACAGAATGCTGCCGCAGCAGAATGACGCCTCGGGGCTGAGCAGGAACGTGATGGCCGCGGCGATCTGATCCGGAGTGCCGAAGTCGCCCAACGGGATCGGAAAATTGCGGATGGCAGGTCCGTACGCTGGGTGGTCGAGGCCGCGCTGGAGCAAGGGCGTCAACGCAGCCCCCGGTGCCACCGCATTGAGGCGGATGCCGGCCGCTGCCCAGTCGGCTCCCGGGGCGTTGCGGCGTACCCAACGCGCCAGCGCCCGCTTCGAGCCGGCGTACGTCCGATGGCCGTCAAGGGTCAGGGCGATGTTGCGTGCTTCCATCTCGCTACCCGCGAGGCACGCGTCCACGAGCGGAGTGTCAGCGTTCGGCAGGGTCGACGAGTTCGACGAGACGGCAACCGCTGCCGGCGCCTCCGCCGCAGCGAGGGCAGGGCGCAGCCCCTCCAACAACGCGTGCGCGCCGAAGTAGTTCAACGATACGATCGTGGACCAGGGCTCGGACTCCGGACCAATCCCCGCGCACACCACCAATCCATCGAGGCGGCCATGCGTTGCTCGCTCGACAGCCGCGATTGCCTCACTCCGTCCGAGGGGTGTCGCTAGATCGGCAAGGATTTCTGCGTCGCGCAGGTCGACGCCGATCACGTTGTCGCCCGCCGTCTCCAGCCGTTGACGGGTTGCCGACCCAATGCCGGACGCCGATCCAGTCACGACGACGACAGCCATGCGATGCTCCTCGTGGCCCGTCGTATGCGGGCGCTCCAGAGAGTTCGGGTTGTTGAGATCAGGCCAGCGCGTCCATCTGACGCAGGCGCTGTGCCATCACCTTCATGACTTGGATCGCGAAATGCGGCGTCTTTTGCACGAGGCGCTGGAAGCGCTCCTCGTTGACGCTGACCAGCTTACAGTCGGTCTTGGCGACGGCCGTCGCGCTACGCGGTCGTTTGTCGATGAGCGCCATCTCTCCGAGGATGCCGCCGGGGCCAACGGTGTCGACGACCTTGTCGTTGATGACGACGTCGACCTCGCCTTCCTTGACGACATACATCGTGTCGCCCGGCTGCCCCACCGTGAAGATCTGTTGGCCCGCGGAGAAGGCTTCGAAGTCATCCGCTAACCGAGCTACCGAGACGCCTGGTTGCGACGTTGCCGCCATCACAAAACTCCTTCCACGTTCGCACCGGCATCGGACATGCCGGCTCGATTAACCCCCGCAGCGAACGACGTCAATGTTCGCCCCATTCATTTAGCGAAAACGTCATTCACTGCAAGCCCTGCCGCCCCGTCAGCTTAACGGTGGCGTGGTCATTCTGAGATATCCGCACTTCCGCGGCGAAGAATCTTCCGATGCGGGCAGGGGAAGATCCTTCGCGCCAGAGGTGGCGATGCTCAGGATGACCGGGTGCGAACACCACTCGATCGAACATGACCCGCGACCGGCCCGCGCACCCGTTTGACCTCCGGTCATGCTACTTCTACAGCTGGCGGCAACGATGGAGAGACCACGCGTCGTCATCACCGGACTGGGCGGCGTGACGCCGATCGGCATCGGCATTGACGCGATCTGGCAGAGCGCCTGCACCGGGCGGTCGGGCATCGGCCCGATCACGCTCTTCGACGCCTCACAGCATGCGTGCCGCATTGCCGGCGAGGTGCGCGACTTCGATCCGGCGCGCTACATGCCCGCCAAACACCTCAAACGCATGGACGACTTCACCCGCTACGCAGTGGCTGCTGCCGTGCTCGCAGTCGACGATGCGGAGTTGGACATCACGCCGGACAATTCGCGCCGCATCGGTGTGCTGCTGGGCAACAACAATGGTGGCGCACGGACGATGTTCCGGACGTTCACCGGCTATCAGGCCGCCGGGCCGGCGTCGGTGTCGCCGTTCTACATCACCGCGATCACCACCAACATGAGCTCCGCGCAGATCGCCATTCGCCTCCAGGTACGTGGTCCGAACTTCACCATCGGCAACGCCTGCGCATCGGGCCTTAACGCGATCGGCGAAGCCTGGCGCTACATCCGCGACGGCACCTGTGACGTCGTGCTCGCGGGTGGGACGGACGCCCTCATCAATCCGACCGAAGTGGCCGGCTTCGCTGCCTCTCGGGCCATCACGCTGCGCAACGACGATCCGCAGCGCGCCAGTCGTCCGTTCGATACAGACCGCGACGGCTTTGTCCTGTCGGAAGGCGCGGCGATCGCCGTGGTCGAGTCGCTGGACCACGCCCGTGCACGCGGAGCGCGTATCGACGCCGAGATCGTCGGCTACGCCACCGGCAGTGAAGCGTTCCACATCGCTGCGCCGCTGCCCGATGGCATCGGCGTCGCCGTCTGCATGCAAGCGGCGCTCGCCAGCGCCGGCGTGCAACCCGAGGAGATCGACTACATCAACGCCCACGCCACCTCGACACCGGCCGGCGACGTGAACGAGACGCAGGGCATTAAGCTGGTGTTCGGTGCGCATGCGTATCGCTTGGCGGTGAGCGCGACGAAGTCGATCACCGGCCACCTGATTGGTGCGTCGGGAGCGCTGGAAGCGTTGCTCACCGCAAAGACGCTCGCCACCGGCGTCATCACGCCGACCATCAATCTCGACCACCCTGATCCGGCGTGCGATCTCGACTACGTCCCGCACACCGCACGGCGCGCCGCCGTCCGCTACGCGCTGACCAACTCCTTTGGCTTCGGCGGTGCGAACGCATCGATGGTTCTGCGCCGCTGGGACGAGTGACGCGCTGCTCCGCGGTCAGCGGCACTCGAGGCGGACAGCCAACGACCCGGACGTGTCGGTGAGCAACCCAACCCAGCGATCAGCCCAGCCATACTTCGCCGCGAGGAGCCGGCGGATGCGCTGATGCCCCTCAGGATTGGGTGTTGATTGGGCCGTGCAGTGGTGCAGCGTGCCGGCGCGACGCAGCTCCGCGTCGGGCTTGGCTTGCAGTTGCAGCAGGAACGGGCGCTCCGGGTTCGCTGCCTCGATCCATGCGGAGCCATCTTCATCGGCAATCCACGTACGCGTCTCACGCGGGTGGCCCTGGGCGTCGAACGTGCGCAGGACCACGACCTCGTGGCCCTCGAGCGCCAGTAGGGTGATCGCCGTGAACAGCACGGCGATGCCGAGGATCGTGCCGAGCAGGACTCGCGTACGTGTCATCGGTCGAACTACTATCCTGCCGCCACGGGGGGTGCCAGCATCGACGCGGGCGCTGTGCTGTGGCAATCATCGACACCGGAGGAACACAATGTCGATCGGTCCCACCACCGTCTCCGCGGAGAAGCCGCGCCTGGCCGTGCACGATCCGGCACGCGGCACTATCATCGATGAGCTCCCCATCGACGACGCCGCGGCGGTTGCCGCGGCCGTGGAACTGGGTCGCGCTGCGCAGCCTGCGTGGGCCGCGCTGCCGGTGCGTGAACGCGGGCGGTTGCTGAAGCGTGCACGCCGCGAGATGGTGCGGGTGCGCGCCGAGATCTTCGATCGGCTCGAACGCGAGACCGGCAAGGCGCGCTTCGACGTCGTCGGCGAGCTCATGGGGACGTGCCTCGACATCGGCCACCTCGTTCGCCGCGCACCGCGCTGGTTGGCGCCGCTGCGCGCCAGTACGCGCCCGCTGTTCGGCAAGCGCGGGCGTGTGGTCTTCAAGCCGCACGGTGTCGTCGGCATCATCAGTCCGTGGAACGCGCCGCTCAATCTGGCGCTCGGTGATGCCGTGCCGGCATTACTGGCGGGCAACGCCGTGCTCATCAAGCCCTCCGAGCTGACGCCGCTGGCCGTGCGTCGTGCCGTCGAGGCGATGAACCGCGCCCTGCCGGCCGGCGTGTTGCAGGTGTTGATCGGCGCGGGCGAGACCGGCGCGGCCCTCGTCGACCACGTCGACATGGTCTGCGTCACCGGTTCGCCCGAAACGGGTCGCCGCGTGATGGAACGCGCCAGCCGCCGGCTCACACCTGTGCTGCTGGAGCTTGGCGGGAAGGATCCGATGATCGTGCTGAGCGACGCCGACTTGGACCGCGCTGCCAACGCGGCGGCGTGGGGCGGCTGCTTGATGACCGGCCAGGTGTGCATGTCGGTCGAGCGCGTCTACGTGGAGGAGGCGGTGGCGGAGGCGTTCACGCAGAAGCTGGTGGAGCGCGTGCGCGCGTTGCGCGTCGGTACGAACGGCGCCGATGCGGAGATCGACATGGGCCCGTTCACCAGCCCGCGGCAAGTCGAGATCGTCGAGCGCCACGTCGCCGACGCGCAGGCCAAGGGTGCGCGAGTCCTCGTTGGCGGCCAGCGACACGACGGAGGTGCGGGCATCTTCTATGAGCCGACTGTCCTCGCGGGTGTCGACCACTCGATGCTGGTGATGCGCGAAGAGACCTTCGGCCCGGTGATCCCGGTCATGGCCGTGCGCGACGCCGAGGAAGCGTTGCGGTTGGCGAACGACAGTATCTATGGCCTGAGTGCCAGCGTGTGGACGCGCGACGTGCCACGCGGCATCGCGCTGGCGCAGCGCATCGAGAGCGGCAACGCGTGCGTTAACGAGTGTGTGCTCTCCGCCGGCGTGCTGGGCTTACCGTTCGGCGGCATCAAGCAGAGCGGCGTCGGCAGCCGTCACGGCGGCGCCGAAGGCCTGCGCCAGTTCTGCGTGCGGCAAGCCTTGCTCATCGAAGCGCGCCAGCGGAAAACCGAGCCCGCCTGGTTCCCCTACTCGACGAGGCGCGCGCGGCAGGTCGAGAGGCTGATGGGGCTGCTGTTCGGGTGGTGATCATTTCCGACGCCACGGGATGCGCATAGACCCCACCGGCGCGGGCTTGGTCAGCCCGGCGGACCTACGGTGCAGGCGGCCTTGCGGTTAATGTGTTGACCCGCCAGACGCGGCGGGTAAACAGGGCTCGACTTCGCACAAACACAGGGCCTCTAGCGCATTGAATACGTGCAAAGTTTCGGTGTATGACGTGCCCATGGATGGAGACGTGTTGACCCGCGAAATCCGGCGTGGGTCGCCGAGTTTGTTGATACGCCTAATTCAAAGTTCGGCGTGCGAGTATGTCTGAGCTACCTGTGAAATCGTTCACATTGGGATTGTGGGCTGCAGTCGGCTTAGTCTTTCCCATCATACCGGGAGTCTTTCTGGCGATGTTCAATCGGAGCATTCCATACTGGTCGCAGGGCATACCGCGGCCGTGGCAGGCGAGCTTCGTCGAATGGATGTTTTGGGTGCATGTCGCTTACTCAAGTGCCGGCGTCGCACTGCTTCGAGGCTGGCGACCGGCGGCTGCCACAGTAGGCCTGTGTCAGGTGCTGGCGTCTGGGTGGATCACTCTCCATGCAGTAATGTCGATCACCGGAGCTTGGTTCTGACGCCACACGATGGATTCACATTCGACCTTGAGCTCGGCGGAGGGCCGAACCAACCGCTCCAGCCAACGGCGGGCCAGCTGGGCATTCAGCTCAAAGCATGGGACGCGTTTGGCCCGCCGAGGCTGAGCGGAGGCCGTTCGGCTCGCGGAAATCGACAGACCATGAGAAACGGCAGCCATTCACATCGGATCATTTCATCACGCTCGTGGTAACCTACGGTCGCAAGCCAGTGCAGGTGGCGTTAGTGTGTCTTCTGTGCGCACCGTGTTTGTCAACGTGGGCACAGACAACATCTCAGAAGGCGCCGCCGGTCGCGTCGCCAGGGGAGGATCAGGTAAAGGCCGAGTTTCACCAGATCATGCGACAACTCCCGAACCCATATGGTGACCCGATCTGTTTTGCCGGTGCTGGATCGCTGCTAAAACGCGCATGGG
>JBGQHM010000310.1:0-7944 GCA_041497995.1 Binatia bacterium | reverse complement strand
CTGACCGCGAATCTCGCCGTTCGGGTGGGCCGTCGTGTGAATGTTGACGTAGGTGCCGCCGCTTTGAATCGCGGCGACCGCCTCCGCAAACGTCTGTGCCCCTGGAGCCGGTACGAGATCCGCGGCGGTGACGGTCTTGGTATAGGGCGACGTGAACGCTCCGTCCGCGGCCCCATAGAGTGGGAAGATGACGGGGCCAGCCACACCAACGGCGCCGAGATGAATGTGTGCGAGTATCACGTCGGCGAGCCCGCTCGTCGTGAGGGTCACCGTGATCAACGAATGGGCCTGGTCCACGACCACGGTTGCCGTTCCGCTCGCGACGGTCGTCACCGGCGGCACTTCGTTCTCGCCGCTGAGCGTTGCCTGCAATTCCACCGGCGTCGAAGTTTCGGTCGGCGTACTGGTTGCCGTTGCGGTTGCCGTTCCAGTCGCGGTAGCGACTGGGGTGGCTGTCGTGGTCGGACTCGGCGTTGCCGTCACCGTCGGCGTGGCTGTGGGCGTGTTCGGCGGTGGAACCGTTGACGTCGGCGTGGCTGTGGGCGTGTTGGGTGGTGGAACCGTTGACGTCGACGTCGACGTGGGCGTTGGGGCCGGTGGATTCGTCGGTGTCAGGGTTGATGTCGGTGGGATGGGGATGGTGTTGGTTCGCGTGTTGGTCGGCGTTGCCGTGTTGATCGGCGCCGGAGAGTTGTTGTCGTCCCCGCACGCCGCAAGGAAGAGCAAGAGCACGCTGCTGAGCGCGGCGAGTGTCCTGGTGGTATGCGATCCGTTCAGCGTCGACATGGGTTACTCTCTCTTTCCGTGGCGACGCAACCGACCTGACGAGCCGCGAGCTTCATCCTCACGTTTCGGCGGTGACGTCCCACCAATGGTGACCAGAGCTACGTATCCGGCGTGGTTGAGTCAATCCACAACGTGCGCGCCCAGCGCCGCCACCGTCGAGGGACGGTTGCGGGCTGCGCACGAGCGGGATACTGGTACCGCCATGGCTACGATATCGATCGATGAGTTCCGGCACATCGACCTGCGCGTCGCGACGATCACCGCGGCCGCGCCACATCCCAATGCCGACCGCCTGCTGGTGCTCACCATCGATCTTGGCAACGAGCAACGCCAGCTGGTTGCCGGCATCCGCGCACACTACGAGCCGGACACCCTCGTCGGCAAGCAGATTGTCGTCGTCGCCAACCTGGAACCTGCCACGCTGCGCGGCGTCGAAAGCCAAGGAATGTTGTTGGCGGCGTCTGACGGCGACGGCCGCTTGGCAGTTGTCGTCCCCGAAAAACCCGTGGCGGTCGGCGCCCAGGTCAAGTGACAGCACAGGGATGGAGCAGCCCCCGCGGCCGCCAACCATAACTACGGTCGACGCGAGAGAAGAAACGGTGGCGCCAGCCACACAGGTCAGCGGCCGGTGCTACCAGTAGGCCTAGACTGCGGACGATTTGTCCTCACGGTTGGGCGCCGCGGCGCAGGGCGCGGCGCCGGTACCAGGCGAGCAGCGCGGGCAGGCCGCTGCCCGGTGTGCGCCGCGCGTGAATGAGGGCCTGCCATCCATGACGACACGCCGCGCCGATGCGCTGCTCCTGCAGATGCGCCAGCAGGAGCGCGCCGTGGCTGCGGGCGGCTCCTTCGTGCCACGCCGCCAGGTGTCGCTGCACCAGTTGCGGCGCCGTCGCACGCACCTTCCGTAGGACGTGGAGCACGCCCGTCCGCACGGCCACGGTGTCCTTGCTGAGGTTGTCGGCGTGGCGACGGATGGCTGCCACATCGCCGGGGAGGTAGAGGAGCGGAAAACGCGCCGCCAGCCGTAGCCACAAATCGTAGTCCTCGACCCCGCACAGCACCGGCGCTTCATCGAATGCACCCACCGCGTCGAGGCAGCTGCGGCGGATCAGGGTGACGCCGGGGAAGAGGAAGTTGCCGCGCAAGAGGGCGGCGAAACAGTTGCCCGACGGCGTGGGCAGACCGTCCAGGACGCGACCGGTCGATGCGTTGGGATCCCCGTTGAAGAAGTGGCCGTTCGAGTACACGAGGCCCGCGTCAGCGTTTGCGGCAAGGGCTGCGGATTGCGCGGCGAGCTTACCTGAGAGGAAGAGATCGTCGGAGTCCAACAGCGCTATGAAGTCTCCGCGCGCCGCCCGCAAGCCGGCGTTACGCGTCGCTGCGGGTTGGCCGCTATGCGGCACCTGCAAATATGTGATTGCGGCCTCGAATGCCTGTACTAGCGCGGGAGTGTGATCGGTCGATCCATCGTCTACGACGATGATCTCGATGCCGTCGATCTGCTGCGCGAGCACGCTGCGGATCGCGTCGCCGAGATACGGTGCGCGGTTGAACGTCGGGATGATCACGCTGATCCTCACGGACGGGGCGTGCAGCACGTGCGCTCTCCCGTTCAACTGCCGGCTGCCATCCGCGCGCGCATCTTTTCGAGCGTCCCAATGAGCTCCTGCAATAACTGACGCTCGCCGGGGACGGTGCTCGCGAGTCCCGCCTGCGCTTCTGCGAGTGCGCGTTCGACCTGGCCGGTGTCTCGATACACCTGGGCCAGATGCTCGGGGCTGTACGCCAGAGTCGAGTCCCACCGCCGCGCCCGACGGTAGTCGGCGACGGCATCGTCGAAGCGCTGCCACGCAACGAACACCTGTGCGCGGCGTACGTACGTGTCTGCGAAGCGATCGTTCAGGCGGAGCGAGGCGGCGAAGGTCTCCAGCATCTGCTGCGGTTGTCCGCGCTCGAGGTAGAGCAGGGCCACCTCGTTCCACAACGCCGGATTGTTGGGCCACAACGCCAGTGCCTGCCGGTATGCGGCGTCGGCGCGTTCGAGACGCTCCGTGCGGCTCGTCGCTTCACCAATACGCGCCCACTTGCGGTAGAGGCGCGCCAGGTTGCTGGGGTGGTCGGGATTGAGCGGGTTGGCCCGCGCCGCCGCTTCCATTGCCTGGATCGCGTGCGCCGCATCGGCGTCGCGTTGCGCGGCGTCTTGTTGCGCAACGGCGCGCGCCCGTCCGATCAACGCGCGCGCCAGATTCACCGCGTACTCTTGCCGCCAGGGCGTAGTGTGCAGCGCCCGTTCGTGCGCGACCACAGCGCTCGACCACACGCCCTGGTGCTCGTACATGCTGCCCAGCTTTGCCCAACAGTCGGCGCGCGACAACTGCAGGTTCACGACCACGCCCGCTGCCGCGGCGCCAACGCCTGCTACAACGGCAGCCACCGTCTGCCACCGGATGCGCTGCTCGCCCCGGTGTTGCCGCGCCAGAACGACGCTGAGCAGCGTGACGCATACGCCCGCGGCGACGTATGCGAACGACACGGTATCTGCCAGGCGGGATCCCATCTCCTCGACTGAAGTGGGGCGCATCGTGAGCGCGCGCGTCGACTCGATCCACGGAGCGAAGACAGCGATGAAGGCTAGCCACAGTGCACTGCTCACCGCCGCGTACGTGCCGACTGCACGCGGCTGCAAGTGCCGGGACCTCTGGGTGACCAACATGCCGCCAAACAACCATGTGGCGCCGAATATGACCGCCAACGGCAGAGTGGACTCTGCCAAACGAACCGTCGTTGTGTAGAAGTCGATGGTGAGCAGGATGAGCAACCACGCGACCATCACTGCGAGCGCGAGCGGCTGAGGGATTGCGTTGCGCGTAGCCGCAGCGGGAGCTTGCAGACCTACGGCAACCGCGAGGCCGGCGAATGCACAGAAGTAGAGCCGAGTGCTGCTCGTGCCGATGCCGAGCTGTAGCTCGACGAAGTGACCTATGGCAGCCGCGCAGAGAGCGGCGAGCAACATGCCGTCGGCATCCAACAGGATGACCGCACGCTTCACGCGCCGCGTTGCAGCACCAGCGAGGTAGGCGAGTATACCGGCCGCCAGCCCGAGGGAGAGACCAATGCCCGCGAACGCGCCACGTCCTAGCGCCATCGGCGTGAGGCCGCCAACCGCCGCACCGCTCAGCGCGGTGGCAAGAAACCAGCTCCGTTCTCCATCAGTGGCAATGACTCCAAGCCAACGCAGGATGTGGAAGACGAGCGCACCGAAAACCAGTAGCTCGGCGACACAACCAATTGCGCCGATGGTCACGAGCGCATCCAGCACTTCGTTGTGTGCGCGGTCGGGAGCGACCTCCGGCGTTTCATAGCTGGCCAGCTCGGCTGGATACACCGGCGCGAACGCCAGCAACATGGTCTCGGGGCCGTGCCCGATCACCGTGCGCACCGCGTCGCGGTGCAGCAGGTCGATCACTCCCTCCCAAATGAGGACGCGTACGCGCCCCGAGGCTTCCTGTGACGGAAACATTCGCCGCAGGCGCTCGAAGCCGCTGCGCGGCCTGATCTCGTTCGTCGGCCCGCTGCTGATGACGACCAGCACGGCGATTGCCGCCATGCCGCCGCAGGCGAACACCGGCCAGCGCACTCGGCGGAGCCACGCGGCCAAGGCCGCGAAAGCCGCAAGTCCGAAGGCCAACCCAATGGTGGGTCCGCGGCTCTCGGTGTAGTAGAGCGCCAGGACTTGCAGCCCGAGCAGCACCACGTACGGGCCGGTGCGGACGAGATGGGTCGCAGAGAGACGCGGCTCCTCGGCCGAGGTCGCCTGCCGCGCCAGGATGCGCGCCAGCGTGAGCGGCACCACCATGATCAAGAAGGCGCCGGCAAAGATAGGGTTGCCAGCAGTGCTTGTGGCGCGCGCACTCGGGGCCAACCGCCAGTCGATCGGATCGGCATTGAAATGTTGGACGATCGCATAGAGTGCTACGGGGACACTTGCCAAGAGCACGACCGTGACGATGCGCTCCCAGCGGTCGTGTTCGCGCGCCACCAGCACGATGGCGAGAAAGACGGTGACGTAGCTGCCCCACGTGTACATGCCCTGGGCGCGCTGGTAGGAACCCCACAGTGAAAGGTGCGGCGCCACGCTGCAGGCGGTCGCCAGCAGGTACGCAAGGGTCAGCGCGCAGATCGGCTTCACCAGCGGAACGCGCCAGACGGGGCGATCGGCGATCGCCCACGCGGCGCAGCCGTTCTCCAGGCACCACACGAATCCTGCAGCCAGCATCAGGGCAGTAAGCGAACGCAGCAGGAATACTTTGTCAGGTTCGAACGATTCGTGGGAGTAGACGTTGTAGAAGGCGGGTGTGGCGAGCAGCGCGGCCAACCAGCAACTCTCCACCACGCTGGCCGCCCAGAGACTGAGCCGACTGGGCACCGTCTAACTCGCTGCCGTCGGTGGCTCCGGCGCGTCCGCCGGTCTCTGCCGCAACGTGTCGTATACGTGATGAACGTGCCGGGTCATGCGCCGCGCGCAGAGGTTCGCCTCCGCATGCGCCCGCGCGGCGGCCCGGCGCGCCGGGGCTGCGGCAGGATCGAGACACCAGGACAGCGCCTGTGCCAACGCCTCCGGATCGTTCGGCGCAATGACACGCCCCGAGCTCCCGTCGGCAACCGTCTGTGCCGTGCCGGTGCCGACGTCGGTGGTGACGGCCGGCACTCCGCAGGCCTGCGCCTCGGCGATGGCCACCCCGAAGGCCTCGGCACGCGATGTCGACGCGAGCACCGCGGCGTCTGCCGTCTGCAGCAGCCGCACCAACCGGTCATCGTCGAGATCGCCGAGCAAATGGGTGCGATCACGGCAGCCCAGCGCGCGCAGCGTCTCCTCGAACGCTGCGCGCTCCGGTCCTCCGCCAACCATCGCGAGCTGCACGTGCGGTAGGCGAGCCAGCGCCGCCGCCAGCACCGGGAGTCCCTTGTAGTGGCGCAGCCGGCCAACGAAGACGACACGCGGGTGCGCGATGTGCGGGAACGGGTCGGTGGCTGACGGATCGGGTCGAAAGCGATCGAGGTCGACTCCGAGCGGCACGACGTCGACCCGCTCGCGGTGGCGTGCGAGCAACGGGGCATCGCGCATGAAGGGACCGGTGACCAGAATGCGCCCGGCAGCTGCCAGCACGGCTTGAGTGAGCGGCGCCAGCCAGCGAGCCAGCCGCGCGTGGCGGACGACTTCACAGTGGATGGTCACCACCAGCGGCCGGCCGCGCCCGCCCAGCAGCCACGCGACGTCACCCGGTGGCCACGGGAAGTGAAGATGCACAATGTCCGCGGTGCTCCGGCGCAGCATTGCCGGCAGTGCCGGTGGCAGCGGGGTGGAGGCGAGCGTAAGTGGGCTCGTGCAGCGAGACACCTGCACGCCGTTGCGTACCTCGCGCGCCGCGCTCCCCGGCGCACGCGCACACAGCACCTCCGTCTGGATGCCGCGCTCGACGAGAAGCCGCGTGAGGAGGTCGATGTGCCCTTCGATGCCGCCGCGGACCGGCGGGTAAGATTTGTACACGTGGACGACTCGCAACTGGGAATGCATACGGCGCGCGTGATACTACGTCATCCGCGACACGCGGGGGAAGACGCTACGGGTAACGAGTGCAATGAAAGTGGTGTACGCCATCGGTTCGAAATTCGGTGGAGGTGGTATCGGCACCACCGCCTACCACGGCGCACGCGCGCTGGACGCGAGTGGCCTGCTGCAGCGGCTGTTGTGCGGCGCCTACCAGCCCACCGAGATCCCACCCGAGCGGATCCGTGCGTTCGGCTGGCCGGACCAGGTGCTGCGTAAGTTGGCGACCTACGACCCCAGCCATTGGACGGCACACCTGCAGACCATCGTCTTCGACGCGTGGGCGGCACGCCATCTGGAACCGGCCGATGCGCTGCTCGTCTGGTATAAGTGCGGGCTCCGATCGATGCAGCGGGCACGAGCTATGGGGACGGTGACGGTGGGGCAGTGGGGGAATGTGCACCCGCGGCAGCAGTACGACATCCTGGCAGAGGAGTGCAGGCGTTGGGGGCTGCGTCGCCGCATGCCTCACGCGGTTCTGGCACGGGCCCTCGCCGAGATCGACCGCGCCGACTACTTGATCTGCCCGACTGACCAAGCGACGGACAGCTTCCACGCAGAAGGCGTACCGGCGAGAAAGCTGATCACCATTCCGAACGGCGTCGACCGGGATCGCTTCCGGCCCGGCGATCCGTCCGCGCATCCGTTCCGCGTTCTGTTTGTCGGACAGATCGGCTTTCGCAAGGGGGTGCCGTATCTGCTGCAGGCGTGGCAACGTCTGGGGTGGCATGACGCTGAGCTCTGCTTGGCGGGCAACATCGATGCGGAAATCCAGCCGCTGCTGTCACGCTTCGCGAACCTGCCGGGGCTGCGGATGCTGGGCTACGTTGCCGACCCGGTCGGGCTGTATCAATCCGCCGATGTCTTCGCGTTTCCGAGCTTGCTGGAGGGGAGTGCCAAAGTGAATTTCGAGGCGCTCGCCTGTGGCGTGCCGCTCGTCGTGACACCCAACGCCGGCAGTGTAGTCCGCGACGGTGTCGAGGGATGCATCGTGCCGGTGCGTGACGCGGACGCGTTGGCCGCGGCGCTCGATCGTCTGCGTGCGGACGATCGGCTGCGCCGGGACATGAGTCTCGCGGCGCGGGCGCGCGCTGCGGAGTTTCCGTGGCAGCGACACGGCGCCGCGGTCGTTGAGGCGCTGCGGTCTGTGGTGCAACGCTCGGTGCCGACATGATGCGTATCTCGGTCGTCATCGCGACGTACAACCGCAAGGACCTGCTGCTCGGATGCTTGGCGGCGGTGACGCGCTTGGAGTACCCAGATTTCGAAGTCATCGTGGCGGACGACGGCTCGACCGATGGCTGTATCGACGCGGCGCGCCAGCAATTCCCGCAGGTGCGGTATCTCTCTCACCCGATGAACACTGGTGAGCCGGCGGCGCGCAACCGTGGCGTACGCGCCGCCACCGGCGATATCATCGCCTTCACCGACGACGACTGCATTCCCCCGCGCGACTGGCTGCAGCGCCACGCACGCCACTACGGCGATCCCGCAATTGCCGCCGCAGGGGGGCCACAGGTCTGCCCCGCGCCGAATTTCTATGAAGCGTT
>JBGQHM010000309.1:0-7992 GCA_041497995.1 Binatia bacterium | reverse complement strand
GTCCTCGTTCCCGGGGCGCCGTTTGCGCTCGATGCAGCCTTCAAGGCATCGCTGCAGCGCGTCGGGCAGGGGCGGGCGGAAGAGCTGAGGTGAGCGGGCAGGGACGCCCGCTCTACTATCATCTGATTCTCGCTCGTTTACGCGGCGAGGCCGATTGGGAATTTGCGGCAGAGGGAGACGACGTCATCGGCGACGGACTTGAGCGCCGTGTCGTTTCCGACGGCCTGCAGCGCACGGGCAATCAGGTCTGCGATGCTGTCCATCTCGGGTTCTTTCATTCCGCGCGTGGTTACCGCGGGGGTGCCGATGCGCACACCGCTGGTCACGAAGGGAGAGCGTGTCTCGAACGGTACAGTATTCTTGTTCACCGTGATGTGCGCTTGGTCCAGAGTCTCTTGCGCCACTCTCCCGGTCAGCTCGCTGTTGCGGAGGTCGAGGAGCATGAGATGGTTGTCAGTGCCACCCGATACGAGCCGAAATCCCTTCTTTGTCAGTCCCGCGGCCAGCGCCTTGGCGTTGCGGACGATCTGTTGCTGATATGCCTTGAACTCCGGCGACAGAGCCTCTTTGAACGCGACTGCCTTGGCGGCGATCACGTGCATCAGCGGCCCGCCTTGGTTGCCCGGAAACACGGAGGAGTTGAGGCTCTTGGCGTACTGTTCCCGGCACAACACCATGCCGCCGCGTGGACCGCGTAGCGTCTTATGCGTCGTGGTGGTCACGAACTCCGCGTGCGGTACCGGGGATGGGTGGACGCCCGCCGCGACGAGCCCGGCGAAATGGGCGATGTCGACCATGATCACCGCGCCGACTTCATCGGCGGCGCGCCGAAACGGCACGAAATCAATCTCGCGCGGGTACGCACTGTAGCCGACGACGATCATCTTGGGTCGATGTTGGCGCGCCAGCTCGGTCATGGCGTCGTAGTCGAGACGTTCGTCCTCGCGACGCACACCGTAGGGAATGACCTTGAAGAACTTGCCGGAGAAATTAACCGGGCTGCCATGCGTCAGGTGGCCGCCGTGGTTCAGGTCCATGGCGAGAATGGTGTCGCCCGGTTGTAGTTGCGAGAAGTACACGGCCATGTTGGCTTGGGAGCCGGAGTGTGGCTGAACGTTGACGTGGTCGGCGCCGAAGAGCTGTTTGGCTCGGTCGATGGCGAGCTGTTCGGCAATGTCGACGAACTCGCAGCCGCCGTAGTAGCGCCGCCCCGGGTAGCCCTCGGCGTACTTGTTCGTCAGGATCGAGCCCTGCGCTTCGAGGACCGCACGGCTGACCACATTCTCGGAGGCGATCAGCTCCAGGTTGTGCTCCTGCCGCTCCGCCTCCTGGCACACGGCGCGGTAGACCTCGGGATCAACGCGTTCGAGCTCGGTCATCTGCTGACACCTGGGGCCACGCTTGCCGGCTTACTGCTTATGGCTCTCAATGTAGTTGACGACGTCTTGGACGGTGCGGATCTTCTCCGCTTCTTCGTCGGTGATTTCCATGTCGTACTCTTCCTCGAGCGCCATCACTAGCTCGACGATGTCCAACGAGTCTGCACCGAGATCTTCGATGAACGACGCGTCCGGCGTCACCTCGTCTTCGCTGACGCCCAACTGCTCGCAGATGATCTCTTTCACCTTTGTCTCTACCGCTGATGCCATCCGTCTCCTCCCTCTCCGTTACATGTACAGCCCGCCGTTTACGCCGAGGACCTGCCCGGTGATATAGCCGGATTCAGGGCGCGCAAGAAAGGCCACCGCATCGGCCACCTCGTCGGCCGACCCGAGCCGGCCCACTGGAATGAGCTTCACATACTCCGCACGCGTGGACTCAGGCAAGCCAGCCGTCATTTCCGTCTCGATGAAACCGGGTGACACGGCATTGACCATGATGTTGCGGCTGGCCAGCTCACGGGCCATCGACTTAGTGAACCCAACGATACCCGCCTTCGCCGCGGCGTACGGGCCCTGACCGGCGTTGCCCATGCTGCCGATGATGGACGTCATGTTGACGATGCGTCCGTAGTGCGCCCGAATCATCGAGCGCGCCGCGGCCTTGGTGCAGTTGAACGTACCGCGCAGGTTGACCGCCATCACCTGATCCCAGTCTGTGGCCTTTAGGCGCAGCAACAACCCATCGACGGTGATCCCCGCGTTGTTCACGAGGATGTCGCAACGGCCCAGCCGGTCCAGCAGTCCAGAAAAGGCGTGGGTCACGGCATCGGCGTCTGCAACGTCGAACCGGAGCGGCTCGGCACGTCCGCCTGCTGCCGTGATCAGCTGCACTGTCTCGTCTGCCGCCGCAGTGTTGTGGGCGAAATTGACCGCCACGTGCGCGCCAGCCTGCGCCAGACGACAGGCGACCGTGCGGCCGATACCACGCGACCCGCCGGTGACCACTGCAACTTGGTCGTGCAGCGGCGTGGTCATGCGGCGCCTGCCATGGCACGTACCGCATCGAGGTCCTCCGCCGGCGTGCAGTGGATCTGCGGCGCGATGCGCCTGACCAAACCGGTCAGCACGCGACCGGGCCCAACCTCCACCGCCGACGTGCAGCCGAGACGCGCCAGCTCCTCAATGCATTCTTGCCAGCGCACCGGACTGACCACCTGGCGGACCAACAGTCCCTTCACGCGACTCGGGTCGGTGCACGCAGTTGCCTCGACATTCGTGATGACCGGAAACTGCAAGGGTGCCAGCGTCACCGGATCGAGGACGCGCTGCAGCCGCTCGGCCGCCGGTTGCATCAGGGCACAATGGAAAGGCGCGCTCACCGCGAGTGGAACGACGCGCTTCGCACCGCGGCTCTTGGCCAGGGTGGCGGCGCGGTCTACGGCCTCGCGGTGACCGGCAATGACCACCTGACCGCCACCGTTCAGGTTCGCTGCGCTGACGACTTGGCCGTGGGAAGCGCTGCGACAGATCGCGTCGATGTCGCTTGGGTCCAGACCGAGCACGGCGGTCATGCTGCCGAGGCCTGCTGGCACCGCGTCTTGCATGGCCAGCCCGCGCTCACGAACCACGCGCAATGCGACGCCAAAGCTCAGTGCACCCGCGGCTACCAGCGCGCTGAACTCGCCCAAGCTGTGGCCCGCTGCCCAGGCCGGTTGGATGCCGAGCTCCTCACGCAACACCCGCGTCGTTGCGTGGCTCACGGCGAGCAACGCCGGTTGCGTGTTCGCTGTTAGCGTGAGCTCATCGAGCGGGCCGTTGAAGCAGAGCTCCGAGAGCGCGAAGCCGAGCGTGTCGTCGGCTTCGGTGAAGACCGCGCGTGCGACCGCAAAGCGGTTGCACAGGTCTTTCCCCATGCCGACGGCTTGCGAGCCCTGGCCGGGGAACAGAAACGCGAGCGGTGCGCTCATCGCGGCGGCGTCGAGCGGGCGTCTCAGTCGGCTTCGACGTTGATCACCTTGCGGCCCCGGTACATGCCGCAGTGTGGGCAGGCGCGGTGCATGGTCGTCGATTCACCGCACTCCGGGCAGGCGATCACGTTGGGCGCCGTCAGCGCGTCGTGCGCCCGCCGCTTATTCTTCTTCGAGTGTGAAGTCTTTCGCTTCGGAACTGCCATGGTTGACTCCTTATCTGCGCACGCCAGCGGCGCGCGTTGTGGGGCTAGTGCCCAATCTTGATATCTCTGAGAACCGCCAATCGCGGGTCAGTGCTCACCGCCGCGCACGCACATACCTGGGTGTTCAGGTTGGCACCGCACGTCGCGCACAACCCCCTGCAGTCGTCGCGGCAGAGCGGCCGTGTCGGCAACGCCAGGATGATCTGCTCACGCACCAGAGGCGACAGGTCGATCTGATCACCAGCATAGAAGCTCAGGTCCAAGTCGTCATCGCTGAGCTCGACGTCCGACGGCAGCTCCGCCTTCGGGGTCAGCACAACGAAAAAGTCCTTGCCGAGGTCGAAGGTGTATTCTTCCAAACAGCGGGCGCAGTGCCCGACCACAGCACCCTCGATGCGCCCCTGGAAGAACAGCTCCTGGCCGGCACGGTAGTAGTCGAGGCGCACCGCGGCGGTTGCCGGAAACTCGAAGTCACACACCTGCCCGTGCAGGAGCAGCCCGTTGAGGGAGTCGGTTGACTCCTCATACACCAGCTCCTTGGCGACCTCTTCAATCTCGTGGGCGTTGAGTTTCATGCGGGCGTTACCCCTGGAAAGATGGGCGATTTTACCTAGCGAACTGGGGGGATATCGTCAAGGTGATCAGGACGCACTGGACGACTCAGGGGCGTCCTTTTGCAGGTGCAGCGCCGCCTCGATGCGGCGCACCCGGCGCAGCAGTTCGGGCAGGCGCAGCACAGCGGCGGAGACGCGGCGCCATGTGTGAATTTCGACTGCCGGGTATCCCCCGACGATGGTGCCTGCCGGCACATCATTCGGCACGCCGCTCTGCGCGGCCACCTGGGCACCATCGCCGATCGTCAAGTGGCCGGCGGAACCGACCTGGCCGCCCATACGGACGAAGCGCCCGACGCGTGTGCTGCCGGACAGCCCGACCTGTGCCGCCAGCGCGCTGCCCTCACCGATCGTGCAGCCGTGCGCGACCATGACCAGGTTGTCGAGCTTCGCACCGCGCTGAATCAACGTGGCGCCGACCGTGGCGCGATCGATGGTGGAGTTGGCGCCTATTTCTACGTCATCTTCGATCACGACGGTGCCGGCCTGGACGATCTTGCGGGCCTGCCCATCGGCGCCGAGCACGTACCCGAATCCGTCGCCGCCGATCACGCAGCCGCTCTGCAATGTGACGCGATTGCCGATGACCACGCGCTCGCGCACCGTCACGTTGGCGTAGGCGCGGAAGTCGTCACCGATGCGCACCTCGGGATAGATCACCACATGAGCGTCGAGACGGGCGCCGGTGCCCAGTACCGCGCCGTCGCCGACGACGCTGTACGGTCCGATAGCCGCGTCGGCACCGATCCGTGCGCTCGCCGCGACCTGCGCCGTCGGATGGATACCAACCTGCTGGGGTGGGGGAGTGTAGAACAGCTCGATCGCCTGCGCGAAGGCGAGATATGGATCATGAGATCGCAGCGCCGGCAATGGCAGGTCCGTTTCTGTGGCGGCGACGATTACTGCCGACGCTTGTGTGGTCTTGAGGTACGGTCGATAGCGTGGGTTGGCCACGAATGTAAGGGTGCCCGCCGGTGCGTCCTCGATGGGGGCGACGCCGGTGATCTCAATGCTGCCGTCGCCGTGCAACTCGCAGCCGAGGTGCGCAGCGATCTCCGCTAGTTTCATCGTGTCCTCCGCGTCGCCCGCGACCTTAGCGGGGATACGGAGGACCGGCAAACGACGAGCCGAAGAAGGCGCACGGCCGTGCGCCTTCCGTTTTGTGGCTTGCAGATGGCAGTGACGGATTTGGGCCACCTAGCCAGCCCACTATCGTCGGATCACCTACATTGCAGGAGTACGGAGCGCTATGTTAGGAACTCCCCGTCACATGGAAGAACCCGATTTCGAGAAGCGCGGCGGCCTGGTGACCGCGATCGCGCAAGAGGCAGACAGCGGCGAAGTGTTGATGGTTGCCTACATGAACCGCGAGGCGTGGCGGAAGACGCTCGCCACCGGCACCGCGTGCTATTGGAGCACGTCACGCAACGAGCTGTGGCTCAAAGGTGAAACGTCGGGCAACGTGCAGGACGTGAAGGAAATCCGCATCGATTGCGACACCGACGCCGTCCTCCTCAAAGTCCACCAGCGTGGCGGCGCGGCGTGCCACGAAGGCTACAAGAGCTGCTTCTTCCGCACGGTTGACGGTAATGGCTGGCACGTGGTCGCCGAACGTGTCGTCGATCCCGAAGCTCTGTACGGTAAGCCGCGCTAGCTGCTCTGCGGACACGAACCTTACAGATGAATGTCCTGAAACTCGGCATCCCCAAGGGGAGTTTGCAAGACACGACGGTCGACCTGTTCCGCAAGGCCGGCTGGAAGATCAACGTCTCCGAGCGCAGCTATTTCCCCAGCATCGATGATCCGGCGGTGCGCTGTTCACTGCTGCGGGCACAGGAAATGGCGCGCTATGTCGAAGACGGCACGCTCGATGCCGGGCTGACCGGCAAGGACTGGATCCTGGAGAACGACTCGCAGGTGCAGGTGGTCTGCGATCTCGTGTACTCGAAGGCCAGTTTCCGACCGACGCGCTGGGTGTTGGTCGTGCCCGAGGATTCTGCCGTGCACGCGCCGGAAGATCTACGAGGCAAGCGGATCGCCACCGAGTTGGTGAACTACACGAAGCGCTTCTTTGCGTCGAAACAGATCCCGGTCGACGTCGAGTTCTCGTGGGGCGCCACCGAAGCCAAGGCCGCCGACGGGTTGGTCGATGCCATCGTGGAGGTGACCGAGACCGGCAGCACCTTGCGAGCGAACCGCTTGCGGATTGTCCACGAGCTCTTCGAGTCGAACCCGCAGCTCATCGCCAACCCGCGGGCTTGGCAGGATGCTGTGAAGCGTGAGAAGATCGAACAGATCAGTATGCTCCTGCAAGGGGCGCTCACGGCGGAGAACAAGGTCGGTATCAAGATGAACGTGCCGAAGGAGAAGCTGCAGGCGGTGATCGCCATGATTCCTAGCCTGACCGCACCGACCGTGTCGCCGCTCTTTCAGACGGGCCAGTTGCACGGGGTGGAATGGTACGCCGTGGAAAGTGTTATTTCGGAGCCCGAGGTGCGCGAGTTGATTCCGCGGCTCATCAAGCAAGGTGCGGCCGGGATCATCGAGTATCCTCTGAATAAGATAGTGTGAGCCCATGCGACGAACGTTTTTGATTCTGGCAACATTGGCATCGCTGGCGGCGTGCAGGGGTGGGGACGCCGAGACGCGCGCCCGCGAGGCGGAGCGCAAGATCAAGGAGTCGATCCCCGATGTCGTAGGTGCGGCCCTGGCGCAAAATGCACCGCCCGAAGCGGTGAAGCAGGCGCAAGAGCAGTTGAAGGTGCTGAGCGAATACCTGGGCGATGCGACCGGTAAGCTCGACGCGGTGACCGTGAGCGCCATCCAGGCGTTTCAGCGCACGCAGGGGCTCAAGGCCGACGGCATGCTAACGGACAAAACCCAGCGTGCGCTGCAAGACGCCGCCGCTAAGGCGCAGCCGAAGCAGTCGTAGGGATTACTGACGCTTGCTGTAGCGGCGGGTTTCAAACCCGCCAGACCAGATTAGGTCGTCGCCGACTCGGGCTCGTACCCGAGCGACTGGAGAAACGGTACTTTCTCCTCCGTGGGCATGATGTAGATGCCCTCCCAGCCACAGACTTCCTCGCACAGCTTGCAGCCGACGCAGCTACTCTCGTTCACTTCCACGTTTCCGAGGTACGTCGGGCCGTTGTTTGCCGACGGATAGATGCAATCGAATGGGCAGACATCGATGCACACCCCACAGCCGTTGCAGTTGTCGGGGTGGACAATGGCGATGGGCCGCTGCGCTTTCTTCAAGACGTGGGTGACGTTTCCGTAGGTGTCGAGGATCGCTTCGTCGGGACAGATCACGCCGCAGGCGCCGCAGTCGATACACAGCGCCGGCTCGATGAAGAAAGCCAGCTTCGGCTCCCCACTGATGGCCTTCGTCGGACAACGCTTCTCGCACGCGGTGCAGCCGGTGCAGTTCTCAGCAATGATCGTAAACGGCATCTCGTACTCCGCTCGTGGTGTGTCGCAGGTCGCGCCTTGCTTCTAGGGCCTGCGGCCAGCGTCATTTCTATGGCCCGCTCCCCGTGGGTCGCTCCAGGCTGCCAAGTCCGACGGGCTGCTAGTGGCGCGCGACGCCACCTACTCTTGCATCTCCTTCAAGACTTCGTCCTGCTTGCCCTCGGCGATGAGGCGGTCGTTTTTCCGCATCTCGCGAAAGGCGAGGTAGGTGAAGTAGAAGAGCAGGAACATCATCCCGACGATTGGAATGTTGTCGGGCAGCAGCATCATCGAGATGAAGTGCTGCAACGCCGTCTGTTCGCCGTGCATAGCTGGGCCTCACTTCTTGGACGTGAACGCGTACCAATCGGGT
>JBGQHM010000308.1:0-7992 GCA_041497995.1 Binatia bacterium | reverse complement strand
GGTATGACCGCGAAAGAAGCGATCAAGTACATGAAGGAGCAGAAGGCGGTGGCGGTGGATGTGAAGTTCAACGACTTTCTGGGGATCTGGCAACACTTCACGGTACCGGTCAGCGAGATCGACGAGGCATTTTTCGAGGAGGGCTCGGGGTTCGACGGCTCGTCGATCCGCGGCTGGCAGCCGATCCACGCCAGCGACATGCTGGTGATGCCCGACCCGACGACGGCGGTGATGGACCCGTTCACCGAGGTGCCGACGATGTCGCTGATCTGCAACATCGCCGACCCGATCACCAAGGAGGACTACACGCGCGACCCGCGCAACATCGCGCGCAAGGCCGAGGCGTACCTGCAGTCGACCGGCGTGGGCGACGTAGCGTACTTCGGGCCGGAGCCGGAGTTTTTCATCTTCGATGACATCCGCTACGGGCAGAACCAGCACGAAGGGTTTTACTTTCTGGACTCGGTCGAAGGGCAGTGGAACACGGGGCGCGAGGAGCACCCGAATCTGGGCTACAAGCCGCGCTACAAGGAAGGGTACTTTCCGGTGCCGCCCACCGACAGCCAGCAGGACATCCGCACCGAGATGGTGCGCGCGATGGAGAGCGTGGGGCTGCGGGTGGAGAAGCACCACCACGAGGTGGCGACGGCGGGGCAGGCGGAGATCGATCTGCGGTTCTTGCCGTTGGTGAAGATGGGCGACGCGCTGCTGTGGTACAAGTATGTGTGCAAGAACGTGGCGCGGCGGCACGGCAAGACGGTGACGTTCATGCCGAAGCCGATTTTTGGGGACAACGGCAGCGGGATGCACGTGCACCAGAGTATCTGGAAGGGGGAGAAGCCGCTGTTTGCGGGCAACGGGTACGGGGGGATGAGCGAGCTGGCGATGCACTACATCGCCGGGATTCTGAAGCACGCGACGGCGCTGGCGGCGTTCACCAACCCGACCACGAACAGCTATCGGCGGCTGGTGCCGGGGTTCGAGGCGCCGGTGAACTTGGCGTACTCGAGCCGCAATCGGAGTGCGGCGGTGCGCATCCCGATGTACAGCCCGAGTCCGAAGGCGAAGCGGATCGAGGTGCGGTTTCCGGACCCGACGGCGAACGGGTACATGGCGTTCGCGGCGATGTTGATGGCGGGGCTGGACGGGATCGCGAAGCGGCTGAGCCCGGGGGACCCGCTCGACAAGGACATCTACGCGTTGACGCCGGAGGAGTTGAAGGACGTGCCGGGGATGCCGGCGAGTCTGGACGCGGCGTTGAACAACTTGAGGAACGACCACGAGTTCCTGCTGCAGGGGGACGTGTTCACGGAGGACGTGATCGAGACGTGGATCGAGTACAAGATGGCCAACGAGGTGAGCGCGATGCGGCTGCGGCCGCACCCGCACGAGTTCAACCTCTACTTCGACGCCTGATCGGTAAGGGAAACTAGAATGCGAAGCCGGGCCGGTGGTGTATACCACCGGCCCCTTTTCTTCAGTTGTAGCGGCGGGTCTCAGACCCGCATTCCTCAAGCCCGCTGGTTTTCGGTGCTCTCGTCACGCACCAGGAACGAGTAGACGAGGAGAATCACCATGCCGGTGCTGATGAACGAGTCGGCGACATTGAAGGCCGGCCAGTAGTAGCCGTGCCAGTGGAAGTCGAGGAAATCCGTGACTTCACCGGACGTCATACGATCGACGAGGTTGCCGACCGCGCCACCGAGAATCGCGCCGAGTGCAAACAGTAGCATGTGATGCTTCGGGTCGACGCGGCGCACGAACACCAGCAGTGCGACAACCGCCGTCGTCGACACCAGCAGGAAAAACGGCAAGCGCAACGCGCTCGGTGCTCCGGCGAACAGGCTGAAGGCCCCTCCGGCATTCCGGACGTGCGTGATATGGAAGAACGAATCGAGCACGACGACCGATTCGTACAGGCCGACGGTGTGGCGGATGTACCACTTAGTCACCTGATCGAGCACCAACACGATCGCGGCGACGCTCAGCACGAAGCCGTACTTCCTCATCCCGCCTGTGCTCTGACCACTGGCAGGCAACGCTCACACAATCCCGGATGCGTCGCGTCGGTACCCACCGCCTCGCTGTAGTTCCAGCAACGCTCGCACTTGCCGCCACGCGCCCGCTCAATGCGCACCTTGAGCTCGGGCAGCAGCGGGCTCATCGCGTCTGCCCCCAGGTCTTGGCTCAACTGCACTTGCGACGCGATGAACAACGCGGGCAGTGAGCCGGCCTGCTGCTCGAGTAGCTCGCGCACGCCGTCCGCTGCATCGAGATGGACTCGTGCATCCAGCGAATGGCCGATCATCCCGGACTGGCGGGCTTCTTCGAGCGCCTTGGTCACCGCCGTGCGCACCGCCAGCAAACGGTCCCACTTTGCCGACAACTGGTCGTCACGAAACGTCTCTGACGGGAAACCGGCAAGCAGCGGGCTGGTGGGCCGTTCGCTGCCGGGAATGTGTGTCCAGATTTCCTCGGCCGTGAACGAGAGGACCGGCGCCATCAGGCGAACGAGCGCATCCTGGATTTCCCAGAGCGCGGTTTGCGCCGCACGCCGACCGGGCCCGGTGGTCGCGGAGCAGTACAGGCGATCCTTCACGATATCGAGATAGAGCGCGCTCAGATCCACTGCGCAGAAATTGATGAGCTGTTGCACGATCAGATGAAATGCAAAACTGTCGTACGCTTTGCGTACGCGTCCCACCAACTCTGTGGTGCGATGCAGGATCCAGCGATCGAGCTCTGGCAGTTGGGCGTATGGCACACGGTCGCGGCCGATGTCGAAGTCGTAGAGGTTGCCCAGCAAGAAGCGGCAGGTGTTGCGAATCTTGCGGTACGCTTCGAGCAGCGGCGTCAGCAGGTTCTTCGAGAAGCTGGTGTCCGCGGTGTAATCCACCGAGGCGAATAGCAGCCGCAGGATCTCCGCGCCGTGCGTCTTGATGATTTCCTCAGGCGCTACGGTGTTGCCGAGCGACTTCGACATCTTCTTCGCCGCTTCGTCGAGGATGAGACCGTGCGTCAACACGGCACGGTACGGCGCCTGATTGCGAGTGGCGACCGACGTGATCAGCGAGACCTGGAACCAACCGCGATGCTGGTCGACCGCTTCGACATAAAGATCGGCCGGCCAGCTGAGGTCGGGCCGCGGACGGAGCACCGCCTCGTGCGAGCAGCCGGCGTCGAACCACACGTCGAGAATGTTGTTGTCCGTATCGAACTCTTCGCCACCGCAGGAACACCGAAATCCCGGTGGCATCAGCTCGCGGCTCGACAGCTCGTACCACGCGTCGGAGCCGCGGTGTGCGAAGATCTCCTCGACGTGGCGCAGGACCGGCGGATCGAACACGAACGTGTTGCAACCGCGGCAGCGGAATGCGGGGATGGGTACGCCCCAGGCGCGCTGTCGCGACAGACACCAGTCCGGGCGCGTTTCCATCATGTTGTGGATGCGATCGTGCCCCCACGAGGGAATCCATTTCAGCCGGTCGATCTCACTGAGTGCCTTCGTCCGGAGCTCGGCGTGGTCGATGCGCAAGAACCATTGCTCGGTCGCTCTGAAGATCAGCGGGCTCTTGCAGCGCCAACAGTGCGGATACGAGTGTTGCAGCCGTTCCATGTGCAGCAGCGCGCCACGCGTGCGCAACTCGTCCACGATCGCTTCGTTGCTTTCGAAAACGCGCCGTCCCGCATACGCGCCGGCCTCGGCGGTGAACTTGCCCGTCCCATCGACGGGCGTCAGCACCGGCAGCCCGTACTTCTGGCCCACAGCGAAGTCCTCGTAGCCATGCCCTGGAGCGGTGTGCACGCAACCGGTGCCGGCGTCGGCCGTGACGTGCGACTCGAACACCAAGCGCGACCGTCGGTCGATGAACGGGTGCTTGAACACGTCGCGCCCGTCGATCGGTGTGAGGTTGACGGGAATGCGCCGGCCGTGCTCCGTGAGGCCGGTAGCCGCGAGGAATGCATCGGCCAAGCGGGCAGCGACGATGTAGTACGCGCCGTTCACCCGCACGGTGACGTAGTCGAGATGCGGGTTCAAGCAGACCGCGAGGTTGGCGGGCAACGTCCAAGGCGTCGTTGTCCAAATGACGGCCGCCAGCTCTGTGTGGTGGCGTGCCAGCTCTGCGGCATCCCCTGGGTTGACCGCAATCGCACCTGCATCGTCCGCCGAGCCCGCAAAAGGAAACTTCACGTAGATCGACGGCGAGGTGTGGCCGCTGTATTCCACCTCCGCCTCGGCGAGCGCCGTGCCACACACGGGACACCAATGCACCGGCCGGAGACCGCGGTAGATGAAGCCGCCTTCGACGAGCTCGCGGAATACCTTGATGACCGACGACTCGTACTCCGGTGCCATGGTCAGGTACGGATGCTCCCAGTCGCCGAGCACACCGAGGCGGCGGAACTCCTCCCGTTGGATTTTGAAGAATTTGTCGGCGTAGGCGCGGCAGCGGCGACGGATCTCGATCTGCGTCAGCTCGCGTACTTTGCCACCGAGCTCCTTCGTCACCTGATGCTCGATCGGCATGCCGTGGCAGTCCCAGCCCGGCACGTACGGTGCCTCGAACCCCGCCATCGCCTTCGACTTGACGACGATGTCCTTGATGATCTTGTTGAGCGCAGTGCCGAGGTGGACATGCCCGTTGGCGTACGGTGGCCCATCGTGCAACACGTACTTCGGCCTGCCGGCGTTGGCGCGCAGCAGCTGGTGGTAGAGGTCGGTCTCGGTCCAGCGAGCCACGACCGCCGGCTCCCGCTGCGGCAAATTAGCGCGCATGGGGAAGTCAGTCTTCGGGAGATTCAGGGTGTGCTTGTAATCCATCGCGTGATGACGACCGTCGGCGGGTCTATCGGCATCGGTCTCATAGCAGCGGGCCGGTGTCGATTCAAATTACTGTCTGCGCCGGTGCACTACGCTGTGTACACCAATCGGCCCCCGACCCAGGTCTGAGCGACGCGCGGCGGGTTCTCCGCGTCCAGAGGGCCGTCGAGGATGACGAGGTCCGCGCGCTTTCCGGGAGTCAAGCTTCCACGTTCGTGCTCTTGACCGCCCGCGTACGCGGCGCCGGCGGTGTAGGCACCGAGCCACTCTTCATAGGCGATTGCCTGCTCTGGAGCGAACACGTTCCCCGAGCCCGTCCGGCGCGTGGCGCCGTGCGACGATGTGCGCAGCGGTTCGTGAAAGGCGCACGGGTCGTCAGAGGACGCCGCGAGCGGAATGCGAGCCCGCGCCAAATCACCGAACGGCAGCCAGATCTCCTCGTCCCACGGTACGGTCTCTACAGCCTGGCCGACGTGGTGCACGAAACCAGGTTGCACGACGCCGATGGCGCCGAGGGCCGCCAGCTCCGTGATCTGCCGCGGCGCCGCGAGGCAGACGTGTTCGACGCGGAAGCGGTGGTCATCATCCCGTCGCACGCGCGCTGCACGCGCGAATGCGTCGAGCGCGTTCCGCAGCCCGACGTTGCCCAAGGCGTGTACGGCGACACGGAAGCCGCGGTCGACGGCGGCGATCACACTCGCGGCGAGTCCGGGAAAGGCGATTCCGAAACTACTGCGTTGGCCGGCGATGCTCACGTCCATCGCCGGCGCGATGCCGCCGTCGGCGAACAACTTCACCGGTCCGACACGCAGCAGCTCGTCACCCTCGCCAGTGACCGGCCCGTCGAGCGGCGGGTCCATCAGGATGGCCTCAGCATGCGGCATCATCAGGACCGAGATGGGGAGCGTTCCGGCAGCGCGCATCGCCCGATACACCGCCGCCGCCGTGCGCCCGCACGCGGCGTCGTGCACGCAGGTGATGCCGTCGCGTAGCAGGTGGCGCATGCGTGTCGCAAAGAGCTCGGCCCAGCGGTCCGGATCGCGATATGCCAACATCGAGTGAGCATGCGCGGCGCTCCACGCGCGCTCGGTCAACAAACCGCTGGGTGCCCCGTCGGTACCGCGCGCGATGATCCCACCCGGTGGGTCCGGTGTGGTGCGGCCGATCTGCAACTCATCGAGCCCCTGCGAACTGACGACGCACTGGTGCAGCGTGTAGTGCGCCACGATCACCGGCCGGTCGAGGCCGAGCGCGTCGAGGTCATGGCGGTCCGGAAGCAGACCGGTGGTGACTTCATTCCAGTTGGCGCCACGTACCCAGTGCGCCTCCGGCTCGCGGGTTGCTTGCTCGGTCAGCGCTGCTCTGAGCTCGTCCATTGTCGTCGTCCGTGACAGATCGGCCCAGATCGGGTGCAGGGCGGCAATCGAGAGATGATTGTGGGCGTCGATGAAGCCCGGCAGGAGCGTGCGGCCGGCAAGATCTTCGACGACGGCACCGGGATAGGCGCGCAGCAACTCCCGTTCGCCCACGGCAGCGATGCGACCGTGCTCAACAACGATCACCTCGGCATGCGCACGCGCGGGGTCCATCGTCATGATGCGGCCGCCGGTGAATGCATGCGGCGGATCTACGCGACCTCGTTCCATGGACCGCCGGGGCTCACCCCTCGCTGAGGTCACCCATGCGCTTGCCCTTCACCGAGCGCGCGCGGGCTTTCTCGATGACCTCGGGTGGTATGGGATCGGTCTTCCTCATGCCGAAGCGGAGGACGGAGGGGAACAGCGTGCGGAGGACGTTGGCAGCCATCAGCTGCAAACTCCAGCGCGGTATCGTCATCTCGTAGCGCCGCTTCTCAATTGCTTCGAAGATGGCAGTGGTGATGATCTCCGGCGGATATTTGGGCCCGTTGTATGCCGGCGGCTCATCTTCCTTGAGCCAGATCTCCGTATCGATCGGACCCGGGTTGATCAATGCGACGTGGATGTTGGAGCCCGCCAGGTCGTTCCACAAGCCGGCGCTGAAGGCGTTCATGGCCGCCTTCGATGCGGCGTACATGGTCTCGCGCGGTGGCGATACCTTGGCGGCGAATGACGAGATATTCACGATCGTGCCGCCGCCGTCGCGCAACATGTAGGGGATCGCGGCGAGCGTCGTCCACACGCAGGACGAGAAGTTGACTTGCATCACATGCTCCGCCTCGTCCGCGGACATGTGGTAGATCTGCTTGTGCTTCGAGATCGCCGCGTTGTTGATCAGGATGTCGAGGCGGCCGTGGCGAGCGACCGTGTCATCGATCACGCGTTCTGCAAATGGACGCTCTGCCAAGTCGCCGGCTAGATATGAGGATGTCGGCGAGTGCGTCTGACACTCGCGCATCAGTTGTTGCAACAACTGCTCGCGTCGTGCGACGCCGACGACGATCGCACCACGTTGGGCAAAGGCTTTGGCGGTCACGTAGCCGATTCCCGACGAGGCGCCGGTCACCAGAACGATCTTCCCGCGGTAGTCCATCGCCGCAGGTTGTAGTCCTAATCGAACACGACGGGCAATCGGTTTGGCGAGCGGAAGCTGACGCCCTGAATCCAGCACTCCTGTGCCGGATCGAGTCGTACATTCGGTAGGCGGTCGAGCACGGCGTTCACGGCGGTGAGTACCTCGAGGCGTGCGAGGTGGTAACCGAGGCAGAAGTGTTTCCCCAACCCGAAGGAGAGGTGGTCGTCGGCGCGGCGGTGGATGTCGAAGCGATCGGGGTCCGGGTAGTGGGTTTCATCATGGTTGGCGGGGCCCACCATCGCCGATACCTTGCCACGTTCCGGAATGTCCTTGCCGCCGAGTGTCACGGCGCGCGTCGTCTCGCGCGCCGTCCCGATCAGCGGCGGCTCCCAGCGCAGAGTCTCTTCAAGCGCCCACACCAACTGGCTGCGGTCGGTACGTACCTGATCGAGTTGCTCGGGGTGCGACAGCAGTGCGTAGAGCACATTCCCGAGGAGCCGGAACGTGGTTTCCGCCCCCGCCGGTAGCAACAACAGCAGGAAGCCGAAGATGTCGTCTTGCGAAAGGCGCTCGCCCTCCACTTCTGCGGCCAGCAGTTCGCTGATCAGATCCTCCTGCGGCTCTCTGCGGCGCTGCTCGATGACCGGTGCCAGGTAGTCCTTCAGCGCGCGTGACGC
>JBGQHM010000307.1:0-8024 GCA_041497995.1 Binatia bacterium | reverse complement strand
TACAATTCAGTACGTTCCGGGGGCGGATCTTGAACGAAGGTGTTCAGCCCGGCACGCCGTGAAGCACGGGCCTTCGCGCTCAGCGAGGTTTGGTCGCTGCAAAGCGCAGCCGCACGTAGTCGGCGCTCCAATTTCCCTGCGCATCGCAGAGGGTGGGGCGCACGGCCTCTCTGACTTCATCGATGAAGCCGGCGCGCTGGTCGGCGGGGAGCACCGCCGTGAAGCTCTCGGCGAAGGTGTCCAACCAGCCGGTGATGTCGCCGGGCAACGGCGTCGGCCGCGGAATGAGCGCGATCGAGTCGATGCAAAATCCACGCGCCTGGAGCCGGCCTCCATAGTCGTCCGTCGTCGGGAAGTACCAAGGATTGGCGCGGGCGCCATCGATGCCGCGGCGATTGAGCGCGCTCACAAGGGCGCCTTCGATGGTTGCCACGCAGCCGTAGCCGCCGCACTCGGCGACGAAGCGGCCATCTGGTTTGAGCGCCCGCCACACGCCGGCGATCACCGCGTCGGCGCGCTTCATC
The DNA here is from genome assembly GCA_041497995.1 of Binatia bacterium. GTDB lineage: Bacteria > Desulfobacterota > Binatia > HRBIN30 > HRBIN30 > DATKMS01. The sequence goes on along the minus strand of JBGQHM010000307.1, from coordinate 7,500 downwards.
CAATGCAGTGCCGCGTTGCTGAAGACGGCGTCGAACTCGTTGGCAAACGCGAGATGCTCGCCGTCCATGATGTGGCACTCGAGCCCGCGCGCGCGGGCGGCGTCGACCTGTGCGGCGCTGCCGTCGACACCAACGACCGTACAGCCCATGGCAACAAGTTTCTCGGTGAGCGCGCCGTCGCCGCACCCGACATCGAGGATACGCTCACCGGGCTTGGGATCGAGCAGCTCGACGACCGGCATGCCGAGGTCCGCAACGAAGCGGGCGTTGCGGGCGTAGCGTTCGGGATCCCATGTCTGCTGTGTGTTCATGACAATACCTTTCCCATGCTGATGCGGTCCTCGACGGCGTAACCCAAGGCTTCGTAGAAGGCGACGGCCTCGGCGTTTGAGCGGTTGATCTGCAGGTTGATCTTCGGGCACCCCAGCGCGCGGAGTCGGTCTGCAGCGGCGGCCATCATGGCGCCACCGTGACCGCGGCGCCGCGCATCGGCGGCGACGGCGACGTGATACACCCAGCCGCGGTGGCCGTCGTAGCCTGCGAGTACCGTCGCAACGGCGCGCCCCTCCACTTCGCCGACGAGGAAGAGCTCCGGTTGCGCGCGACGCTTCTGCCGGATGATGGCCTGAGGGTCATTGCGCGGCGATTGGTGTGGGAACGCGGCGCTCCACAGCGCCACCACTGCGGCCTCGTCGCGTTCGTCGAATGGTCGAATCGTCAGTACCATCAAGAGTGCCCGTTGAGAGACGATCTCTCTACCACACCTCCAGACTCTAGTCGTAGGCGCCTTGCGGTGGGCTGTTTCAACGTTCGATGAAGAGTACGGCCTGCCGTTGCGTCAGCGTGTGACAGGCACGCTCGCGCTACGCTTCCAAAGCACTCATGGTTTGACCCACGAGGAAGTCGAGCACGATTCGGTTGGCGAGATCCGGCATTTCCTGCAGCCAGAAGTGACTCGCCCCTGGCGCAATGCAGAGTTGCGCTCGCGCGATCGCCGACCAGATTTCAACTGTGTGCGTCACCGGGATGAGGTCTTGATCGCCCGCCATCACCAGCGTCGGGGCGGAAATCGATGCCAGCGCCGACGCAGGGATTTCATAGTCGAGCGACATACGCTGCATCTTTGCGAACGACCGAATGAGGTCGGCGCCGCGATCCGGCGAGATGCGGCGATGCATTTCGATCCACGGCTGCACCTGCGGCGGCGCCGTCGTCAACAAGACTTCCAGTGTCATCTGAGCCACTTCATCTTTGATTTCATGCCAGGACTCAAGGCCTGCATGACATGTCTCCTCTCGGCCTCACGAACAGAATAAGGGACGCACCCCACGTAGCCCTACCTGCAGGGATTTACCCACCGCAGGCCCGGGAAGCGAGCAAAATCTGCATCCGTCGAGTACAGAACGTACCCGCGCTCGATGGCTAGAGTCGCGAGGTGGGCATCGGTGGTCAGATTCCCCGCCGTCCCCAGTCGCTCCAGCGCCTCGCGGAGCTTCGAGCAATGCGCATCCGAGGGCTGCGGCACGTGCACGTGCGGCAGCGCCAGCCAACTCTCGATCCGATCGAACACGCCACCCACGGCCAGCGGGCGTGTCAGAATCTTTCGATGCGTGCTGATACGAATGAAGCCAAGCACGGTCGCCCACGCGAGCCCAATCCCTTCGGTGCCAGCCAGGCATTCATCCCACCACTGCCTGGCGGGCGTGTGCACCGGCGAGTCGGAGTTATGGGCGTGCACGAGGACGTTGACGTCGGGCAGAATCACGCGCCCTCCTCGGAGGCGCCGCAAAGGCGTCCGCCTCGAGCTCGTCGACAAGCTGAGTCAGCTTGTCGAGATCGATGCCGGGCTTGAATCCAAAGGAATGCGGGATGGTCTTCGGAACCGCACCGCGCTTGACCGTAGCCCCCGCGCCCAGACCCGCGCGAATCGCTCGATTGACGGCTTCCTTGAAGGGCACCCCCAACGCGCGCGCCCGCCGCTTGAGGAGCCCGGCAAGATCATCGTCGAGCGTCAGGGTCGTTCGCATGCTGATGCCATAGATGCCATGAGATTTGATGTCAAGGCATCACGCGGTTGCTTCCTTATACTGACAGCGACCGCGATCGTCCCCGGCTCGTTCACTCTACCCTCCTGCCTGCACGGGTGCCCGCACTGGCCCGCCCGGCGTCACACCATCAACCAACTTGCCGTCCGTCACCACGGGCACGCCGTGGACGAGCACGTGCTGCATTCCTGCGGACGGTAGCGCCGGTTCCTTGTACGTGGCGCGATCGATGACGCGTTCCGGATCAAAGATCGTGATGTCCGCATCGGCGCCGACTCGAATGCGGCCTTTGTTGTGCATCATCGGCGCGCGCTGCTCCAGGCGCTGCGCCGGCATGATCGTCATCTTGCGCACCGCTTCCATCCACGTCAGCAGCTTGGCCTCGCGCACGTAATGGCCCAGGACGCGGGCGTAGGTGCCGGCGCCGCGCGGGTGGCCTTTGCCTTGCCGCAGCCGGCCATCACTGGCGATCATCGTGAGCGGACTGCGGAGCGCCTGGTTCACGGCTGACTCGGGAATCATGTGGCCGATGACGCTGCCGCCGGTCTTGCGGTAGCGCGCGAAGGACTCTGCCGTGAGCCGTTCACCGGTCGCCGTCCATTGCAGGTCGGAGTAGTCCGCCCCCATGCGTTCCTGCCAGCCCGCGTCGAACATTGCCGATTCGATGCGCGTCGCCCCAGCCGTGTACGGATAGCACTCGGTCGTCACATCCAAGCCACGGGCGCGTGCTGCCGCAATCATCTCGAGCAAGCGGCCGGTGTTCGCCAGGCCCATACTGGAGACGTGCACGATGTGCAGCGGCGCCCCAGTCAGTGCTGCGGCGGCAATCACCTCTTCGGTTGCCTCGACGCTACTGCCCGGCTCCGTGAGACTGGCGTAGCGCATGTGGACGTGAACCGGCGCTTTGGACTGGGCTGCGACGCGAAACATCTCCAGCACCTCCCAGCGCGTCGCCGCCGGGGTGTACTGAATGCCCAGTCCGACGCCGAGCGCGCCGCGTTCCAGCCCGTGGGTCACCTGTCGCGTAATCTCCGCCAGCTCGGCGTCGGTGGCGGCACGGTGTGCGGCATCACCCGTCGGCAGAAACTCACCCGGATCGTGCATCACGGCCATGCGCGCCGGGATGTGCCCGGCGGTGGCGCCATAGTTGATCAACGCCCGGCCCTCGCGTTCGGCGTACCACCCGTCGACGTCGCCGACACCGACCTCCAACTCCAAGGCGGTGGTGACGCCGTCCTGAGCCTTCAGTGCGTAGTTCTCCGCGTCCTGTCCGTGGGAGTGCAGGTCGATAAAGCCGGGTGCGACGATCAAGCCGGTCGCATCAATCGTGGTCTGACCACGTAAGGCATCGGTAGTGATGACGCGAATCGAGCCGTGCGTGATGCCGATGTTGCGAACCGCATCGAGCTGCGATTCCGGGTCGATGACTCGCCCGTTGAGGATGACGACGTCATAAGCAGGCGCGCTCACGGACGCGCCCCGCTTGGCAGGACAGCCGGTGCAGATCAGCGCCAGTGTGCAGGCAAGGACGGCGACCGCTTGCGACTGCGCCCGCCACGTGGACTTCATACCGTTCACCGGGAGCTGCATCGACCTTGGTCACGCCGCGCTCATGCAGGGCGGTGGTCATCGAACCCGTGAAGAAATGGCGTCGCTGCAGTCACCACCGGCGGGAGCCACGATCCCCCGGTCGCCGAATTCCAATCATTCCAGTTCTGATTCTGCTCGGGGTGGCGCGCAGCGTACTCGAAAAACGGTGCGCCATTGGCGCTCTCGAAGGTAGGTCTTCCCGTTCGGAGCGCCTCTGGGAGAGCGCCCCAGGCGGCCCAGCTCTCGTCACCGGAGAAGATCGAGTCGACGAGGTTGAGATGATCCGAGAGTTCCGTTGGTGCGAAGATGCCGGCCTCGCGCTCTTCGAAGACACCGTGCTCCGACAGGAACCGGAGAAGGCGGTGGAGGGTGCGGGCGTGGAGACCCAAGGCAGTGGCGAGATCCTCCGCGCTGCGGGGGCTCTCCCGAATGTACAAACCCAACCTCAGACGTGCCGCGACCTGCAGCGCTCGGGGAAGCTGAAAGCCCGAAACCATGCGAGTCAGCGCGACGGCGGGAGGTAACTTCCGTGTATCGGTCATTGAGGGCTCCCTATATTCTTTGCGCGGTCTCTTGTCTGCCATTCCAGACGTTCTGACCGGTCACGGTATAGGACGAAGCGGGCTTCTCTGAAAGCTGTGTGTACGCAGACGGTGGCAGCAACCAACCGCCACGCGCTGAGCGGTCGCAGCTCGGCTGGCTGACCCTCGTAGTATACGCCTGCGCCTTCGGGCGTGAGCCATTCGAAGCGACTGAAGCCAAGCGACGCAAGGCGGCAGTGATCGCGGTTTGACTCGGCTTCCCAAGTTCCATGCTCGATCCTCCCCGCCCAAGCAATGACTGCTCAGCTTCGCCCGCGCGTACTACGACTCGTTGGTGCTCAAACAATCCGGACGGGTCTTCCGCCCGCGCAAACGTTCGGCGAAGCCTACACGAAGAACAGGAAGGACAACAAGATTACGAGCCAAAGGCGATGCTCAGACGGCCCCGCTGATCATTGCAGCGGCGGAGTCGCCGTGTTCAAGCGAGCGACACCGCGATCAGCGACACCCGGCGAGGGATTGGCTTTACTCGCGCGCGGCCGCTCTGGTAAGGACTCGTTCCGGCTAGGAGGGCTCTCGATGCGAGCGATGCCGACCGCGCGTCGCAACGTCTTGATCTTCGCGCTATTGGCCACCACGCTCGCGTCGACACGCGCCGCGGCCGGCACGGCTTCGACTCTGACGGTTGAGAACGCGGACATCCGGATCGCAATCGATGTCGGCTCGGGCCTCACTTTGACCAGCATTCGCGACAAGGTGACCAACCACGAGTACCTGTCGAACCCAACCTCGCTCTTCGAATACGCTGTGAATAGCGGCACGCCCGGCCAGAGCAACCAAGGAGTCTACGTGGTGAGCGCGTCGGAGACCGCGTCGAACACAGCCCACATCACACTCCACGGAGCCAACGACCCGCTCCGGTTCGATCTGACGCTCTCTGCCTCCTCGACCGAGCCGGCGGCCACGATCGACATGCGGGTCACCAACGAGGGCAACGCTCCGGTGTTCCTACGCACCGTGTTTCCCAAGATCACAGGTCTGATCGCCCCAGGAGACTGGTCGCAGAACACCGGAGTGGTTCCTCAAGAAATGGGTGTGATCGCTCCGTTGCACCTGGCGCCCGCGGCAGCCAGCGTCGCCACCGTCGTGCGGCACGGCGTCCCTGGAGATCCCTCCGGCTTCGCGCAGGAAGACGCCTTCGTCATCGGCAACGACGGTGCGCTGTGGACACAGTTCGAGCGCGATGACAACGCCTGGAGCGCGCCGATCCGCCTCCCGCGGTCCAGCCTGGCCCCGGCAGGTGGCGCGATCGCGGCGGTCAGGCGGAACGCACAGCAGGAAGACGTCTTCGTGATCGCTGACGACGGCGCCGTCTGGACGGCGTACGAGGTCGGCGACGGCGCGTTCCAGACGGTGCGACTCTGGGACGGCGCCCCGATTCAGGCCCCTCCCGGCGGCGGCATCGCAGCCGTGCTGCGCAACGATCACCAGGAAGACGTGTTCTTCGCCGCCAACGACGGCGCGATTTGGACGAGCTTCGAGGGCAACAATGGGAGGTTTACGCAGCCGATCGCACTCACTCCACCCGGAGTGACGACCCCGGGCGCGCACATCGCTGCGCTGATGCGCAACGGCTCGCAGGAGGACCTGTTCTACGTCGGCACGGACGGCGCGATCCGTACTATCTTCCAGGTCAATGACAGCGCCTGGAGCGCGCCCATTGCCGTGGGTGGGCCGAACCGCGCGCCCGCCGGTGCATCCATCGCGGCAGTCGTGCGCAATGCGCACCAGGAGGACATCTTCGTAGCCGGCGTCGATCGCGCGATCTGGAGCGCGTTCGAGTTGAACGATGGACCTTGGTCTCCACCATTCGCGATCACCTCCCATGCTCCCGTCTCGCCGGGTGCCGGTCTCGCCGCCCTGCGGCGCAACGACCACCAGGAAGATGTCTTCTTCGTCGGCAACAACGGCGCGGTCTTCACGATCTTCGAGGCGTCTGACGGACCATGGAGCGCGCCGATCTCAATCAGCCCGGCTGGCCTCGCGCCTCTCGGAGCACCCGTCGCGGCCGTAGTGCGCAACGCGCGTCAGGAAGACGTGTTCGTGGTGGGTTACGCGGGGGAGGTCGTTACTCTGTTCGAGGCCAACGACAGCGCCTTCATCGGGCCAATTCCGCTGCCACCACCCGACCCCATCGGCAAGCGGTTCAATATCGACGTCGGTCTGCCGACCTCGATGAACGCCATGGAGCTGGCGAGCATTTACGACCCGGCCGGGGGCGGCGGGCTCTTCTTCGCCGACGTCGGAGGCGACCTGGAGCAGGACGTGGCGCCGATCCAGTTCACGCTCTCCGCGATCGAAACGACCGGCTTCTGGATCGATACGCTTCCCGCCGGGGGGACGGTCTCCCTCCCGACCCTTGGCATCGGCGTCCACCACGACGGCGACTGGCACCATGCGGTCGACTACTACGTGCGTAACAGCCGCGCGGCGAAGGAACCCTACGTCGCCAATCCCCCGTGGTTCCGCGAAGCCGGGGCCATCTATGTGGCCACCGGCGCGGGGGCGGGCTCGATCTATCTCGAACCGGAGCTCGCCGGCGCGTTCCTCCCCGCACACATCGACTCGAATTTCGAGAACCTCATCAACTTGCTGAACGAGGCGCGCGCATTAGGCTCGAACGTTGTCTACCTGAACGATTGGTGGGACGGTGGGAGCATTCCCAATCCGTACCTCAACAAAGGTGACTACGTTCCGCGGAACGATTACGGCGGACGGCAAGCCCTGATCGACGGGATCTTCGACATTCATCGCAGCGGCTTAGGCCGGGTCGTCTTATACGTCGAGCCATTCATCATTCACCGGAATTCAGCGATCGCCAACCAGCCGTCCGCTTGCCCCCTCCTTGGACTCGTCGCGGAGCCGGCCACACCGAGCATCGGCTATTGCTGGGCGGCGTATCATCCGCTCACCAAGCTTCTTTACGGGTTCCATAGTGACGAACCTGGTGGCTACGGCGACAACTTCGCCATGGTGGCGCCCTACGAGCCATGGCAGGACTACCTGGCCGCGACCGCTGCACGACTCGTCCGCGACCTCGGAGCCGACGGCGTCTTCCTCGATTCCTGGTCCTGGCAGATGAACTGGCCGATCTTCAATCCAGATACCGCCGGCGGCCTCTACTCGCCGAAGCAGGATAGCCAAGGTGTCCTCGCGCTCGCGGACCGCGTCGGGCAAGCTATGCAAGCCGAGAGGGCGGATGCGGTTGCGCTCGGCGAGACGACCAGCGGTCCGATCGCCAAGCACTGGCAAGGCGGTCTCGC
>JBGQHM010000306.1:0-8026 GCA_041497995.1 Binatia bacterium | reverse complement strand
CTCCCGCGATACAAGCGCTCGGCACGCTATCGGCGAGCGCTCTGCGGGCTGTTCCCGGCCAAGGATATCGTGGTGTGGACGCCCGCGGAGATCGAGGACTGGCGCGCCGTGCCCCACGCGTTCATCACCACCATCTTGGCAACGGGCAAAGTCCTGTATGAAGGATAACGCCGCCCTGGCACGCGGGTGGATGCGAAAGGGCGATAGCGATCTCGCCGACGCCCGCCGCACGGTAAGACGGCCCCTATGATACGGCGTGCTTCCACGCCCAGCAGGCGGTGGAGAAGTATCTCAAGGCGCTCCTCGCATTGCATGGGCAGCCCGTACCCCGCACGCATGATTTGGAAGAATTGCAACGCCTGTGCACGCCACTGCTGTCGTTAGCAGAGTTCTCCACGTTGGACCTGACCGAGTTGTCCGGCTATGCGGTCGAACTGCGCTACGACGCAGATTTCTGGCCGGGACTGGATACCGCCTCGGAAGCTGTGGCGCTTGCCGAGCAAGTAAGGGCTATGATCGTCCGCGCTGTGCCAGCAGAAGCCGAGCCTCGGTGAGGTCCACATGCACCGCGGAGTTCGCTTCCCATCGATCGCCGTATCGGTGAGTTACCCCCTGCCTCAGAAAGTCTTCGATGAGCCCGGCGACCTCCCGCGGATGCTCTTCATAGAAGAATAACTTCGCCTTCGCGACGGAGTGAAAGCCTGCGACGTGTGGGAATTGCGTGATCATCTCCCGCGCCCGCGGCTCGGGGAAGATCGCGTCGTTCGCTCCCCAAATGAAGAGTGTGGGCATGGCCAGTTGCCCGTGAAGCGTCTTGAATTCGTCGAGCCGCACGAATTTCATCCGTCTCAGGAATTGCATCGCACCGTCGATCCGCTCCTTCGAGGAGATCAGGGGCTCGACATAGCGCGCGTGGAACTCGCCCTCCAAGTGCGCCAGGTCGTAGAAGCAACCACCGAAGCCCATCGATGATCTGCGAAACGCCCGGGACTTCAGGATCTGCTGGAAGAGGGCCCCAGAGCCAGGAACGTGCGCCAGAACCTGGTGCGTCGGAATCCAGGGCGGGCGATGGAACGGAATCTCCGTGTTGGTCAGGACGAGGTGCGATACCCGCTGTCGATCGATCAGCGCGAGCTCTCGAGCTATCCAGCCGCCGGTGTCGTTGCCTACGAGCGCATACGACTCGACGCCGAGCTGCGACAGCATTCCCTGGAACGCCCGGGCTTGTCCTTGCGAGGAATAGTCGTCACCGGCGGTGCTGCGCGACTGCCCGATGCCGATCAGGTCGGGGGCGTAACAGGTGAAGCGATCGCGCAGGTGCGCGATGACCGTGTCCCATGTGTGCCCCGACAGAGGGAAGCCGTGCAACAAGACGATTGGTGGTCCGCTTCCCTCCCTGCGCCAGTGGACCGACGCTGCTCCGACTCTGGTGTTTCCCTCGACGGCAGAGATCGAGTTCTCCATCGACCCTGTACCTCCCGATCTCGGCACCATGCACGCTGGACACCACTATCCGCAAGCTGGCAGGGCCGGCGTGCTTCAGCAGACCTGCCTTGACTGACCAGGTGCCCTCTCATACCGTGCCCGCAGGTCGGAGGACGGCGCATGGTCGAGAAGACGATACAACTCACAGGGACATCGACGAACAGCATCGAGGATGCCGTCAGCATCGCCGTGTCGCGTGCGGCGGTGACCATCCAGAGCATCCGCCAGGTGCATGTCATCGATATCAACGCAGTCATCGAGAACGGTACCGTGGCGCAGTGGCGGGTCAAGGTGGATCTGTCCTTCGCGGTGCAGGATCGGTTGCATGAGTGAGGGAGCCGTCAGCTGTCAGCGCTCAGCTTTCAGCTTTGAAAAGGCGAGCAGCACCTCAAGCTGATGGCTGATAGCTACCGATGACCGACGCGAAGGTCCGCGAAGTTTACCCCGGGGTCTTCGTCATTCACCTGCCGCTGCCGATGCGGCCGACGATCGTCAACGTCACGTTGTTGCATAGCGGCGACGAATGGGCGTTGGTCGATACCGGTGTGAGCACCTCCGACAGCTTCGACACCATGATCGCGGCGCTGCGACAGGTGGGCTGCGCGCCGGAGAAGATCGGCAAGCTGATCAGTACGCATCATCACCCCGACCATTTCGGGTCGTCGAAGGCGTACAAGGAGCTCACTGGCGCGGCGGTGTATCTGCACCCGCTCGAATACGAGGCGTCGAAGAGTTACGCGCCGAAAGGACGGAGCGAGGAGGCGATTCACTTCTTTCTGCAGCACGGCATCCCGCTGCACCGCTTCGCGAAGGTGCCCTCGCCCGGGGAGTTCTGGAACAAGCTCTACGTGCCGACGGCGCCCGATCATTTTATGGACGACGGCGACATCATCCGCGTCGGCAGCTTCGAGCTCGAGGTGATCACCACGCCTGGCCACACGCCGGGACACTGCGTGCTGTATCTGCGGCAGCAGCAACTGATGATTGTTGGCGACCACTTGCTGCCGAAGATCACCCCGCACGTCGGTGTCTTTCCGGGTGGACCAACGAATCCGCTCGCCGATTTCATGGAGTCACAGCGCAAGGTGCAGCGTTTCGACGTCGACCTGGTGCTGCCGGCGCACGGCGGTGTCTACACCGACCACCGCCACCGCGCCAACCAGATCATCCAGCACCACCACTACCGCCTGCAGGAGATGCTCGACACGATCCGCCGCCAGTCACGCACCGCCTACGACGTGGCGACGATCGCCTTCGGATTCGACAGCGAGAGCCCGCTCACCGTCCAGTTTCCGGCCACGTTCGAGACGCTGGCACATCTGGAGTATCTGCGTGCCTCCGGCAAAGTGACACGCGAGGAACGCGACGACCGACTGTACTATCTCGCTGCGTGAATCTGGGGCAGGGGTGGGCCGGTATTCAGACGGTCTTTTGACGCCGCAAAGAGGCTCCACGGGCGCACGTGCGTACGAGTTGAGTCACGCGTGGGCGCATGCTAACACACTCGCGACTCCGGCTGACGAAAGAGAGGCAATGGCATGAAGCGATACGGTTCTATCTGGTTAGGGTTCTTCGCGGCGCTGGTGTGTTCGGGCTGGCTGCTGAGTGCGGCTGCCAAGGCAGACGACGATGCCAGCAAGAAGATCGCGGACTACTACCGCCGCCGGGCGAACGTTCCGCCGACCGCGCAGATCGAGGTGAAGGATCTCCAGGCTTCGAAGATCAAGGGCGCGAAGCAAGGGATCCTCATGGTTGCTGGCCGACCGGTTGGTTTCCTGGTGTCCGATGATGGCAAGTATGCCGTCTTCGGCGACGTGGAGGACTTGTCGGTCGATCCGTTCAAGAAGACGATGGAGAAGATCGCCCTGAAGGGCCAGGCAGGCAAGGGCCCGAAGGACGCCAAGGTGGTCATCGTCGAGTTCTCGGACTACCAGTGCCCGTTCTGCTCACGCGCCTATACGACGATGGAGACCCAGGTGCTCAAGGAGTACGGTGACAAGGTACGCTTCTACCACAAGGAGTTTCCGCTGAACTTCCATCCGTGGGCGGAGCCGGCCGCGGTGGGTGTTCTGTGCGCCGGGCAGCAGAACGAAGAGGCTTACTGGAAGCTCTACAACTTCGTCTTCACCAACCAGAAAGACATCACGCCGCAAAACGTCAAAGACAAGCTGCACGAAGGCCTCCAGGGCACCAAGGTCGACATGGCGAAGTTTGACGATTGCTTCGACAACAAGAAGACCCTCGACAAGGTGAAGTCCGACATGGCCGAAGGGCAGACGGTGGGCGTGAATGGCACGCCGGCCTTCTTCATCAACGGCCGCATGATCAGCGGCGCGCAGCCGTTCGAGAACTTCAAGTCAGTCATCGACGACGAGCTGGCACGCTCCAAGTAGAATTGATTCAGTGGGTCATTGAATCATTGGGTCATTGACTCAATGATTCAATGACTCAATTCTTCCTCATGCTCCACACCCCCCTTTGTGATCGGCTCGGCATCGAACACCCGGTCCTGCTTGCAGGCATGGGAGGTGTGTCGATGCACAAGCTGGTGGCCGCCGTCTCCAACGCCGGCGGGCTGGGTGTGATCGGTGCGGCGACGCTCGATGCGAATGGGCTACGACGGGAGATCCACAAGACCCGCGAGCTGACCGACAAGCCGTTCGCCGTCGACCTGCTTGCCCCGATCCCCGACATGATCCGGCCGCAGATGCAGGTCGTGTTCGACGAAGGCATCAAGATCTTCGTGGCCGGGCTGGCGGTGCCGCGCGAGTTCATCGCCGAGATGCACGAACGCGGCATGATCGTCATCGTGATGATCGGCAAGGTGCGCCACGCCGTGAAATCGGAGCAGGCGGGCGCCGATGTGGTGGCGGCGCAGGGGACGGAAGCCGGCGGTCACACCGGCGAAGTCGGCGGGCTCGCGTTGGTGCCGCAGGTCGTCGACGCCGTGAAGATTCCCGTCCTCGCAGCCGGCGGCATTGCCGACGGCCGCGGCCTGGTGGCGGCGCTGGCACTGGGCGCCCAAGGCGTTGTCGTCGGCACGCGCTTCATCGCGACGCCGGAAGCGCAAGCGGCCCCGCAGTATCGCGACGCGATCATGCAGAGCGGCGAGGCCGACACCGTGCGCACCCGTTGCTACACCGGCAAACCCGCCCGGACGATTCGCAACCGCTACAACGAAGAGTGGGAGGGAAAGGCCGACCAGATCCAACCCTTCCCAATGCAGGTCGGCGTCTCTGTGCAACAGGGCGTGATGGACTACATGGGAATCGGCCGGGGCGCGGATGTCGACCGCAGCTTCATGCCGGCGGGGCAGGGCATGGGACTGATTCGCCGGATCAAGCCCGCGGCTGAAGTGCTTGCCGACATCGTTAGCGAAGCGGAGGCGGTGCTCGCGCGTCCGCCGTTCGCCGACAACGGACGTCACTGATCTGGGTTCGGCGGGCGGATCTCCGCCGCCGTGCGGTACTGTTCGCTGTAGATCTTCAGGAAGGCGACGAGGATCGCAATCAACGCCGGCGCCAAGAAGATGCCGAGGAACCCGTACGCCTGCAGCCCGCCCAGCATCCCGAAGAACAAGAGCAGCGTTGGGATCTCGGCGCGCCCGCCGATGAGCAGGGGGCGCAGCAGATTGTCGACCATGCCGACTACCACGATGCCCCAAACGGCGAGCATGATGGCGCGCGTCGCGGATACGGCAACGCCCAAATAGATCGCCACGGGCACCCACACGAGCGATGTTCCCAGCGGCAGCAGCGAAGCGAATGCTGCGGCGCAACCGAGAAACACCGCGAAGGGCACTCCGAGTACGAAGAAGCCGAAGCCGGTCAGCAAGCCTTGGGTGGTCGACGTGACCAGGGTTCCTTGCACGACGGCGGCAACGGTGTCGTAGAGGCGAGTCAGGATCAGGTCCTTATACTCTGCCTCCATTGGCACCAGGTCACGGATGGCCGCCACCATGCGTGCGCCGTCGCGGAAGAAGAAGAACAACGCGAAGGTGGTGAGGAAGAAGTTCACGATGAACGATGCCAGGTTCTTGGCGAAGTCCGTGGCTTGCGAGACCAGGAAGCTGCTCACCACGTTGGCGGCCTTTACCGCCACGCCGGCAATGTCGATGTTCCAGGACTCCAGAATCGGTCCGAAGATTCCCAGAACCTTCGCCGGTCTCCACGCCTGCACGCGATTCATCAGCTCCGTCATCCCGTTTCCGGTGAGGAACTCTTTGCTCCACTGGTACACGCCGACCGACTCGCTGGCGAGCAGCAGGCTGAGCAGCACCGTGGGCACGATCACCACGAGGATCACGAGCGTGGTGAAGATGAACGACGCCAGGCTGTTGCGGCCCCGCAGCACCTGCGTCAGGCGGAGATGCAATGGATAGAAGACGATGGCTAGCAGCGCGGCCCACGTCAGCGGAATGAGAAAGACGCTGAACATGAGGTAGAACTGGTAGAGCAGGAACAGGAGCACCGCGAAGAAGAACGCGACGAAGAGCGGTTGGCGGGTCATCAGGCGCCGCACGGTAACAGCCTGGCTGGAAGCTGGCAAACCCGCCGCCAAGACGCGTTCCGGCAGGCATTTCCTTGACCCTGTGCGGTGAAATTGGTACCCAATAGGTCCCTCGGTGCTTACCTTGCTCTGACCGCACACACCCTAAGCGGATGCGCAGTCAGCAGGGCGGGTCGGAGTACGCAGGCACGTAGCTCAGTGGGAGAGCGCTTCCTTGACACGGAAGAGGTCGGCGGTTCAATCCCGCCCGTGCCTACCAGTCTTCCCGCAACGCATGGGCCGAGAACGATGCGATGATGGTGTGAGTGGAACGAATGGCGACGTTGGCAGTGACAACTCCGGACGGTGCAGTGCACCAGATTGAAGCCGGCACTCGGGTCCTCGATGTGCTCAAGTCGGCCGGCGTGCTGAACAACCAGGTGTTCGCGGCGCAGGTGAACGACCATGTCGTGGACCTGGGCCGGCCGCTGACCGAGGACTGCCGCGTCGCACCGGTCCCTGCAGACTCACCGCTCGGACTGGAAGTCATTCGCCACTCTACCGCACATCTCATGGCCCAGGCGGTCAAGCGGCTCTTTCCAGAGGTGCAGGTGACCATCGGCCCGATCATCGAGAATGGTTTCTACTACGACTTCAAACGCGCAGAGCCGTTCACGCCCGAGGATCTCGCACGCATCGAGACGACGATGCGCGAGATCACCAAGGCGGACTTCAAGGTCACGCGCGAGGAGTTGCCGCGCGACCAGGCGATCGAGCTGTTCCGGCAGATGGGCGAAGACTACAAAGTCGAGATCATTGCCGGCATCCCGGAAGAACGCGTGTCGCTGTATCGGCAGGGTGAGTTCGTTGATCTCTGCCGCGGGCCGCACGTACCGTCGACCGGACGCATCAAGGCCTTCAAGCTCACCAGCGTCGCCGGCGCGTACTGGCGCGGAGACGCGCGCAACGAAATGTTGCAACGCATCTACGGAACGGCGTGGGCGAACGCCAAAGACCTGGAGGCGTACCTCGCGCGCATCGAAGAAGCGAAGCAGCGCGACCATCGCCGGCTCGGCCAGCAACTCGATCTGTTCTCCATTCACCCGATCTCGCCAGGCTCGCCGTTCTTCCACCCCAAGGGCGCGGTGATCTACAACACTCTGGTCCAGTTCGTGCGCAGCCTCTACGGCCGCTACGGCTACACCGAGGTCATCACACCGCTGATCTACAAGACGGAGCTGTGGAAAACCTCCGGGCACTACGACGCGTTTCGTGAGGACATGTTCCTCATGACCGTCGACGAGGATGAGTACGGCGTCAAGCCGATGAATTGCCCGGGACACTGCTACCTCTACTCGACGCAGAAGTATTCGTACCGCGACCTGCCGCTGCGTTTCGCCGACTTCAGCCGGCTGCACCGCTTCGAGCCGTCGGGTACGCTTGCCGGCCTCACCCGCGTCCGCTCGATGGCACAGGACGACGCACACATCTACTGCACGTCCGAGCAGCTCGATAACGAGCTGCTGCGTTTCGTCGAGATGACGCGCGAGATCTATGGCGTGTTCGGGTTTGATCGGGTCGAGGTGACGTTGCAGACGCGTCCGGAGAAGTTCCTCGGTCGCCTCGAGCTCTGGGAGGCCGCGGAAGCCGCGCTGCGCCGTGTGCTGGAGCAGGCCGGATATGCGGTTACGGTCCTTCCGGGCGAGGGCGCCTTCTACGGACCAAAGATCGGCTTCGACTTCCGCGATGTCTTGGAGCGCTCGTGGACCCTGGCGACGGTGCAGATCGACTGTGCAATGCCTGAGCGCTTTGGCCTGAAGTACGTCACACCGGACGGCAGCCTGGCGACACCCGTCATGCTGCACCGTGCCATCCTGGGCTCGTTGGAGCGGTTCATTGCGATCTTGTTGGAGCACACGGCCGGGAACTTTCCGCTCTGGCTCGCACCGGTGCAGGCCCGTGTGCTGACGCTGACGGAACGGCAGGAGACTTACGGCCGGCACGTCACCGACCGTCTCATCCACGCTGGGCTGCGTGCCGAGTTGGATGATCG
>JBGQHM010000305.1:0-8088 GCA_041497995.1 Binatia bacterium | reverse complement strand
CAACGGAATGCCCGCCAATGGTACCCCGGGTAACGGCGGACCCGGCAACGTAGACTGCACCAGCAAGTGTGCATTCAATACCTGTGGAGACGGTGAGGCTCTCGACGACGGTAACACCAGCACCCCCATCGAGGAGTGTGATGACGGGAACCTTAGCAACCTCGATGCGTGTCTCACTACTTGCAAGGCCGCGTCCTGCGGTGACGGAACGACCGCCACCTATCCGGCAGGGTCTGGCCAGATCAACGAGCAGTGTGACGACGGGTCCAATGACAAGCCCAACGGTGCAATCGACGCACTCGATGGCTGTTCGACACATTGCTGCTACGAGCCATCAGTGGCACTCCAGACACTAGAGGGCATGCTGCAGTCACAGGAGTGCAACCTCGATCACCTCGCGCAGGAGATCTCCGCACTGCCGGTGAATCGGACCTCGAACCGCTTGAAGCGCCATATTGCCAAAGCTCTGAAGTTGGCGGGGCAAGCGAATCCTAATGGAGTGCCAGCGTCTTCGAAGACGATCTGCACTGCCGAGAAGCGGAAAGACCGGGTCACCGTGTGTGAGCAGCGGGCCATCGATCTCGGCTTAGTCCGTGGCACGATCAACGCTCAGACTCACAACGAACTCACCCAGAAGATCCTCAACATCCATGGGTGGGTCCAGAACATCAGGGCGAAGGCTGGGTGCTTCTAACCTAACCGAATCCTGAACAGACCAGAGGGGGGCAGGCCGCAGGGCCTGCCCCCCTCTGCTTTTGTGGGGAGCTTGCATTCGACTTTTCACCGTGTTCGTGGCTTGAGGGAAGTTCCGGGTGCAGCGATGAACAAGAGATCCGAGCCGCATCGCGACTCGAAGCGCGGAGGGTCGGCGCCCAGAGTGCCAGCGGTGGCGGCCGGCGCAGTGAGCGCCGCAGGCAATGCACCGGCGGCCAGCGTAGCGGCAATGGCCGCTGCCCCGTGGCTGATTGTTTTGCTGGGAACCGCTCTGCGATTTTACCGATTGGACCGCGAGCCGCTCTGGTTCGACGAGGCCTATACCCTTCTCAGCGTCCAGCTGCCGGTCCACGGGATACTGGAACGACTACGGGGAGAAGGTAACGCCCCACTGTATTACCTCGTGATGCATTTCTGGACGGCGCTCTTCGGCGACAGCGAGTACAGTGCGCGGCTCCCTTCGGCACTGCTCGGTAGCGCGACGATTCCCCTGGTGTATTGGGTAGGGACGCGCATGTTTTCGCGCCCGGCTGCTCTGCTCGCCGCATGCTGTGCGGCCGTGTCGCCACTGCACATTCACTACTCGCAAGAAGCTAGGATGTACCCGCTGGTCCCACCGCTGGCGGTGATCGTGTTGTACGCGGTGTACCGGCTCGTGACTGCGCCGGGCTGGAAGGCCAATGTGGTGTTTGCGCTAGCGGGGCTGGCGGGGCTCTACACACAGTACTATTTCCTGTTCCTCCTGCCGCTGGCGGGGGCCGCTGTGTGGGGCCGGGACCGGCGCCAGAGCATGGTGTGCGCGATCAGCGCGCTGGCGCTCGTTGCTGTTGGGTTCGCGCCGTGGATTCCGTCGTTTCTTGATCAGGCAACCAACAGCTCGCCGGATTGGATCGGCACGTTCTGGAACACCCGTTCCATTGCTCTGGCAGTGCCGTGGTCCCTGGAGTCGCTGGGCCCAGGAGCCTCGTATCCCGGCTGGGCAACGTTCAAATTCGCATCGTCGTCCGTCATGGGTGCGTTGTCGCTGGCGCTCGCTGCGCTCATCCTCGGCGGTGCGGCGGTGCAACTCTACCGAGGTGCGACTCGCGGAGACGGGGACGATGGCGCTACAGATCGCAGAGTCGCGCTGGCGCTCACACTCGGCGCCGTGCTCCTCCCCCTCTGCTTGGCATTTGTGGTGTCGCTGTTGCGGCGACCGATATACGTGGTGGCACGGTACGACTTGATCGCCTGGGGAGCCTACTGTTTGCTGGCTGGGGCGGTACTCTCACGATTCAACCGAGCGGCGATGCTCGGAGCGCTGGCGTTGTGGATCGGCGTGGCCGCCTTCACGCTGTGGCCCTATCTCACCACCGATCGGCCAAAGCGCAACTACGCCGATATGGGGAACCGCATCGCGCAGATGCTCACCTCGCACGCCCGGCCGGGGGAGGGTGTGATCTTCACCGCAGCGACTCGGACGATGACACAGTACTACCTCAGGAAGGATACAGACCGGTTCCGCCTGGCGTCCTATCCGCTGGGTACCGACGCACACCTGGGCTGGATCGACGAGCGCATCTTTACGAATGCGCCGTTTGCTGCCGACCAAGCCAAACAATTTGCCGCATGGTTCGTGGATGCCGGCGATCCACCGTCCGTCGTGTGGGTCGTGGCTCCGAAGAGCCGAGGTACCGCGCCGATGCTCGCAGAGCTTGCGCGACGTGGCTACAGCGAAGATCCAAAGCGTTCGGTCGGATTCCTGCTGTGTTTGCAGCGTGCACCGCAGCCCTGAGAGGATGTCTCAAAACCGGCTGACTCGCGGGCACGGAGGCCCGCGCCACCATGATTTTCCTGCGTTGGGTGTAGGCTTTGGTGGCGCGGGCCTCCGTGCCCGCGAGTTTTGAGACAGCCTCTTGAGCGTGCGGTTGCGCTTTGACAAGTTTGCGCTGAGCCAGTACTCACTGTCCGATCCAACCTGGAACCGAGCAGCGTGTCTCGTGGCCAAACGATCGCGATCGAAATCGAAGCAGCCCGCGCCGGCAGCGCCCACGTCGGCACGGCAACCGCAGCCGGCGACGCCGCCACTCCGCCCGCGTGAAGCGCTCCGCACGTCGGTGGAGCCGCGTCCTCGTAGCGCGGCGGACCAGCGCGACTTGCTGCGCGCCGTTGGACGGGTGGCGCTGATCGCCGTCGTCGTCTATTTGAACGCCATCCCCGCCGACTTCGCGTTCGACGACAAGCTCATCCAGCGCGACCCGCGTATCAACGGCAGCGAGGGCTTCTGGAGGATCTTCGTCACCGACTACTGGTACAAGTACATCGGCACATCGGCCGACCTGTACCGCCCCCTCACCATTGCATCCTACGCCCTGAACTTCATGATCGCCGGTCTGAATAGCTCGGCGTTCCATGCAGTCAACGTTGTCTTGCATGCAGCGGTCTGCGCACTGGTGGTCATCCTCATCGACGCGCTGCTCCGCGACCGACTGCTGGCGCTGGTCTGCGGCCTCCTGTTCGCCACCCACCCCATCCACGCCGAAGCGGTTACCGGCATCGTGGGCCGGGCAGAGATTCTCACCGCGCTGTTTCTGCTGCTGGCGCTCTACCTGCACGCGCGCCAGTATACGCTCCGCGGCGTGGGACAGACGGTGTGGTTGCCGGTGGCGGGCCTGGCGTACTTTTGCGCGCTGCTGAGCAAGGAGACGGCGATTGTTGGTCCGGGATTACTCCTGCTCGTCGACGTGGTCGGCCGCATGCGCCGCAGGCGCGAGGTTTCCGATGGCAGACCCGGGTCCACCGCAGAGCAACGGAGTGCGCCGCGCCTCGCTCACACCGCGGGCGTGCTTGCCATGTACGTCGCGATCGCCGCCGTGTATGTCTGGGTACGGTTTCTCGTCGTTGGCGTGTTTCTGCAGAAGCCGCCGCTCAAGAACTATTACTTGCTCTTTGGTCATCCGCTGACCACTCGCTTGCTGACGGGGTTCAAGGTCCTCGCGATCTATGCGAAGCTCTTGTTCTTCCCCGTTACGTTGTCGGCCGATTACTCGTACCGGCAGGTCACCCTGTCGGAGTCCTTCGACTTCCTGGGCCCAGTGGTCGGGATGATCGCCGGGCTCTGCCTCACCGGCGCGTTCGCGTACGCCGTACGGGCGCGGATTGTCGCCGTCGTCTTTGCCCTCGGATTCTTTGCGGTGGCCTATTCGGTGGTGAGCAACCTGATTGTCCCGATCGGCGTGCTGGTGGCGGAGCGCTTGATGTACCTCCCATCGGTCGGCTTCTGCGCGGCGCTGGCCTGGGTGGGTATCGCGCTCAGCAGACGCTACGCACCGGCATTCGCAGTGGGGTGGCGTCGGCGGATACCGGTAGGCCTCCTCGTGCTCGTCGTTGCGCTGTACAGCGTCCGCACCGTGGTCCGCAACGTCGACTGGCGTGACCAAGAGTCGCTGTATGCCGCCACCGTCCGGGACTCACCCGAGTGTTTCGCAGCGCTGTTCAACTACTCGGCCGTGCTGATGCAGACGTCGAAGCGCAGCGATGCGCAGCAACTAGCACTGGAGATCTTGCTGCGTGCCTATGCGATTCGGCAGGACCACTTCCCGTCCCTCGTCAATCTCAGTCTCATGTATTCGACTCGTGGTGAGCTCGAGAAGGCGCGCGACTTCGCGCAGCAGGGCCTCAAGGTGCAGCCCAACAACAAGAAGATCCAAACCATATTGAAGGGCATCGACAACCGGCTGCAGCAGCGCGAGAAGGCGCCGGCAGCGCCACAGTGACGCGAGCGGCGTGGCTCGCTGTCGCGCTCCGACCGCGACACTCATAGAGCGCGCTCGTCAGTTTCCACGCACGTGATAGACGCGGTACCGTCCGGCATCCCCGATCGGTTCCAGCGTGCCCTGCACGCGAAGGAGCTCGCTGATCGAGCTCTCGCTGACCGCCGGATAGGAGACCTCGCCGACAATCGGGTTGCCCTCGACGGAGTCCGTGTGCACGGCGATGATGAAGTCGCACGGCGTGTGTCCCGGCGGATCTGTGCGAAGCAGCCGAGGGATGCGGGTCGTAGCGTCCTGAACATCGAGGACGAGATTGCTGGCGGCCGGATCCTGCAATTGAAGCGGGAAGTCGAAACGGCTCATGGTGAAGTACCGGCTGCGCTCGCAGTGCAGGTTGTTGCGCCGTTGATAGACTAGCCCGCGATAGAAGGCCGAACGGTAGAGAGTGGGGGCGCGGCCGTCCTTCTCGAACTGCCGCAGCTCACGATCGAAGCGTGCGGATGCCTGGGCGCCGACTCGCTGGTTTTCCGCCACCGCATGCTGGACCAGCACGATCATGAGTAACGCGACGACTGCGCCGGACCCGTATGGGGCGTAGCGTTCCCACGCGCCGCTGCCGCGGACACACCACGGCGCGACGATGGCCAACGCCGGAAGGACCAAACGGTAGTCGAGCAGGTTCTCCGACCCATACATGCGGTTCCACCCGCCCGGCATCTGCGTGATGGCGTTGAAGTGATAGAGCAGATAGGCCAGTCCTGGCAGCAAGACGATCCACTTCAGATGGAAGCGTTGCACCCATGGATAGGCGTCAGCGAAGAGGAGGGCGTACGCCAGCACGGGATAGAGCGCAAAGAACGGAATGAGGTAGCGCAACGTCTGGCCACCGAGAATCTCGATGCTGCTGCCGCCGGTTCGCATCAGGAGCGCGCCGTGCGTTCCGAACAGCGCAACAAAGAGGGCGAGGGCGAACAGCTTGCGCCGTGTCGCGGCCGCAAGTTGCCGCCGCATGCCAAGCTGGTATCCCGCATCGATCAGCAGCGCGAGGAGCCCGACGGCCAGCACCGCCGGCCACGTCCCGACCCACTCCTGCGAGCGCACCAGAAACCGCGTCACCAGACTGTACCCAGGGGTGTCCCGCATGTCCTTGACGACCGACAGCCAATCACTGGTCGCGGACGCCCCGGGGAAGATCGCTATCCCAAAGATCTGTAGCCCG
The DNA here is from genome assembly GCA_041497995.1 of Binatia bacterium. Taxonomy (GTDB): domain Bacteria; phylum Desulfobacterota; class Binatia; order HRBIN30; family HRBIN30; genus DATKMS01. The sequence goes on along the minus strand of JBGQHM010000305.1, from coordinate 2,403 downwards.
ACGGGTGCCAACGGTGAGCCAAAATTCACCCAGTTGCGCAGGGGCCAGATGCCGCCCGACGCCAGCATGGCTAGCACGGACCACACCACCACTCCGACCGACAAGGAGAGACGCGGGCGCGGGCCACGTCCGGCGAAAGCGCGCATCGCCAACGCGGCCAGAGCGAACAGGATGAGGAGTCCCGCCGACATCAGCCCTTGCGGCTTCGAGCTCAGCAGCATGCCGGTCGACAATGAGAGCGAGAGCCAATCGTGTGCCCTGATTTCGTTGCGCGCCCAGATGCTGCAGACGGCGGCGAACAGCGCGACGAACGATGCCGCGTACAGCATGTCGGCCGAGATGAAGAGGCTCACGCGGAACATCTTGCCCGTAAGTAGCAGCAGGACGATCACCGTTGCCCACTCCCAACCGGACTCGCCGGTGAGCAGCCAGAAGAGATACACGAGGGAAGCGACGAGCAGGACGAAGGGCAGCAGATTGATGAGATCGAGGAGCAACAAATTCGCAAACGCTTGGTAGAACCACGCACCCAAGATGCTGCCTCCGACCGCGTAGAGATGGGGCGTCGCTAAGTAGCCAAAGATGCTGGTCCCGTGCGCATAGTTCACGGCGTAGGGCACGTGGTAGTGGAAGGAATCAATCCCAAGAATCTGGTCCGATTGCGGAGAACGATAGAGCCAGGACAACACGAGAGTGGCGAGGGCCGTCGCTCCGATCAAGCCGACCCAGGGGATGCCGGAAATCACTTTCCACCACGTAGTGAGGGTGGGGGCGGCCGGCGGCGGTGTGCGAAGACGAGACTGACGCGCGGCGACTACCTGAGAGCGTGGAGCGACCGGCGCGGCAGGGGTCGGCGCGCCGCGCGTCCCCGGCGACAGGCGTGAGCGCGGCGCGAAACGCAACGACAAATACGCGCACAGATGCCCGCCGACCAGCGCGGCGATTCCTGCCGGCAGGCTGATGCCCACCGTGCAGGCGAGGAGATGGAGGACCGCCTGCAAGGACCCGAAGCCGACGACGATACTATGGAAGAAGAACTCCTCAGGGCTGGCGAACACCGGTCCCCACGCACGCTTGAGCCAGTACGGCGTGAGCAGGAAGTGGCCAACTGTGACCGCAAAGAACGCAGCCGCGTGCAGGGAATCCATCAGGGCGCGGCAACCCATAGCAAGAAAATGTAGAGCGTGAAAACCAAGGGGTCCGTGGCATCACGCGGCAGGTGTCGGCGGAGCTCAGCCGGCTGGCCGCGCGCCGATCTCGTAGATGCGGATCGCGGGCCCCTCGTTGCCGGACGGCTCAACCGTGTGGAGCAGGCGTCCTTCGCTCAGCAGTTGCTGATAGAACGCGGCCTGCGCCGGATACTGTGCCGCATTCGCCGGGTAGTAGTCGTACCACGCGCTGCTGGTCACTACGTACCGAATGCCGCGGCTCGTGTACGAGTCAAGCGTTCCCCGCACCGAGAGATACGACACCGGTACTTCGGCCAGCTTCTTCGTGATCGGTGGTGGCAGGGTCTCCCACTCGTATGCCAGCCGACTGCCCGCAGGCAGATGCTCTTCCACCCATACTCGAGCCAGAACGTATGTACTCAGACGGGCATAGCGCTGATCGAGCCACACTACGTCGTGGGCCGGCTGCGCGACCAGCAGCACGCCTCCCAGCGCCATCAATCCGCTCTGTGCCACGCGCGGGAATCGCAGAAGCGTCGCGACACATGACACCGTCGTCTCCAACGCAGAGGCTGCAAACAGGGCCATCACCGGACAGATCGGGATGAGCCACCGCTCCCAGTGCAAGCCATGCCGGCTGATGCCGATCAGAAACAGTGCGCTAAACAGCAGCAGCAACAGCGCCTGCGGAGTCCGTCTCCATAGCAGCAGAGCGATGCCCAGGGCGGCGGCATAGGCTTGGGGCCAGGAGAGTGTGTGCGGAAGAGCGACCCTCAGGTACCAGAGAAAATTCCCGGTGGGCGACAGGCCGTCTGCGCCGGGGTGGGCCGTGCGCAGTTGTACACCAAGGCTCTTTGATGCCCCTGCATAGTCGAGCAGGAAATAGGGCGTTGACAGTGCGAACGCCAGCGCCGCCGCGAACAATCCCGCCCCCGCCCGGATCCAAGCGTTCGCGGTTCGCTGGCGCCACAGGATCAGAAGATCGACGGTGACCAAGACGGCGACCAACGTCCCGAGATAGTACTTCGTGGCGATCGCTAGCCCGATCGCGGCGCCCGCAACGATCTGATCTGTGAGGGTTCGCCGCTCATACAGCCGCAAACAACCCCACAGGCCAAGCAAGCCGAAGAAGAGTGACGCACTGTCGGTCCGGACGCGCTTGTCAAAGACCTCGGTGGGATGGAGAGCCGCGAACAGTGCGCCGATCAGAGCACCCCGCTCTCCAAACGCCGGT
>JBGQHM010000304.1:0-8190 GCA_041497995.1 Binatia bacterium | reverse complement strand
TGCTGCGCCGCGGCCACCGCGGGTGCCAGCAGCCAGCGCAGCTCCTTCTTGCGACTCCCAGGAAGTATCGCCAGTACGCGGCGCGCCGGATCGAGCTGATAGCGCGCCAACGTCTCCTCACGCGATCGCGTCGCCCGCACCAGGTCGAGCAACGGATGGCCGACGAACTCGGCCAGTTGATGGCCGTTGTTGTACAAGCTCGGTTCGAACGGGAAGACGACACCGAGGCGATCGACGCGTCGAGCGATTTTGCGCACGCGGCCGCGCCGCCACGCCCACACCTGTGGCCCGATGTAGTAGAACACCGGAATGCCCAGCGCCTTGGCACGCTTCGCCAGGAAGAGGTTGAACTCCGGGTAGTCGATGAGCACGAGCAAGGCCGGACGCTCCTCGATCATGAAGCGTTTGAGTTGCCGGTAGGTCGACAGCAGGCGGCCGAGTGTCCCGAAGGTCTCGACGAAGCCCATGGTTGCCACCGCGGCAGTGTCGACGAGAATGTGCATGCCAGCTTGGTGCAAGCGGTCGCCGCCGACGCCCCAGACGTCGATCGTGGGATCGGCGCGGCGCAGCGCGGTCACCAGGTCGGCGCCGTGCAGATCGCCCGAGGCTTCGCCCGCCACCAGCAACACTTTGCGCGCGACCGCGCGCGGGGCCGCCGGCACGCTGGTCACGGCGTGGGTCGGCTCGCTCATGCGGTCTCCAGGTTGGTACGAATCAACTCCGCCACCTCCAGGGCACGGAGCGCCGTCCGCCCGTCGACTAACGGCCGTTGTCGCGTGCGCACTGCCTGGACGAAGTGCTCGATCTCATCAAACAACGCATCGCCGTCACCGAGCGCGTGCTCTTCCACGGTGATCGATGCATTGCCCTGGTCCGTCAGCCGTCGGCACACGCGCACATGCTTCTCACCGTAGTCGACGGACACGTAGGTATCGGTCTGGAAGATGCGGATCTTGCGCTCACGTTTCAGCGCCACGCGGCTGGCCGTGATGTTGGCAATACACCCGTTGGCGAAGCGCAGGCGCGCGTTGGCGATGTCGGCACTGTCAGACAGCACGGGCACGCCGACCGCCTCGACCGATTGCACATCCGACCGCACGAGGCTGAGGATGACGTCGAGGTCGTGGATCATCAGATCGAGGATCACGTCCACGTCAGTGCCGCGCTCGGTGAACGGCGCCAAGCGGTGGCACTCGATGAAGCGCGGCTGCGTCACAACGCCAGCCAGTGCACGAATGGCGGGGTTGAAGCGTTCGAGATGTCCAACCTGGAGGATGCGGCCGTCGCGCTCCGCCGCCTCGACGAGCGTGCGGCCCTCTGCAACCGACGCGGTGAGCGGTTTCTCCACGAGAACGTCGATGCCATGTCCCAGGAACTCTTGGGTCAGCGCAAAGTGCAGCGGCGTCGGCACTGCGAGGCTGACGCAATCGACGCGGCCGAAGAGCGTGCGGTAGTCCGTGGCGGCGACGGTGCGGCAGCGCGCCGCAATTGCCTCCGCACGCGCCGCGTCGACATCGACAACGCCCACCAGTTCGACGTCGCTCAAGCCGGCGTACTTGTCGGCGTGGAAGGCGCCCAGGTATCCGACACCGACGACTCCGGCACGCAACGGTGCAGTCATTGCGGCCTCACGTCCGCAACATCGGTCTCGACTCCGACAATGCGGAGCGCGTGCGCATCCGCCAGCTGCAGCAGCTCATCCTGATCGAGCAGCAACGTTTTGCCGGCCTCCAGCGCGAGCACCGCAATACCTGCTGCGACACACACGCGCACGGTCTCCGGCCCAATGGCGGGGACGTCAAAGCGCAGATCCTGTTGCGGCTTACTCACCTTGACCACCACGGCGCCGGCGCGTCCGCCGCGTTGAATGGTGGCGTCGGTCCCTTCGATCGCTTCCACAGCGAGCACGATGCCCGACTTGACCACCACGCTCTGGCCGATGTCCCAGCGACCGATGGCTTTGGCCACCGCAAAGCCGTGACGGATGTCTATCCACTGCGCGTCATCGGGCACCTGCTTCGTCAGTGCGCCGGCGGGGGCCAACAACGTCGACAGGAACAGCGTCGACTCGACCACGCGGATGCCTTCGCTTTCCAGCTCGCCGGCGACGCCGCGCAGCAGCGTATCGTCGCCGAGGCTGCCGAGGCGCGCGAGGAACTGCATGCCGCGCTCGTCCGGCGCGAAATGTTCCAGCAGTGCGGCTTTACGGATGCCGCCGGCCATCACGGCGCGATTGATACCGGCAGCGCGGAACGTGCCGATCATGCGGCCGAGCTCGCCGACGTTGATCCAGGTAATCGCGTCGACCAGACCGGCCAGCTCGGGCAATGTCTCTCCTTCGTGCGCAACCGCAACGACTTCGACACCCTCGGCGCGTGCCGTACGTGCAAAGATCAGCGGAAAGCGACCATTCCCGGCGATGAGTCCAACGCGTTGCATGCTTGAAAGGCAGTCAATAGTCGAGGGTCGACAGTCGAGAGGCGAGGATGACATTCGTCCGTCAGCTGCCGACTCTCGACTGTCAACTGTCGACTCTCCCTACCGGCACACCCCTCGTGCAGAGGCTTCGATGAATGCGAGGAAGTGGTTGACCTCGCGCGAGGCAGGAACTTCGGCGCGCACTCGCGCGGCGGCGTCGGCGACTTTGAGGCCGGAGCGAAACATGATCCGATAGGCGTGTTTGATGTCGCGCACGATCTCGGCGCTGAAGCCGCGGCGCTTCAGGCCGATCAGATTCACACCATGCAGCCGAGCGCGGTCACCGGTCGCATTGCAGAACGGGGCAACATCTTGTGAGACCATGGCACCGGCGCCAAGAATAGCCGATTCGCCAACCTTCGCAAACTGATGGACGGCGCTGAGGGCGCCGAGGATGCAGTAGTCCTCGATCACCACGTGCCCGGCGAGCTGCACGCCATTGGCGATGATGTTGTGGCTGCCGAGCTGACAGTCGTGGGCGAAGTGGCTGTAGTTCATCAGTAGGTTGTGATCGCCGACGCGGGTGGACATGCCGCCGCCGGCGGTACCGACGCTCAGCGTGGTGAACTCGCGGATGATGTTGTGGTCACCGACGATCAGCTCGCTGTCTTCGCCACGGTATTTGAGATCTTGCGGCAGCGCGCCGACAGAGGCGTGATGGAAGATCTGATTGTCCATGCCGATCGTCGTGCGACCCTCAACGACGCTGTGCGCGCCGACCCGCGTACCACGTCCGATGCGCGCCTTGGGGCCGATGATGGCGTACGGGTCCACCTCGACGTCGGCACCGAGCTCGGCGCCTGGGGCAACGATGGCGGTGGGATGGACGCGCGGACCGCTCACGGCCGGCGGTTCCTTTCGGTCTCCATCAACGAGAGGTCGGCCTCGGCTGCCACGTGGCCGTCGACGCGCGCCGTGCCGCGCATCTTCCACAACGGACGATGGCGTTTCAGCAGGATGACCTCGAGATGCAACTGATCGCCGGGAAGCACCGGCCGGCGGAAGCGGGCGCGGTCCAGTCCCGCGAGGACGCCGACGCACCCCGGCGCGACCCCGTCCGTGGACCGATGCGCCAGCAACGCCCCGGCTTGTGCCAACGCCTCACAGATCAGGACGCCGGGCATCAACGGCTGCTCGGGAAAGTGGCCGCGGAAGAAGGGCTCGTTGATCGATACATTCTTGAGGGCGACGATGCGTACGCCGTCCTCGAACTCTAACACGCGGTCGATGAACTGAAACGGGAAGCGGTGCGGCAGCAGCGCAGCGATCTCGTGGTACGCGATCATCTCATTTCTTCTTACCGGGCCTCGAGCTGTTGTACAGTTTCATGACGTCGTCGGTGAGGTCGGCGCTTTTGGTCCCGTAGAGCACTGCGCTGCTGGTCGCCTCCAGAATCAGCGTGTAGCCCTCGCGTTCGCCATAGTCGCGGATGACCTCCTGCAGCTCCTTGATGATCCCGCCTGTCAGCTCGTTGTCCTTCTTCTGCAAGTCGGTCTGCGAGTCCTTGTAGTTGCGTTCGAAGTCGCGCAGCTTACGGCGGTACTCGTCCTCCAGGTTGGCGCGCTCTTCTTCCTTCATCACCACCGACTTCTTCTCGAGCTGGTCCTTGAGCGAGTCGATCTCGTCCTTCTGGCGCTTGAGCTGGGCCTGCAGCTTGTCGACCTGCACCTTGAAGTCTTCTTTGGCCTTCTTGCCGACCTCGGACTCGTTGAGGGCGCGCTGCAGATCGACGTACCCGATCTTCAGCGTGCCCTCCGCCAGCGCCATGCTGGCGATCAGCACTGTTGCAGTTGCATACCACACGGCCTTCATGCGTCTTGCCTCCCTCGAACCTCGCTCTTTTGTCACGACGGCCCGCCAAAGGAAAACATCACGGCTTGCTTGTCGTCGCCGACATGCGGATTGATAGGGATACCGACCTCGATCCGCAATGGGCCGATGGGCGACAACCAGCGGAAGCCGCCGCCGGTCGTGACGCGCATCTGCGTCATGTCGAGCGGATCGGACGCCGCGAAGGCGTTACCGGCATCGACGAAGGCGACGCCTTTGAGCCCGAGCGACTCGACGATGGGGAAGATCACCTCGTTGTTGAAGATGAGCTGCGAGCTGCCGCCGATCGGGTCGCGTTGGGTCAAAGTACCGAACGAATTGATGACGTTGTTGCGCGGGCCCATGGAGAGGATGCGGAATCCGCGAACCGAGTTGATGCCGCCGGGAAAATAGCGCTCGAACAGCGGGAGATCCTTCTCGCCGCTGTAGCCGAGGCCGTAGCCGAAGTTGCTGCCGAAGGAGAAGACGAACGTACCCCACGCTGGGCTCTTGTAGAATGGATAGTACCAACGCCCCCGCGCCTCCGCCTTGATGAACTTGCTCTGCCCGCCGAGGCCGGCCCACTCGAAGGACACATCCTGTAGAGAGCCGGACGTCGGATCGAACGGATGGCTCCGGGTATCGCGGAATATCCGCGGTGTCAGGCTGCTAGTGAGGCTGGTTCCCTGCGAGGTGGTGATGGCCGCGGCCGCCGTCGGGCTGACGTTGCTGATTTCGGCCTGCTCAAGGCGGTACTCCAATCCCAAGCGCGTATCTTCGAGCGAGTAGCCCGCCAGGCTTTCCACGCCCAGCGCGGTCAACGGATAGAGTGCGCGGACGCTGACGCCGGTGCCGCCGCGTGTGAACTCGTCGAAGAAGAGCTGCCACTTGAAGAGACTGAAGCCGGTAGTCAGCTCGGTGTCGAGGAAGTATGGTTCAGTGAAGTCGAGCGAAAAATTGCGGCGTAGTTGACCGAAGTCGACGTTGAGAACCAAGCGTTGGCCGCGACCGAAGAGATTGATCTCGGACAGCCGCACGTTGAACAAGAAGTTCTCACCCGAGGAGATGCCCGCACCGGCGGAGAAGGAGCCGGTCGAGGCTTCTTTGACGTCCACCAGCAGGTCCAGACGATCTTCGCTGTCGGCCTTGCGAGTCGTGATGTTGACGTCCTCGAAGTAGCCGAGGCGCCGCAGGCGCTCTTGGCTCTTCCGCAACGCCGAGCCGGAGAAACGTTGTTGCTCCTGGAGTCGGAGCTCGCGGCGGATGACCTTGTCGCGGGTCTTGGTGTTGCCGGTGATGTCGATCTTGTCGATGGTGACCGCCGGACCCTTGCTGACCTTGTAACTGACGTCGACGGTCTTTTCGGACGGGTTCACAGAGGTGTCCGGCGTGACGTTCACGAACGCGTAGCCCTGATCGCCGTAGATCTCGGTGAGTGCACTGATGTCGTCGCGGAGCTTGCTGGTGCGGAACACCTCGCCCTGCGCCAAGCTCAGCTTGGCCCGTGCCTTAACCATGTCCGGCAGCATGTCGCCCGTGATGTCGACCGTACCGACCTTGTACTGCTGGCCCTCGTCGATCTTGATGGTGACCTTCAGGCCATCTTTTTCGCGCTCCACCACCGGCTCGTCGATCTTCACGTCGATGTAGCCGTGATCGTAGTAGAAGGCCGTCAGCCGCTCGATGTCGGTTTTGAGCACGTCGTTGTCGAGGTTCCCGGCGTTGGTGATGAAGGAGAAGATCCAGGCCTCCTTGGTCTGCATCACCTTGCCGAGCTCGCTGGAGGTGAAGGCACGATTCCCTTCGAACACCAGGTCGGAGATCCGCACCACCTTGCCTTCATCGACCGTGTAAGTGAGCACTACCTCACCGTCGCCTACGGGCTTGGTGTCGTACGTGATGGTCGCGTCGAGATAGCCCTTCTTCTCGTACAGCTTCTTGGCTTCGTCGATGCCATGGCGAATCTTGTCCGGCTCCAAGATCGTGTTCGGTCGGGTCTTGAAGGCGCCATCGAGGTCTTCGCGCGTCACCTTCTTATTGCCTTCGATGTGTACCTCGTGGATGAGCGGGCGTTCCGTGACCTTGTAGGTCAGCACCCACTGCCCGTTTTCCTCGTTCAACTCGGCTTCGATGTTGTCGAAGAAGCCCATGCGGTAGAGCGCACGGACATCGCTGTCGACCGTCTCCTCGTTGAGGCGCGTGCCCGGTTGAGAACGAATCTGCACGCGAATGGCCTCTTCCTCGACGCGCCGATTGCCCGTGATGGCAACGCGATCGAGCTTGGGGCCGAGGGGGCGGCTATCGACCCCGAGAAGATCCTGAGCTGTGGCTGCGAACGGGAGCAGGAGCCCCAGTACCATGACCACCGGCAGCACCCGCATCCTTGTCTCCCACCGAGTTGACCGGCGCATACGCCTAGCAAACAGGCGTCGAGGTGTAAACCACCCGAGCCTAGGGCCTGTCGGACTTGGCAGCCCGGAGCGACCCAACGGGAGCGGCCCATAGAAATGACGCTGGCCGCAGGCCCTAGCGGTCTGTCGGACTTGGCAGCCCGCAGCGACCATCGGGAGCGGGCCACAGAACTGACGCCGGCCGCAGGCCCTAGCGGAGCTTGCCATTCTGCAGGCGCAGCGTGCGATGCACGAGGCTCGAGAGCTCGTCGTTGTGGGTTACGATGACCAGGGTGATGTTGTGGTCGCGATTGAGCTCCATGAGCAATGCGTGCACTTCGGCGCCGGTGGCTGGATCGAGGTTGCCGGTCGGCTCATCGGCCAAGATGGCGCGTGGCGACAGCGCCACGGCGCGCGCCACGGCGACGCGTTGCTGCTCGCCGCCTGACAGCTCCCCCGGCTTGTGCGTCAGCCGCTCGCCGAGACCGACGCGCTCCAACACGGCACGCGCGCGGCCTTCGGCGTCGGTGACAGTGACGCCACGGATCAACGCCGGCATCATGACATTTTCGAGCGCCGTAAAGTCCGGGAGGAGGTGATGGAACTGGAAGATGAAGCCGACCTCGCGGTTGCGGAACGTCGCCTGTTCGCGTTCGCTCAGTCCGAAGATGTCGACGCCGTCGAACAACACCTGACCACCGGTAGGATGGTCGAGCGTGCCGAGGATGTGCAGCAGCGTGCTCTTGCCGACACCGGATTGTCCGACGATCGCTACGGTCTCGCCGGCAGCGACCTCGAGGTCCAGGTCGACCAGCACGTCGATGCGGCGGCCGTCGCCGTAAGCCTTTGACAGGCCAGTGGCGCGAATCAGCGGCTCACTCATGGGGTGGCGTATGGCTTATGGCATATGGCGTATGGCACGAACGCGTGCAGCCGATGCGTGACGGGCGATCGACGATAGGCCATATGCCATAAGCCATACGCATCGCCCTCACTCGTACCGAATCACATCCACCGGCGCGAGGCGGGCTGCCTGGCGAGCCGGGTAGACGGTGGCGAGCAAACAGATCAACAACGAGGCGGCGGTGACGACCAGGAAGTACTCGGGGTACATCTTCACCGGCACCGTGTTCACGTAGAAGACGTCCTTCGGCAGCTCGATGAACTGGTAGCGCTTCAGCAGCACGCAGGCGATGTATCCGCCGGCGTTGCCGAGGAACGTTCCAACGATGCCGATGATCATGCCCTTGAAGATGAAGATGCGGCCGACACCGGAACGGGTCGCGCCCATCGATTTGAGAATCGCGACGTCCTTGCGCTTCTCCATCACCACCATGATCAACGTCGCCACGATGTTGAACGCCGCCACCAGCACGATCAGCAGCAGGACGATGAAGTACACCGTCTTTTCCAACTGCAGCGCGGAGAACAGGTTGTGGTTGATCTCCATCCAGTCGCGCACGCGGAAGGGAAAGCCGAGCGTGTCACGGATGCGGTCGCCGACTGTCTTCGC
>JBGQHM010000303.1:0-8201 GCA_041497995.1 Binatia bacterium | reverse complement strand
GCCGGCGCTGGCCTGGGCGCAGAAGTTCAAGGTGGAGGAGACCGAAGCCGTTGACGTTCCTACCTCCTGGGTGCTCGATCTGCTGCGCCGCTCGCGCCTCATCCCGTGGATCGAGGTGGGTGTCGCGCACCTCTTGGCACTCATTGAACCTCGAAAACTCGCAGACGGGGAAACAGACACAGCCAACACGCAGGCATCCCCGTTCGCCTTCGTTGGACGGGCGGTCGGGGCGGCGTGCGTTGCGCTGGCTGCGTGGGGTGCGCTGCGCCTCGTGCTTCTGCTGAGCGCATTGACAGGTGGCGAATGGCTGCGGCTCGCGGGCGCGCTCGGGCTGACCTTCTTGCGCACCTACTCCGCCCTGGCGCTCGGGGTGCTCTGGGCACTGCCCGTCGGCATCTGGATTGGTCTGTCGCCGCGCCGGGTTCGCGCCTTGCAGCCGGTCATTCAGGTCGCGGCAGCGTTCCCGGCGCCGATGGTCTTCCCGCTCGTGACGCTGATGCTCATTGCCGCGGGTGCGAACTTCTCGTGGGGCTGCGTCATGCTGATGCTGCTGGGCTCGCAGTGGTACATCCTGTTCAACGTCCTCGCCGGCGCCGGGGCGATGCCGCAGGATCTGCAGGAAGTCGCGACGATCTATGGGCTCAGCCGCTGGGCACGCTGGCGCACGCTGTATCTCCCCGCCGTGTTTCCATACCTGGTCACCGGCTTGATCACCGCCGCCGGCGGCGCCTGGAACGCCAGCATCGTCGCCGAGTACGTGCGCTTCCGCGGTGAGACCCTGATTGCACCCGGTCTCGGCTCGTTGATCACCGAAGCGACGGCAGCCGCCAACTTTCCGCTACTCGCCGCCGGCGTGCTGACCATGTCGTTGGCGCTAGTAACGCTCAACCGCACGCTGTGGCGTCGCGTGTATCGCATCGCTGACGAACGCTTCAGCCTGAACCGGTAAAGCCGTCACTCGAGCAATCTACGCTGGCGGGGGTGGGAGCCTGCGCAGGCAGGCTTGGCGCCTTTGGTAGCGCGCGGTTTCAACCGCTGCGCGCCGGCGGCGAAGGGCTCGTGCTGGACTTCTTGTGCAAGACCCGTCGCGCAACAGCCGGAGTCTGTGCTCCCGTAACCCCTCAGTCTTGGTGGCGCAGCACAGCCCTCGGCCATGAAGAGGCTGTCTCAAAACCCGGCGCTGCAGGCACAGAGGCCTGCAGCCACCGGCTGATTCTTCAATGTGTAAAGCATCGGTGGCGGCAGCCGTCCCTGGCTGCCGGAGTTTTGAGACAGCCTCTGAATGCCCTGGCTGCCCCCTTTGAAAAAGGGGGCAGCGAACGAAGTGAGCGGGGGATTTGACTGCACCGTGCCGTCACGGCTAATTTCCACCACCGCCGGCCGATGCTCCCATACAACCGCACCCTGAAGCAGCCCTCGCGCCAGCTCCGCTCAAACCTGACGGCTGCCGAACGGCGCCTGTGGGCGCGTCTGCGCGGCAAACAAGTGCTGGGTGTCCAGTTCTATCGTCAGAAACCGCTGGGCAACTCCATCGTCGACTTCTACGCACCGAAGGCGGACCTGGTCATCGAGGTAGACGGTGGCCAGCATTTCGAACCCGCGCACCGGGCAGCCGACGCGCAGCGTACGGTGGCGCTGTCAGGAATGGGGCTGCGGGTGTTACGGTTCACGAATGTTGAGGTTCTGGCACAGACGGATGCCGTGGTCGCGAAGATCTTTCGTGTCGTCAATGCGGTGCTGCATTCCCGCGCTGAGCGGTAGGCGCTGCCAGTGCGAGCAAATCCCCCGGACGCTGCGCGTCCTGCCCCCTTTTTCAAAGGGGGCGCTCCCGCGGCCATCCGTCCGGGCTATTGGCTACTGCGGGGGTACTGGGTTCCAAGGATTTCGTTTGACAGCCAAAGGCATGCTGTTCAATGCTCGCCGCGACCACTCTGGAGCTCGTGATCGTCTCGCCGCCGCCGGCAGGTCACCGAGGTTTGACCAGCCTCCACAACCGCGCGCTCTGCGCAATCATGGAGACCGTCATGAAGCGATCGACAATTGAGAACACCCCCCTGACAATATTCGTAACCCTCCTCACCGTCCTTGCCCTGACGCCAGCTGCCAAGGCGGGGATTGTCGATTCCCCCGTGCCGAGTTTGGGCGGGGCGAAGGCCAGCGTTCTCTATTCCGTTCCCTTCGTGATGAACGCGGGCAGCTTGGGAACATATTTCTCTTGCACCTCAACCGCGCCATCTGCGCAGCAGGTAGCTGTCGAAGTGTTTAGCGATTTGGGCGGGGCACCCACTAACGACGCCGTAGCTACGCAGTTGACGGTTGGACCTGGCGAAACTCGCCTCTTTGCCACGACTGGCGCCGCAGGACTCAGTGAGGACAAAAGCTTGAGTTCACCCGCCCTATTCAAGGGGTCAGCGCGAATCTTATCGACTTCCAAGTCCCTCATTTGCACTGCATTTGTGGCTGACACAGGCGGCGTGCCGCCTAGAACTGCCTGGCAACTGACCATGGTGGCGAAGACGAAGCAGAAGGGGGAGTGAGGGTGCCGTAAGGTCCGATATCAGACGTAGGGGCCGGCGCCAGCTCGCGTCCCTGCGATAGGAGCCGCAACCATGACCAAGGAAGTCACCGCTCTCTACGAGCTCGTGCTGAGGAGCGGCCGTCCGGTGTGTGAGCAGAAGAAACTGCTGAATGAGGTGCGAAAGCTACTTCCGGCAGAGGGCAACCGCTGGAATTTTCGCTACGTGATCTTCACCCTCGCGCTGGTCGCACTTTCGGTCCCCGTAGTCGCTGGCGTTTTGCTGTGCCGAGGGAAGGAGATCGACTTGCCGGAAGGTCTTCTCGCCCTGGCCTCGACGGCGGTCGGCGCCTTGGCCGCGTTCGTGTCGCAGGCAGTTCACAAGCGAGACACCGATGAGCCTGGTCCGTCAGGTGGACCTGCCGGCGCCGAGCACCTGGTTGTACCCCCTCAGTCGTAGTGCTGCTGGAGGCGCAACTCCGAGCCGGACGCCACCAAGACTGAGGCGTCGCGCCCGACCGCTGGCGACCCGTGGCGACGCTCCGCCGACCGCGTGGGCATCGCCTTCGTTGCCAACGAGCTCGGCAACGTGCACACCGACTATCTCGGCGACGGCGGCCTCGGTTTCGTCCTCGGCGATGGCCGCTTGAATCGCCGGCCCGAGATCACCACCGAGACATACGACGCGCTGCAGCTCCTACGGTGGTTCGCCGTCAGCGTCGACTACCAGTTCATCGACAATCCAGGATACAACCGCGACCGCGGCCCGGTGTCGGTGGTCTCACTCCGCGGGCATATCGAGGGCGTCGCGTCGCGGATGTGAGATTAGTAGCGAGGACGGCGAGCGCCGCCGCGTCCGGGATTGCTCTAGCGCTAGGAATTGACGCGCTCTGCAAACGCGACTACATACTCTCTGCACGTAGCTGCACTCGTCGGCGATGGGGTCCGCCGTATAACCGCCCGCTGTGGGATGATGACTCCTACCTAACCATCTAGGTGGGAGAGCAGTGGCCAGACCCGAACACCGTACGGAATCTCAACCGAACGATTGGAAGGTCGCGCCAGACCGTCTTGCAGGACTGGCCGGGCTAGCCGAAGAGGCTGGGGCAGCCGAGATCGCGGTCGATGCCCGCGCGCTGATGGAGCGGCTGACGGAGGGACGCTTCTACGTTGCCTGCGTTGGACAATTCAAACGCGGCAAATCGACGCTGCTGAACGCGCTCGTTGAGCAGCCCCTGCTACCGGTCGGTGTCGTGCCGATCACGACAGCCGTCACCGTGTTGCGCTACGGCGAACGGGTGCGGGCACGCGTGCGTCTGGGCACCGAATGGCACGACATCGCCCCAGGCGAGCTCGCGTCCCACGTGTCCGAAGAGCAGAACCCGGGCAATGAAAAGGGGGTGGGCGCCGTCGAAGTGTTCGTCCCCAACTCACTGCTCGCGTCAGGAATGTGCCTGGTCGACACGCCCGGCATCGGCTCGGTCGTCACCGCCAACACCGAGGCTACCAGGGCGTTCGTGCCGCACATCGATGCGGCGCTCGTGGTGATCGGTGCAGACCCGCCGATCTCCGGAGACGAGGTCGCACTGCTCGAGCAGGTTGCTAAGCACGCGCACGAGTTGATCCTCGTGCTGAACAAGGCGGATCGGCTGACGGACACGGAGCGGCGCGAAGCCATCGCCTTCGCGCGGAAGGTACTCGCGCAGCGGCTCGGCAAGCTGATTGGGCCGATCTTCGAGGTGAGTGCCACAGAACGGCTCAGCACTGGAGATCCAACGCGTGATTGGCAAGGGCTCGAAGCGGCGCTCGCGACGCTGGCGTCCGGCACAGGCGCGGAGCTCGTCCGTGAGGCAGAGCGGCGTGGCAGCGAGCTGCTGGTACAGAGACTCCTGCACGAGATCGCGGAGCACCGCGACGCGCTGCTGCGTCCCGTCGAAGAGTCGGAGCGGCGCATTGCGATGTTGCGTGCGTGCGTCGCAGAGGCGGAGCGTGCGCTGAGTGATCTGGGGCCGCTGTTCTCGGCGGAGCAACAGCGCTTGAGCGCAACGTTCAGAACGCGGTGGGAGCACTTCATCAAACAGGCAGTTCCAGCGGCGCGTAAGGAATTCTCCGCGGCGGTGCGGCAGCTCAGCGGTCATCGCGACCGCAGCCGGAGTCAGGCCATTCAGCTTGCGCAGGACATCGCGACGCGATGTGGCGAGCGCTGGTTCGGCGAAGCCGAGCCCGCCGCCGAGCAGCTATACCGTGCGACCGCACAGCGCTTCGTCGAGGTGGCGAATAGTTTTCTCGATCGGCTGGCAACATCCGCCGACGTGCTCGCCGGGCTGCCACGGAGTGTGAGCCCTGAGGTCGGGTTCCGCACAGCGAGCCGCTTCTACTCGACCGAGCTGATGCACCTCACTAGCCGGTCACCTTTGCACTGGCTCGCAGACATGGTGCAGCCCGCCAGGCTAGCGCGCCGCAGAGTGGAACGTGAAGTCGGCGTCTATCTCGAACGACTGGTTTCCACGAACACCGCCCGCATCCTCAACGATCTCGACGAGCGTGTGCTGGAGAGTCGGCGCCGGCTCGAAGCCCAGATCCGCGGATACCTGCGCGATGTGTGCGCGTTGGCAGAGCGGGCGTTAGAGCGCGCACGTAGCCGGCAGGCGGCCGGCGAGCAAGCGGTGCGGTCTGAAGTGGAACGTCTGCAATCGATTCACCAGCGGGTCGAAGCGCTCTCGCAGTCTCACGACAACCGTGTTCACTGATCGCAGCAGAAACTTGGATGAGGAGACACAGCATATGAGCAAACCGACGATCACGAATGTATGGGCCTGGGAAATCCTCGACTCGCGCGGGCACCCGACCGTTGAATGCGAAGTTGAGTTGACCGGAGGAATTCGCGGCAGCGCGGCAGTGCCGTCCGGAGCATCGACCGGGCAACGCGAAGCGGTGGAGCTGCGCGACGGGGATGCGCAGCGCTTCCACGGCAAAGGCGTCCAGCAAGCGGTTCGCAATGTGGTCGACACGATCGGCCCGGCCTTGCGCGGGCTCGACGCGACACGGCAGGCCGAGATCGACCAGCGCATGTGTGAGCTGGACGGAACACCGAACAAGGCCCGGCTCGGAGCGAACGCGACGCTCGGCGTGTCGATGGCCGTGGCACGCGCCGCAGCAGCGGCAACCGCACAGCCACTGTATCGCTACCTGGGCGGTGCCGACGCCACACTGCTGCCGGTGCCGATGCTCAACGTCATCAATGGCGGCCGTCACGCCCTGAACCGGCTCGACTTCCAAGAATTCATGATCGTGCCCCACGGCGCGACGACCTTCGCCGAAGCGATGCGCTGGGCATCCGAAACCTACCATGTGTTGCGCGACGCGCTCGCGCGGCGCGGCCTCGGCACCGCCGTGGGCGACGAAGGCGGCTTCGCGCCAGACCTGCGCTCGCACGAGGAGGCGTTGGAGACGCTGGTTGCCGCGATCGAAGCGGCCGGCTACCGGCCCGGCGAGCAGATCGCCATCGCCCTCGATCCCGCCGCCAGCGAGTTCTTCGACGCCGGCACCTACAACCTCGAACGCTCCGGCGGCGGCCGGCGCAGTGCGGCGGACATGGTGGCATGGTATCGCGGCGCGGTAGAGCGCTTCCCCATCATCCTGATCGAGGACGGGCTCAGCGAAGATGACTGGGACGGCTGGAAGCTCCTCACACGCGAGTTGGGCGGCAGCATCCAGCTGGTGGGCGACGACATCTTCGTCACTAACCCGGCGATCATCCGCAAGGGCATTGCCGAAGGCGTGGCGAATGCGGTCCTGATCAAGCTCAACCAAATTGGTACGGTGACCGAGACCATCGAGGCGATCGCGGTTGCCCGCGGCGCCGGCTACCGTACACTGGCATCGCATCGCTCCGGCGAAACCGCCGACACGTTCCTCGCCGACTTCACCGTCGCCACCAGCGCCGGCCAGATCAAGACAGGCGCACCGTGCCGCGGCGAGCGCACCGCGAAGTACAACCGTCTGATGCGCATCGAGACAGAGTTGGGCGAGCGGGCGCGGTTCGCGGGGAACCGGAGTAGCGCATGAGCGGTGGCGGAATGCCTGGGCACGCATCCCCCGCAACTGATCCGATCATCAAGGGCGCACCCGACATCGGCGCGGCGTCTTCGTGGCTGAATCGCAACGTCGTCGGCATGGGCCTGACCAGCCTGCTCGGCGACGCCGGCCACGAGATGGCCACGGCCGTGCTGCCGGCGTTTCTCGCAACCATCGGTCTCTCGGCGGCTGTGCTCGGCGCCATCGAGGGCATCGCAGATGCCGTCTCCAGCTTCGCGAAGCTGGGCTCCGGCTGGTGGAGCGATCGCATCGGCCACCGCAAGACGATCGCGGTCGGCGGTTACGCGCTCACCGGCGCATCCACGGGCATCTTTGCACTCGCCGCCGGTTGGCCGCTGGTGCTCGCTGCGCGGGTCATCGGCTGGTTCGGCCGCGGCATCCGCGGATCCTTGCGTGACGCCATGCTGGCCGAGTCGGTCGATCCTGCGCATGTCGGCAAGGCGTTCGGGTTCCATCGCGCCGGCGACACGCTCGGGGCGATCATCGGGCCACTGCTCGGCGTCGCAGTCATCGGACTGCTGCACGGGCGATTCACCGATGCCTCGACGCCGTTTCGCGTCGTCTTCTTGCTGACGTTGATTCCCGGGCTGGGCGCGGCGTTCGCTTTTGCGGTTATGGTGCGTGAGCGCCGCCGCGCGCCGAATCACGACCTCGCCTTCTGGCACAGCGTACGCAGCTTGCCGCAGCCATTCCGTCGCTTTCTCGTGGGAGTATTCGTCTTCGGCCTCGCGGACTTTGCACCGACGCTGCTGATCTTGCGCGCTACTGACTTGTTGTCTCCGGCACACGGGATTGCCCACGCGGCGCAACTCGCCGCGCTGCTCTATGCGGTGCGCAACGTGTTCTACGCCGGCGCCTCGTTCCCGATCGGCGCGCTCGGTGATCGCGTCGGTAGGCGCGGGCTCCTCGCGGGCGGCTACATTCTCGCAGCGGTCACGTTCGCTGGCTTCATGTCTGCCGTCTCGACGCTGCCCTACCTGCTCCTGCTCTTCGCCGCCGCCGGCGTATTCATCGCAATCGAGGACGCATTGGAAGGTGCAATCGCCGCCGAGCTGCTGCCCGCCGAAACGCGCGGCCTCGGCTACGGCGTGCTCGGCAGCGTGAATGGCGTCGGTGACCTGTTTTCCAGCGTCGTGGTCGGACTGTTGTGGACACACGTCTCGATTTCCGCCGGCTTGCTCTACGCCGTTGTCCTGAGCGTGATCGGAGCCGGTTTGATGTTGCGGGTGAGGTAACCGGACAGCTCCGTACAGAGAGGACATATGCGCACCAAGCGAATGATGATCTTTACCGGCGAGAGCGACCAGTGGCATCACCAACCGCTCTACATGGCCGTCCTCGAGCACCTGAAGACGGCGGGCTGCGGCGGTGCCACGGTGACCCGCGGCATCGCCGGCTTCGGCGCACATTCACAGATCAAGACCGCGAACATTCTGACGCTGTCGGTCGACCTCCCCGTTGTTATCACCGTGATCGACGCGGCCGAGATGATCGAACGGGTGCTGCCCGAGGTCGCGGCGATGCTCAGCGGCGGCCTCATCATCGTCGAGGACACGGAGGTCTACTTCCACTCGGCGGCCTTCCGCGG
>JBGQHM010000302.1:0-8202 GCA_041497995.1 Binatia bacterium | reverse complement strand
GGAGGAAACACCGCGGTAGACAACGGCAAGCATCGTAGTCTTGCACCCACAGACCGGGACCAAGGTTACGACCCCTATCGCAGGACTCCGGGATATCTCCGGGCAGGGGCGTGGGATACGGAATCTCGGTGCCGTCACACGCACACGGGAGAGTCTCAGAGAGGCAAAGGTTGCAACAGCGACCGTCGATGCAGTAGGCCGACTCACACTCCAGACTCGAAGTACAGGGAGCCTCAAGCGGGAGCGGTGTCGGACTCGGCGTCGAAGTTGATAGTGGGCATCCACTGAGCGCGTTGTTCACTGCCCCAATGACGCACGTGATTTCAATGCCCAACGGACCGTTGCACCACTGCGCGGCACCAGGGCACGTGTTCAAACTGGTCTCCCCGTTGAGCACGATGTTCACCAGGCGGACGATTTCATCAACGGTCACCGCGCCATTGGCACCGCAGTCACCGACGCATGGCGGTGCGACGGGTGTTGGTGTCGGCGTGGTGATGAGTGCCGGCGTGACAGTCGCCCCCGGCGTTGCGTTACTGAAGCATACCCCGCCCGCTTGCAGGGCGTTCGCGGCGAGCAGCAACGCGTTGTGGTTGGTCTCGAACACGTTCGCCGCGGTCACATCACCCGGCAGCGTGCGGATGCAATTCACCAACGACCGAATCTCTCCGGCCGAGAACCCGCAGAAATCCGCCCCTTGCTGCACCTGACCCAGAATCAGCGCAACGGTCGTCTCGCTGGCGTAGTCGACGATGATGGGCTCCATCGTGCTGTAGACGAACGCCCGCGTCAGCGTGGGGCCACTCCCCACCGACACAATGAACCGACAGGTGTCTTCACTGGTGCCGGCGGGCAGATCAATCAGAAACTGGCCTTGGTCGTTGGTGAAAGAGGTCTCCAGTGCTTGCACGGTGCCGTCGCCACGCCGCAGCGACAGTTGCACGCTCACGTTGCGTCCGACGACGCGCACATTCGCACTCGTGAGCGCCTCGGCCTCCTCGGCCACCAACGCAGCGAAGCGCTCCAGCGTTGAACGATTCATATCGGCCAGTATGCCGTTGGGTAAGCGCACTGTACCGAAAACTTCCGGCCCTGGCGGCGGCGGTGGCGGCGGGATCGTGGTACCCTGCCGTGCGGTGGCTCTGACGGCCATGACCGCCGCGCCGAGCGTCAGCAGAAGTGCAGCCAGCGTTCTCATATGGCCGAGTCTCCCTTCAGTGGAAGGTTTACCTCCGGCTATCCCTCGCCCGCAAGTTGCAATTCATCCTCCAGGAACGCGCGAACTATCATGCATCGGCCTACCGCAAATCGCGTCGCAGTTGATCACCATCGTTGCCGCGGGGCAACCGGTGCTCTACGGTGCTTCGTCATGCTTTCGAGTCGTCTCCGCCCCGGACCGCTTATCGAGGCACGGTCTCCAGGGACACTCGGAGGGCTCAGAGCAACCGCACTTGTCGCGTGCACGGTTCTCGCAATCTGCAGCGCGCACCTGGCGCAGGCCGGCACGAACCTCTGGACAAGCCACGGGCCTGAAGGCGGCCACCTCCCCGCGCTCGCGATCGACCCCAGCAATCCCAGTACGCTCTACGCCGGAACCGGTGGCGGCGGTGTCTTCAAAAGCACCGACAGCGGCGGCAGCTGGAGCCCCGCCAGCACCGGCCTGCCTGCCACCGTTGTCTCCACGCTCGCCATCAATCCCCGTATCCCGAGCACGCTCTACGCCGGGACATGGGGCGACGGCGTGTTTAAGAGCACCGACAGCGGCGACAGCTGGAACCCCGCCAGCACTGGCCTGCTTGGCACAATCGTCCTCGCGCTCGCGATCAACCCGAGCACCTCGAGCACGCTCTACGCCGGGACATGGGGCGGCGGCCTCTTCCAGAGCAGCGACGGCGGGGGCAGTTGGAGTTCCACCACCGCCGGCCTGCCTGCCACCTTTGTCTTTGCGCTCGCCATCAACCCCGACACCCCGAGCACGCTCTACGCGGGGACAGAGGACGGCGTCTTCCAGAGCACCGACAGCGGCGGCAGCTGGCGCCCCGCCAGTGCCGGCCTGCCTGCCACAGTA
The DNA here is from genome assembly GCA_041497995.1 of Binatia bacterium. Classification (GTDB taxonomy): domain Bacteria; phylum Desulfobacterota; class Binatia; order HRBIN30; family HRBIN30; genus DATKMS01. The sequence continues at coordinate 6,134 of JBGQHM010000302.1, read as the reverse complement.
GTCTCCGTGCTCGCGATCGACCCCAGTGCCCCGAGCACGCTCTACGCCGGGACAGAGGGCGGCGGCGTCTTCCACAGCACCGACAGCGGCAGTAGCTGGCGCCTCGCCAACGCCGGTCTGCCCGCCACCTCATTTGCGCTCTCCGCACTCGCCATCAACCCCACCACCCCGAGCACGCTCTACGCCGGGACAGAGGGCGGCGGCGTCTTCCACAGCACCGACAGCGGCGGCAGCTGGCGCCCCGCCAACACAGGCCTCACCGCCACCCTTGTCTTCGCGCTCGCCGTCGACCCCAACACCCCGAGCACGCTCTACGCCGCGACAGATGACGGCGGTGTCTTCCAGAGCACCGACAGCGGGGGCAACTGGCGCCCCGCCAACACCGACCTGACTGCCACGCTTGTCTTCGCGCTCGCCGTCGACCCCAGCGCCCCGAGTACGCTCTACGCCGGGACCGATGGTAGCGGCGTTTTCCAGAGCACCGACAGCGGCAGCAGCTGGAGCCCCGCCAACACCGGCATCTCTGCCACCTCGATCGCCGCGCTCGCCATCAACCCCAGCACCCCGAGTACGCTCTACGCCGGGACAGAGGGCGGCGGCCTCTTCGAGACTACCGACAGCGGCGGCAGCTGGAGCCTCGCCAACACCGGCCTGCCTACCACTGTTATCTCCGCGCTTGCCATCACCCCCAGCGCCCCGAGCACGCTCTACGCCGGGACCTGGGGCGACGGCGTCTTCAAGAGCACCGACGGCGGCGGCAGCTGGAACCCCGCCAACGCCGGCCTGAGTGCGACCTTTGTCTTTGCACTCGCCATCGACCCCAGCATGCCAAGCACGCTCTACGCGGGAACAGATGGCGACGGCATTTTACAGAGCACCGACGGCGGCGGCAGCTGGCGCCCCGCCACCACTGGCCTACCTGCCACTGTTGTCTTCTCCCTTGCCATCAACCCCCGTGCCCCGACCACGCTCTACGCCGGGACAGATGACGGCGGCGTCTTCCAGAGCACCGACAGCGGCGGGAGCTGGGGCCCCGTCAACACTGGGCTCCCTGCCACCCTTGTGTACGCGCTCGCCATCAACGCCAGCACCCCGACCACGCTCTACGCCGGCACATGGGGCAGCGGCGTTTTCGAGAGCACCGACAGCGGCGCCAGCTGGAGCCCCGCCAACACCGGCTTGACTGCCACCCTCGTCCTCACACTCGCCAGTACACCGAGCAGGCTCTACGCCGGCACATGGGGCGGCGGAGTCTTCGACATCGAGCAGGTGGCAAGCACGCCAACAGCGACAACGACGGCAACACCGACCTCAACGCCGAGTAGGACGTCCACGGGCACTCCACCGCCAACCACCGCACCACCGCCAGGCACACCAACAAGGACGGTAACGCCGACCCCAACGGCCACAACAGTTCTATGCGTCGGCGACTGCGACGGGAGCGGCGATGTCACCGTGACCGAGCTCACCACCATGGTGAACATTGCTCTCGGCAACGCCCCGCTCTCAGCCTGCCCCGCCGGTGACGCCGACGGCAGCGGCGATCTCACCATCAACGAGATCATTGCGGCGGCGACCCACGCGTTGAACGGGTGCGCTATCGGCTGATTCGTCGAGGTTCGAGAGATCACTCCGCGGTGTACTCAATCGACATCACCCGCAGCAACTCTTCGCCGCGCGCGGTGTGCAGGGAGGCAGTCGCCCCCACCTCGCGCCCGAGAATCGCGCGCGCGATCGGGGCGACGAACGCGACGCGCCCGTTGGCCGCATCCGCTTCGTCGATGCCGACGATTGCGATGCGGCGCTCCTCGCCCGCGCGTTCACCGGTCATGGTTCTCAGCGTCACACTGGCACCGAAGCGCACCGTATCGTGCGGTTGGCGACGCGGATCGACGACCTCCGCGCTGGCGATACGCGCGGCAAGGTCGCTGAGGCGTCTGCCCACGATCATCAGCCGACGCCGGCGCTCGACCTCATCGCTGCGGTCGGAATCCAGACGCTGGCGTTCGGCGTCGAGCTCTGCGAGCTCTGTGCGCAGCAGCTTGAGCCCCCGAGGCGTGACGTAGTTCGGCACGCCCGCCGGCAACGGCGCCCGCGCCGGGACCACCGGCTCCTCCCATGCGTCGTCCTTTGTGAAGGCCTTGCTCATGGCTCGAGGATATCACGCGCTGCAGAACGGCCGACACGCTTGCACTCAACGACTGTAGCCCATCAGTGAGTTGATGGCTGGGAAGCGATGACGCTCCTCTCGACATCTGAGATTGTGGAATCCACCGGGGCATCCCGTCCAACACAGTGGACAGTCATTCTCCGTCATCGCGGTTGCACCGCACCACCGGTTGATGGCGCGCGATTTGCGGCGTCCGTCTGCGTACCCCGCGAGCGCGGCGAGTATCACCGCGCCACATCGGAGGACGCGCATGAGCACAGTTGCAGCAACGATTTCACCGATCCTCATTGTCCTTCTCCTTGTCCAGGGCGTGTCATGCATGGGCTCGACCACTGCTGATCGGGCGGCGCGCTGGCTTGGTGGTCTGAACATCTTGCTCGGAACACTGACCTGCGTGCTGTACGCCATGGCCCTCTCAGACATGTTCGTGCTGAGTCCCGAGTTCGGGATTCTCATCGTCCAGGGCCGCTTGGGCTGGTGGCTGTTGGCCCTCGTGATTGCCGGCACTCCCGTCGCCACCGGTCTCGTGTGGTACGTCGCGCGAGAGCTGCGGGCGCCCAGCGGTGCGCCTCCGTTGCAATTGGTTGCGGGCTTCTGCCTGGGTGTGCTCGCAGCCACCCAAATTCAGGTGCTCAACCCCTCCGACCTCGCACCGATGCAAGTGTATTTCTACGACCTGTGGTTCCCACCCCTGCTCATCTGGATCGTCGTCTGCACAACCGACGCGGGTCTCGCGCTGATGGGCTGCAACGAGCGACGGGAACGTTGGTGCATCGCGACCATCGCCGTGGCGGGTGTGGCGGTCTGGGCACTGTACCGTCCTGAGCTCGCGAACACCGAGCTGTCTCCTGCGTACCGCCTTTGGGCGAAGGTGTCGTGGTACGCCGTCCTTCTCAACGCCATCGTCAGCGCCGTTTGGATCCCTCCGTGGCAGCTGTGGACTGCCGCACGCGGAGTCATAAGCCGGTGGCGGTCTGAGAGTCCCGCATCACGTTCCGCCACGCGCTTCAGCGCTGCGATCGTCGCCGTCGCCGTCATGATCGTGAGCATCGCTGACCCCTTTCGATGCTTGGACACCGATCCAGTTCTCAACTTCGTCGGGTGTATCCTCGCGTGGATCGTCCTCTGTGAAGTCGCCACGGGTGCGCTGGGCAATGTGCCCGCTTGGTGGACGCAGCGGGTGCGCGAACGTGGCGCAGCGTCGGCGGCGAACGCTGCCTCACCCGGCGCGGTTGGCGCGAGCCCGTGGACGGGCATCAAGAGCTTGCTGACGGTGAACTCGACGTGGCAGCTGCTGCTCAAGTCGGTGATGATGATCGCCGTGGCGATCGTCCTTGCCGAATTGCCCAACGCGGGCAAGACAATCGTGCAACCCTTCCATCAGGCGGTCTCGAAGGACGGATCGGGACTGCAGGACGATCTCGATCTCGGTACAGCTTTCTCGGATCGGCTGGTGAACGAATTGGGTGCTCTGAGAGATATACTCCGTCCTGAAGCCAGCACCCTGCTGGCGCCGAGTGCACACCGCACGGCGTTCGGTGGCACCGGCGGCAGCAGCGCCGAGACCGCGCTGGGCCAGCAAGACATCCAAGTCTCCGACTTCAAGGTCCCGTTGCGCCTCATCTTGACCCCGATCGACGCTCCCATCCGTCGGTTCCTCGGCGTGCGTATCATCGACGGTACTGTCCAAGTGGAACCCTCGGCTTCGAAGAAGCGCTTCACCGTCCTGGCAAGTTCTTCTGCCGGCGAGGCGTGGAGAGGCGAGTGCGACGAAGGCGCGACCACTACCCCAAGTTCCCCGGGGTGCACTCGCTTCGATGCCGTGACGGGTCTGGCGTTCAACATCTTCCAATCCGACCCCACGTTGAGGGCTGGATTAATCACCGACTCATACAATGCGTTTCAAAACTTCACCTACGCCCTCGACCAGTGGCGCAAGTTTCGAACCGTCCGAGACTACGATGCACTCAACAAGGCAATCGACAATTTTCGCAGCGCGACCATCATCGATCCGGGATTCGCGCTGGCCCAGTACCGCCTCGGCTTAGCGTTGCGAGACGACGGACAACCCGGGCTCGCGGTGGCAGCGTTGCGTACCAGCCTCCGCACCAACCCAGACTTCACCGCTGCAGAGTTGGCCCTTGCCAGGACGTTGTACTTCTTCGACTCGTACCACTACGAGCGGCCGGCGATTCTGCCGCTGACGGGTGGATCCGGGGCGGAAGAACACGCCGCACGCGCCGAGCAGGCGCGCACCCTCTGGCAGCACGTACTCCAACAGCCCCGCGGCACCACGAGCTTGGCGGATCGCGCTGCCGCCGCCTACGAGTTGTGCAACGAGACTTTGGACGAGCACACTCCGCACCACTACCGGGACGCGCACTATGCTGGCTACTTCTACTGCAGACTCGCGCAGCATGCGTACGCGGCCTCCTCGGAGGCCCAACGGAAGGGCCCAGGGCAAGCGGCCGCCGTACTCTCAATCCTGGGAGATGTCTTCGCCGGACATGCCGGCCCCCGACCCATTCCCACCGCTCCGAACGACGACCACTACTGGCACTGTCAGGGTGACGAAGTCGCTGTGCGCACCGCAGATGTTGACCACGCTGGGTCCGGAGACATCTCGCCGCGCCGCTACTGGTCCGCCGCGCTTCGCTACTACGAAGGGGCGCTCGCACTCACGCCCGATGATCAACTGATCCGCTGCAATGTTGCGGCGATGGCCGAGGCCTTGGGCAACCCGCAGCGAATGGCGGAGTTGAATGCAGACCCTGCCGCGCATGTCCGGCTGGCTGAACGCTACCGAAGCAAGACGTCGTTCGCCAAGGCGCTTGAGGAATATTCCAAAGCCATCAACCGGGACCCCTCGAGTTTCGAGGCGCTCAACGCATCCGCTCGTACGGTTTGGCTGTGGTACACACACGCGCGGGTGATCGGCAAGGACGACGGTCCGGGACCACAAGAGATCAAGGACGCGGCTGACTACGCTGAGCGCGCGCTCGTCTTGGCCAAGAACGCTCCAGGGCTCGACGCGACGGCGCGCCGGGCGTTGGGGGAGATTCGTTTGGCCCAGAACGATCCCGAGAAGGCGGTCGAGCAATTGCAGAAGGTAGTGGATGCGACGCACGCTGCCGCAGCCGATACGCAGGCGCATCCACCGAAAACCCATCCGTTCTACTATGAAGCAATCTGGGATTTGGCACAGGCACGTCTCTGTCTAACATTGCACCAGAAGCCGACCGAACACCCCACATCGCCGAGCCCGGTTGAGCAGACGGCATCGGCGAATCTCCTGCACGAGATCGACGTCGGCGAAGCCGAACGCGAGTTTCGACCGTTCAGCAGTCAGCCCCGTGATCAGCTGGTCTTGGCGCGGCAGCAATGCCTTGCTGACGTGGCACCGACGCATTCGACATCATCAGCACAACAGGCAACGGCGGACCCGGCGCCTCCGACGTGAGCAGCACGGTGAAGACCTGTTCCAGTGCGTCCGTGTCTCTCGAGAGCACGCACCGACGAGGCGGTCGCGTTGCATAGTCCTGCCTCGTCCCTTCGCTAGTCGCGGAATCCCGCGCGACGAGTAGATCGCCCAGCGAACCAAAGGCCACGCCGACGCTAGCGTCGGGCTTGTGGGTGGAAGGCGGCCCGATGCGGCGCTAGGTCCACGGCGCAATCGTGAGGGGTCCGGCACCCTCACTGGGGTGACTTTTGCGCGCCTTCCGGGCACAAGGGACCGCCATGTCGTCGTTGGATCGCGATCGCCGCGCCCTGATCATCGTGGTGACCGCAACCCTTGTGGCGCGGGCGCTCCCCGCTTGGCTGCTCGGTGCCGAGGTGTCCGACCTGAGCATCTATCGCCACATGGCGCTCACCGTATTGCGCAATCAGGACATCTACGACATCCCAACGTTCTTCCCCTACACGCCGTTCTCGCTCTTTCTGCCGGTGGCGGCGCTGCAGCTGT
>JBGQHM010000301.1:0-8211 GCA_041497995.1 Binatia bacterium | reverse complement strand
GCGTGGGAAGGCCTGTGGGCAGCGGTGGCGCGTGGCACCGCGGCGTCGCTGTTGCTGCAAGGACTGATTCAGATTGCAGCGGCCCTGCTGAAGATCCACATGGGCGTAGCCTCAGGCGCACGCACGCTTTCCGCGGCGGGCCTCGACAAACTGCGGCAGGCTGCCGCGTTGCAACCGCAGCTCCTCGGGCTGGATCTCAAGGGAGTGGCCGAGCGCTTCGCGGAGTACTTCGGGCCGCTCGATCGCGATGAGCTGCCGGCGATTGCGGTCCAGGTCCCGGCGCTTCGACTCGCGGACGCGGCTAGCGGCCTGTCGGATTTGCAGCCCGGAGCGACCCATCGGGGAGCGGGCCACAGAAAGGGCCCTGGCCGCAGGCCTTAGTGCGTGAGCACGGTCGGGAGGGGCGTCCCTGTCGGTGTTCTCGTTGGCGTAAGAGTAGGGGGCACCGTCGGCGTGGGCGTTCGGCCGATGAACAAGTTGCCACCACCGCATCCGGACAGTGCGGCGCAACTGACGAACGCCATGACAAGTGCAGCGCGGTGGAGCCAGGAAGCGCGATCCATTGAGAAAGGGGACCGTTACGCGTCGTCGGCGTGCGAGTGCGTCAGCTGCGCGTCGTAGACGACCTTGCTGTGAGGCGGGATCGACTCGACCAACCACACGTTGCCGCCGATGACCGAGCCCTCGCCGATGACGGTGTCGCCGCCGAGAATCGTGGCGCCGGAGTAGATGGTGACGTTATCCTCGATGGTGGGATGGCGCTTGCGGTGGCGGATGAGAGCCCCCTCGCTGTCGCGCGGCAGACTCAGCGCGCCGAGCGTGACGCCTTGGTAGAGCTTGACGTTGTTGCCGATGACACAGGTCTCGCCGACGACGACGCCTGTGCCGTGGTCGATGAAGAAGCCGCGGCCGATCTGTGCGCCGGGATGGATGTCGATGCCGGTCTTGCCGTGAGCGTGCTCCGAGAGGATGCGCGGGATCATCGGCACGTCCTCGTGGTAGAGCTCGTGCGCGATGCGATACGTGCTGATGGCCTGGATGGCCGGGTAGCTGAAGATGATCTCCTCCACACTCTTGGCGGCCGGGTCGCCGGCGAATGCCGCAAGCACGTCCTGATTGAGCAGCGCGCGCAGCTCCGGGAGCTTGTTGAACAAGCGCATCACCACCGCTTCGGCCCAGCCTGCGTCGTGCGGCGCGGTGGTGCGGTGGCAGGCCTGCTCGTAGTGCACGGCGCGACCGATCTGTTCCACCAAGATCTCGTACGCCGGGTGCAGGTGCTCGCTGATGGCGTAACGGAGATTACCGCGGGTCAGCGGGCGCGTGCTGTAGAAGCCCATGTAGACGACCGGCTTCAAATGATTGAGCGCCTCGATCACGGCGCGCCGACTGGGAAGTGCGGCGCTTTCGAGGCTGTCGATCTCCTGGTGGCGGCCGTAACTGGCTGCGATCCGGTCGATGGCGGCTTCGAGCTCCTCGTATTGCGTCAGGACTGGGGCCATCTGCTTCACCTCACAGTTGAAAACAGCCGTGTTCGTGCTCGGTGTTTCCCTCCGACGAGCACCAGCACGAACACGCGCACGTTCTCTCTCTCAGAACGCATCCTTCAGCGCGCGCGTTTTGCCAAAGACGCTGATGTCATCCAGCGGCAGATCCGGGAACTGGCGGTGCAGAGTGGCGCGCAGCACGGCGCTGCTCCAGCGGAAGACCGGGTTGGTGGCCTTCTCCGACGCGATGGTCGTTGGGACCGTGGGGTGATGCCGCGCAGTTTGCTCGACGGCCCACGCGTGCTTCTTCTGCAGCTCGCTGTTGTTCGGCTCGAGGGTCAGAGCGAAGCGGAGATTCTTTTCCGTGTACTCGTGGCCGAAGTAGACCTTGGTGGCATCCGGCAGCGCCATGAGCTTCGAGAGCGAACGCAGCATCATCGCGGCGTCGCCTTCGAAGAGACGCCCGCAACCGCCGGCGAACAAGGTGTCGCCGGTGAATACCGACTGCTCGCGTTCGAAGTGGTAGGCGACATGACCGCTGGTGTGCGCCGGAATGAACAGGATACGCGCCGCCAGCGCGCCGACGTGAATGGTATCACCGTCCTTCACTTCACGGGTGCAACCGGGGATGCGATGTCCCTCACCCGCGTAGCCGTATACGTCCAGCTTCAGGTGCTTGAGCAAGTCTTCGTTGCCACCGATGTGATCCCAGTGGTGATGTGTCGGGAGGATCGCGACCAGATTGACCCCGGTCTCACGTACGGTCCGTAGAACCGCATCGGCTTCGGCACAGTCGACGATGCCCGCGGTACGGCTGTTCTCGTCGATGACGAGATACGCGTAGTTGTCTGAGAGCTGTGGGATCGGGATGACCCGCATGCAGGATCTCCTCGGTGCGAGCTAGTGCAGGGTCTTGTCGGTGTCCCAGCTGGGGTCCGTGCCCTTCGAGTCTTGGCGGGTAAATGACACGAGCTCCCAGCAGTCGTCGCGATCGGAGTACTTGAGCACGTAGACGTCACCGTCCTTGCTGGTCACCCGAAAATAGCGCTCCGCATCGCCGTACCAGCGATCAACAACGTCCGTTACCTCGATGGTGCGATCGCCCAGCGTGAAGCGCAACGGCCGTTCGTTGGCCGTGTGCCCCGCGTACGCTTCGACCTTCACCCGCATGAGCGAGACTATAGCCGGAATGCGCCACGTCGTACCAGGGCCGACCCCTCGACTCAGAGACCCCACATTAGTATGCATGCCGGTGTATTGACTTCCCCATGAGCCCCGCTAACGTGGTCCCGTGCACATCGAGACCCTCAAGGTTTTCTGCGACGTGGTGGAAACCGGCAGCTTCTCGATGGCCGCCTCGCAGAACTTCATCACTCAGTCGGCTGTCAGCCAGCAACTCCGTACGCTCGAATCCAAGTATCATTGCAAGCTGCTGGAACGCGGGCGCTCCGGTGCCAAGCCAACGCCGGCGGGTGAGATCCTTTACCGGGCGAGCCGTGAGATCCTCGAGAAGTATCGCGAGATCGACACGCAGCTGCAGGAGTCGGCCAAGGTCGTCAGCGGATCGTTGCGCATCGCCATCGTGTACAGCGTCGGCCTGCACGAGTTACCGCCCTACTTGAAGGAGTATCTGCGGGACTTCCCGCAGGTCAACGTGCACGTCGAGTACTCGCGGCCGAACAAGATTTACGAGGATGCCATTGCCGGGCGCATCGACCTGGGGATTGTGGCATACCCGGCGAAGCATCCGCAGGTGACGGTCATTCCGTTTCGCGAAGACCGTCTGGTGGTGGTGTGCCCACCGGAGCACCCGCTCTCTACGCAACGGAAGGTCGGCATCAGCCGGTTGGATGGAGAGCCCTTCGTGAGCTTCGAACGCGACATCTCCACGCGGAAGGCGACCGATCAACTGTTCAGGGACCGCAACGTCAACGTGCGCCACGTCGGCGAATACGACAACATCGAGACGATCAAGCGCGCGGTGGAAATCGGACAAGGCATCGCCATCATCCCGCTCGCCTCGGTGCAGCACGAGATCGAGCACGGGACGCTAAAGGTGGTTCACCTCTCCGACGAGACGATTCTGCGGCCGCTCGGCATTGTCCACAAGAAGGGCCGCCATCTGTCGCCCGCGGCGGTGAAGTTCATCGACGTGCTGCGGCGCGAAGATCTGCTGAAGCTCAAGGATCAGTGACGTCGCGCCGCTTGCGGCACACGCCGGCGCCACCAATAGAAGACCGGTACCCCGGACGCCACGATCAGCACCCCCGGCCACGTGTAGCGTGGCTTGACGATGAGCAGGTCGATCATGATCAACGCGGCCAGGGTGATGTAGGCCGCGGGCACGATCGGAAACCCGATCGCTCGATATGGCCGCGGCACGTCAGGTTGCGTGCGACGCAGCACGAAGACGGCGCCCACCGTCAGGACGTAGAACAGCAGCGCCGCGAAAATCACATAGTCGAGCAGATCGCCGTACGTTCCGGAGAGCGTGAGCAGCGAGGCCCAGATGCCCTGCAACACCAACGCCGCAGCGGGGACGCGGCGGGTGTTGAGGAAGCCGGCGGCGGGGAAGAACAACCCGTCCTGCGCCATCGCGTAGTAGACCCGCGCGCCAGCCAAGATGAGCCCGTTCACGCACCCGAACGTCGAGATCATGATGGCGAGTGCCATGACGACGGCGCCGCCGTGGCCGAGCGTGACCTCGATGGCGGCGGTTGCCACGCGATCGCTGGCGGCGAACTCGATACCCCGCGCCAGCGGCGTCGCTCCGCCGGCGTGTCCGACAAGCGGTAGCGCCCCGAGGTAGACGAGGTTGGCGGCGATGTACAGTATCGACACCACGCTCGTGCCGATCATCAAGCTCAACGGTACCGTGCGTGCCGGGTCGCGAACCTCGGCGGCCGCGAAGGTGATGTTGTTCCACGCGTCGGAGGAAAACAGCGCGCCCACCATCGCCGCACCGACGAGCGGTAACAACGAGAGCGAGAATGGCGTGGTTCCCCAGAAGTTGCTGAGGTTCGCCTGCATCGCGCTGGCATTGCGGCCGAGGATCGCACCGAAAGCGACCAGCGCGATCACAGCGCCGACCTTTGTGGCCGTGAACACGTTCTGCACCCAGCGCCCGGTGTGTAGCCCGTTGCAGTTGGCCGCCGTGAGAACGGCGATCACCACGATGCCGAGACACTGCTGTGCCGAGACGGAGAGCGGCCCGACGCGGAAGGCTGAGTCGAATGCCGGCAGCAGCGCGGCGCTGAACTTCGCGAACGCAACGGACACGGCAGCGATGGTGCCCGCTTGGATCACCAGAAAGAGCGTCCACCCGAACAGGAAGCCGGCGAGCGGTCCGTAGGCTTCACGCAGATAGACGTACTGCCCGCCGGCGTGCGGCATCATGGCGGCGAGCTCGCCGTAGCTGAGGGCGCCGATGATCGTCATCACGGCACTCAGGCCCCAGACAACGAGCAACCATCCCGGTGCGCCGACCTGGCGCGCGATGTCGGCAGAGACGATGAAGATGCCGGACCCGATCATCGACCCGGCGACGACCGCAGTGGCATCCCACAGGCCGAGGCCGCGCACGAAGCCGGGCGACGAGACGGGCTCGGTCACTGCGTCAGCGGTTCGCTGCGTGCCGCGCCGACGCCGCCAACTTGCTGTGGTGCCGGCTGTAGGTGAAGTAGATGACGAGGCCGACGGCGAGCCAGACACCAAGGCGCAACCAGTTGTGCCAGCCGAGCGAGAACATTAGCCCGACGTTGAACAAGATGCCGAGCAGCGGCACCACCGGCACCAGCGGGCAGCGGAACGGACGGCGTTGGTTGGGGTTCGTGTAGCGCATGATCCACACCGCGATACACACGACAACGAACGCGAACAGGGTGCCTATGTTCACCATCTCGGCGAGCGCGTGGATCGGAAACAGCGCGGCGACCAAGGCAACCACTGAGCCGGTGAGAATGGTGGCCTTCGACGGGGTGCGGAAGCGCGGATGCACGTGGCCGAAGAAGCTGTAGGGCAGCAGACCGTCGCGTGCCATGGCGAAGAACACGCGCGGCTGGCTCAGCATCAGCACCAACAAGACGCTGGTGATGCCGGCAACGGCGCCGAGCGAGATGATGAACACCGCAATGGACAACCCGTAGCGTGCAAATGCCGCGGCCAGCGGCGCGTTGATGTCGATCTCTGCGAACGGAACCATGCCGGTGAGCACACCGGCGACCGCGATGTAGAGGATCGTACACAGAAACAGCGAGGTGAGGATCCCGATGGGCACGTCGCGCTGCGGGTTGCGTGCCTCCTCAGCGTGCGTCGAGACGGAATCGAAGCCGATGTACGCGAAGAAGACGTACGCGGCGCCACTGGCCACGCCCTTGAAACCGTATGGCATGAAGGGCGACCAGCGCGCCGTGTCGACGTGCGCGATGCCGGCAACGATCACGAAGAGCACCACCGCCAACTTGAGAACCACCATCGCCGCATTGAAGCTGGCACTCTCGCGAATACCGATCACCAAGATGACGGTGACCAACAGGACGACGACGGCAGCCGGCATGTTGAACCACGCGCCTGGGGTGCTGAACGGATCGGAGGCCAGGAACGGCGGGATGTGCAGGTCGAACAGATCAATGAAGTGCAGGAAGTACTTCGACCAGCCGTACGCGACGGTGCTCGATGCCATGCCGTACTCGAGGATCAAATCCCATCCAATGATCCAGGCAAGCAGCTCGCCCATCGTGGCGTAGGCATAGGTGTACGCGCTGCCTGCCACCGGGATCATCGACGCGAACTCGGCGTAGCAGAGCGCGGCGAAGGCGCAGCCGAGGCCGGCGATAACGAAGGACAGCATCAAGCCGGGGCCGGCGTAGTCGTGTGCCGCCAGGCCCGTCAGCACGAAGATGCCCGCGCCGATGATGGCACCGACGCCGAGCGCGGTGAGCGTCACGGGCCCGAGCACGCGGCGCAAACGGTTCTCGCTGGCCATCTCCTCTTCGAGGAGGGCCATGCTCTTCACGGCGAATAACTGTTGGCGCAGGCTCATGGCGGCTTCAAAAGTCGCCGCACCATAGGGGAAGGGGTCGATGCCGTCAACGCAAGAGTGCGAGCACGAGTAGACCGATGGCGATGCGGTAGTAGCCGAAAACGGTGAAGCGGTTGCGCTGGACGAAGGTGATGAAGGCGCGCACGACGATGAGCGCCGAGACGAACGCCGCGATGAAACCGACGGCCAGCGGCATGGCATCGCTCGTGGTGAGGTCGTGACGGGCTTTGAAGAGGCTGTACAGACTAGCAGCGAACAGGGTCGGTATAGAGAGGTAAAACGAGAACTGCGTCGATGCTGGCCGATCGAGACCGGTGAACATGCCGCCGATGATCGTCGCCCCGGCGCGCGACACACCCGGGAGCAGCGACAGGATCTGCGCCACGCCCACCCAGGCCGCTTGCACCCAGCTGATCCGCTCGATCGCATGGGCAGTGAACCGCCAGGCGCGGCGCTCTACGGCGATGATGATGACGCCGCCGATGATCAACGTTGCGGCGACGAACAGCGGACTGAACAGGTGCTCCTCAATGGCGTGATGAAACAGAAACCCGACCGCCGCGGCAGGGACGAAAGCCAGCAACACCTTGCCGATCAGATCGCGCGCGGGCGCCTCGGAGCTTGCCCGACTCAACAGATCGAAGAGGTGTTCTCGGAAATGCCACACCACGGCCAGGATCGCGCCGAGTTGGATGAAGATCTCGAACGTGGCGCGTGCCTTCTCCGGGTAGTCGACGATGGCCGACGCCAAGATGAGATGGCCGGTCGACGAGACGGGGAGAAACTCGGTGACGCCTTCAACGATACCCAGTATCAGAGCCTTGAGAATAATCATGGGACCTGCTCAATACAGGAGTCAGGGCGCAGGCTCCAGACACCCTATGGCAACGATCCGCGCACTGTCTCTCGATGTTGGTTGGACGCTTGCCTACCCGCGCGCATCCATGTGGGACATCTTCGCCGACCTGTGCGCGCAAGCTGGCGTGCCGACGGCGCCCGAAACCTGCGAGCAGTTGGTGCGGTCGTTGTGGAGTGCCGCTGCCGAGTACGCCGAGCAACGCTTCCATGCCGGCGCTAGCTACTCCGACTCGGACGAGGAGTTCGCCGGCATGTTCGGGCAGATGGGTGGGATCATCTTTGCGCAAATGGGCGTCACCGCGGCGCATGAAGGGCTGATCCAGCGTTTCCTGCAACTATTCTGGAACGAGGACAATTGGACCGTCTTTCCCGAAGTAGTCGACGTGCTGCGCGCCTTGCGGGCGCGCGGCCTGCGCATCGGTGTGTTGTCGAACGCGCCGTCGAACCTCCCGAGCTTTCTCGAACGTCTCGGTCTCGCGCCGTATCTCGATTTCACGGTGGTCTCAGCGATCGAAGGCGTGAAGAAGCCCGACCGCCGCATCTTCGAGGTGACGCTAGCCCGCGCCGGCGTGGCGCCGCAGGAGACGCTCCACGTCGGCGACATGTACCTCGAAGACATCGTCGGCGGCCGCGCGGTGGGGATCAACACGCTCTTGATGGAGCGCGGCAAGCGGGCGCTGTTTCCCAACTACCGCGAGTCGGAGGGGCGCAGCCTTGAACCGAGTACGGTCGTGAGCGACCTCACAGAGGTGCTCGAACGCATCGGATAGCATCAAACCGCCTGCGCCCACGGTGAGCGCCGTAGCGGCGGGTTTCAAACCCGCGTGG
>JBGQHM010000300.1:0-8222 GCA_041497995.1 Binatia bacterium | reverse complement strand
TACGAGCGCTTACTTGGTGCGTACCGGACGATGCGGTTGATCCGCGGCTTCGAGGAGAAGCTCATCGAGCTCGTCACTCTCGGCAAGATGAGCGGCTTCTTGCACGTCTACCTCGGTGAAGAGGCCGTCGCGACGGGCGTATGCGCGCAGCTCGGCGAGCACGACTATGTTGCCTCGACGCACCGGGGTCACGGTCACTGCCTCGCCAAGGGCGTGGATGCGCGCGGCATGATGGCCGAGCTGTTCGGACGCCGCACCGGTACGTGCAAGGGCAAAGGCGGCTCGATGCACATCGCCGACATCGACAAAGGCATGCTGGGCGCCAACGGCATCGTCGGCGCCGGCATCCCGCTCGCCACCGGCGCGGCGCTCACTGCGAAGCTGAAGAAGACCGGCGGTGTCGCCGTCGCATTTTTTGGCGACGGGGCGAGCAACCAAGGCGCTTTCCACGAGTCGCTCAACCTCGCCTCGGTCTGGACGTTGCCGGCGATCTACGTCGTCGAGAACAACGGCTGGGGTGAGTTCACTCCAACCGAGTTTGCCGTCCCCGTGAAAGACATCGCCGAGCGCGCCAAGTCGTACGCCATGCCCGGGGTGATTGCCGACGGCATGGACTTCTTCGACGTCTTCGCCAAGGCCGGCGAAGCCATTGCCCGCGCGCGGCGCGGCGAGGGGCCAACCTTGCTCGAGTGCAAGACTTATCGCTTCGCCGGCCACTTCGTCGGCGATCCGCTGGCCTACCGGCCGAAGGACGAAGCCGAGAAGTGGATGACCGAACGCGACCCCTTGCGTCGCTTCGCCACGCGCGTCCTCGCTGACGGGCTACTGAGCCAGGACGATCTGGATCGCGCCGACGGTGAGGTGTCCCGCCACATCGAGGAAGCCGTGAAAGCGGCCGAGGCCGCGCCGCAGCCGGACATCGACGAAGTCACCACCGATGTGTACGCCCCTGCGGCACGTGCCGGCACTCCACGCCGGGCGTGAAGGAGGATCGAGTATGAGCCGCGAAATACCGACCGCGTTTGCCATCGGCGAAGCGCTGCGCATTGCCATGGAGAGTGATCCGGATGTCATTCTGATGGGTGAAGACGTCGCCGGTGGTGGGACCCGGCCCGCAGGCACCGAAGAGGCAGGTGGCATTCTCGGCACGACGCGTGGCCTCATGAAACAGTTCGGGCCGGACCGTGTTCTCGACTCGCCGATCAGCGAGATGGCCCTGCTCGGTACGGCAGTTGGTGCTGCCGCCACGGGCATGCGGCCGGTGGTCGAGCTGATGTTCATGGACTTCATCGGCGTCTGCCTCGATCCGCTGCTCAATCAAGCCGCGAAGTTCCGCTACATGTTTGGCGGCAAGGCGCGCCTGCCGCTCACCGTGCGCACGGTCACGGGCGCCGGGATGCAGGCGGCGGCGCAGCACTCGCAGTCGCTGTATTGGATCACCAGCGGCATCCCGGGTTTGAAGACGGTCATCCCGTCCAATGCCGCTGATGCCAAGGGGCTGCTGCTCAGCGCCATCCGTTGTGACGACCCGGTCGTCTTCTGCGAACCGAAAGGGATCTTGTTCCTCTCGAGCGACGTTCCGGAAGGCGATTACGAAATCCCGATCGGTGTCGCCAAGCTGGTACGCGAAGGCAGCGACGTATCGCTCGTCGGCATGGGGGCGACCGTCAACATCGCTCTGCAGGCCGCGGCGCAGCTTGCGCAGGAAGGTGTGCAAGCCGACGTACTCGATTTGCGCACCCTGCAGCCGCTCGACGAGGAAGCGATCCTCACGACGCTCGGTAAAACTGGGCGCCTCGTGGTGATCGACGAAGCCACTCCGCGCTGCGGGATCGCCAGTGATGTGGCAGCGCTGTGTGTCGACCAGGGCTTCGACCTTCTGAATGCGCCGGTCAAACGGGTGACGGCGCCGTTCTCGCCCGTACCGTTCAGCCGTGTGCTCGAGGAAGCCTACATGCCCTCGGTGGAGAAAGTGCTCGCCGCCGTGCACGAGCTGTTCTGAGACAACGAAGCATACTGCGATATGCAAACTCCCGTCGCGATGCCGCGGCTCGGTATGAGCATGAAGGAAGGCACCGTCGTGTCGTGGCCGGTGGCGATCGGTGGCCGTGTTGCGAAGGGCGAGCCGATTGTGGTCATCGAATCGGAGAAGACCGAGATGGAGGTCGAGGCGACGCAAAGCGGTGTCCTGCGGCACATCTATATAGCGGAGGGCGAGACGGTACCGTGCGGAACGTTGCTCGGGGCGCTCACCGCAGACGCCGACGAGTCGTTCGACGTCGACGCCTTCAAGCGCGAGCACGATCGGCCCGAGGTGGTCACGCGCGCGCCCGAGCGCCGCGTCGAGACGCAACCGCTCCACGCCACGCCCACACGGACCGACCGCCGCGCGGTCGCCCCCGCGGCACGCGCGCTCGCCCAGAAGCTGGGGATCGATGTGGAAGCAATCCCCGGCAGTGGACCCGGTGGTCGCGTCACCAAAGAGGACGTCGAAGCCTGGGCCGCACGTCGTGAACGATTGGTGGCGGTCGGAGACGGTCTGCACCTCGAGGTGCTCCGCGACGGTCACGGCCCACAGGTAGCGCTGCTGCCGGGATTTGGCAGCGACGCTTCGTCGTTCGCTGTACAGGCCCGTGCCCTGGCTTCCGCCTACGAGGTGCTCGCCATCAACCCGCGCGGCGTGGGCGCCTCGGATGCGGGGGATCTCGATGTGTACGACGTGGCCGATGCGGCCGACGACGTTGCCGCCGTCTGCCACGAGGCGGCGCACATTGTCGGAGCCAGTCTCGGCGCAGCCACGGCCATCGAGATGGCTTTGCGACATCCGGCGCGCGTCAAGACGCTCACGTTGATCACGCCTTTCGTCGAAGCGAGTCCACGGCTGTTAGCCGTGCTCGATGCGTGGTGCCGCATCGCCGCGGAGAGCAGTGCCGAGACGCTGGCGCACACTCTGCTACCCTGGCTGTTTTCGGAACGCACACTCACCGACCGTGCTGCCTGTGCGCGCATCGTGCGCGGCTTGGTAGCCTCGGCGTCAGCCGTGCCGGCTGCGACATTGTCGCGAGCGGCGGCGGGATTGCGGCAGTGGTCGGGTTCACGCCGGGCAGATCTGCCGCGCATCAGCGCGCCCACGCTGGTCGTGCTGGCGGGCGCGGATCTGCTCACCCCAAACGGTGAGGCGGTGGCATCGCTAATCGCAGCGGCGCATACGGTCGTCATTCCCGACGCGGGCCACGCCGTCATGATCGAAGCTGCGGACCAGGTGACGGCCGCGATCGTCGACCAACTGCGCGGCGGATAATACCGCGTCGCCCTGCAACGACTCGCCTTCGGACGCGCGGCTTACGTCGGACCCGGGGTGCGCCGCAAGGCCAGGTAGCCGACGCCGAGCAGGAGCACGATTACCGCGGCGATTCCTGGCCGCGACAGCGTAGGCGCGAGCTCGGGCCTCACGACGTTGGTACTGGTGCAGGCCAAGTTGGCCAGAACTTGGCCGTCGGGCGGTACGGTGCACGCAACGCAGCTGCCACCCGCGCCTGGGCAGTCCCCGGCGACATCACAGCCGTGGCCATCGTTCGTTCCGCCGGAGCAGATGCCGCTGCCGCACGTGTTGGACATTCCGGCACAGTCCGCGTTGGCGCTGCATGGCACGTCCTTAAGTCCAGTTTTGCACACGCCCTGATTCTTCGTGGCAAACGCCAGGATGAAGTTTCTGGTGAGGCCACCGTCGAGCGGCGTCATGATGATCTGCCCGCTCTTCGTCTCGTTGGGATCGAGCTTCAAGGTAAAGCAGGCGCCGAGGCGGCCATTCGGACCGGTGGCGCACACCAGCGGACTCAACGAGTTGCCAACCGAGCTCGCGCCGATCTGCTCTCCCATCCCGGCCATCGACAGCGGAATGTGACAGGTGATACGCGAGCCATCCGTCTCACAGGTGATGCTCCCGTCGGTGTCGGTGCTGAGCATCGTTGCCGTCGCCGGCGCGCCGCCGGTCGAATTTCCCGTCGTGTCGTCGCCCATACATATGAGCTCACCGTTGGCGATCTGACAGCCGCCGGAGCCAGGTATGTCGAAAGTGCCACCATTGCAGAAGGCGTCCAGGGCATTGGAAAGGGCGTTCCTCACCGCCGGATCCGTAATCTGATTGATCAACAGATTCCTCGGAACGAACGGGACGAGCAGCGCTGTGACGTTGCCTACCGGGCACGTCGATCGATTCATCAGCGCCACGTCGAAGGTGACGGGGTCTCCGGTGCGTACGGTGCTGGGGGAGCTACTCAGGTCCACATCGATCCTGCTGCAGCCGGCACAGAGCGCCGCGACCATGACGGCCACCGCCACACGTGTCGCCACATTCGTTCGATCCATTCCGCCCCCCTTCGCCGTAAACGCTGCGGCCCTCATACAAGGCTCACCCCTGGTCTGGCAAGGCGCGAGGGCTGTCGGCGATGAACTTCCACTGAACGGCGATCACGCTCAACACTCACGGTACAGCTTGGGACGCCGCTGCACGGCCTCCAAGAGGGTCAGGTCGTTCGGCTCCATGTGGTACCCCTTCGGATGCGGCGGGCGCGCTTCGAGTCCCAGCGCTTCGACGACCTGAGCGTGCTGGTAGTACGCGCTGTAGGCATGCAGGGTCAGCGGCAGGACGAAGCCCCACTCGTTCAGCAACTGCAGCTTGTCCTCCCTCGAGAGCGCGGCGAAGCCCGGGGCGTTCCGGCGGCGCGCGAGCTGGTCGAGGTCCGCCAGCCCCTGCGCGATCATGGATTTGAGCTCGGGCGTCTTCTGCAAGGCCTCATCAATGTAGTCCGCGATGCCGAGCTGCCCCGCGCCAGAGAGCCGGCCGTTGGTGCTCGGCGGGATGAGCTCGTCGAGCACACTTGCCAGCACGCGCCGCTCGTCGTCGGAAAAAGCCGGATGGTTCGTCTCGTTGCTCATATCCTGGTCCCTCGCTCGATTGTGGCCAACGCTTAGCCCTGATGTGACGAAAACAGATTCACCGCAGAGGCCTTCTAGGCGCATACTCTCTTGTCGTTTCAGAGATCTCATTCCTAATGGAGTTTGAAAGCGGTGCCATGTGAATGCCCTGTGTCTTCCTCTGCGCGCCTTTGCGTCCTCTGCGGTGCACACCCTTCTCTCACATTGCGGTTAGTCGAAGAGCGTCGCGAGGTTCCTCTTCATCGTATCCGCGATGTAGAGCGCGAGGGCTTGGATGGTGTTGGTCGGATTCACGCCCGCCGCCGTCACGAAGATGCTGCCGTCGATGATGAAGAGGTTGCGGACATCGTGGCTGCGCCCCCACTCGTTGACCACCGAGCTCTTCGGATCGGTCCCCATGCGCGCCGTTCCCATCAGGTGCCAACCGGCGAACGGCAGTGGAGCTTCCGCGACGGTTTCCTTTGCGCCGGCCGCATCCAACACTTCGGACGCTCGGGCCACGCAGTGCTGAAGCATCTTGCTGCTGTTCTCGCTGAGGCGATACGTCACCTTCGGCGCGGGGATGCCGTCGGAGTCTTTCAAATCCGGATCGATTGTCACGCGGTTGGTGTGTTCGGGCAGGTCCTCGCAGATCACCACCATGCCCGCGCTGCGGTCGAACAGCTCGGCGAAGGCACGATGGTGGTTCGCTCCCCACGGAATGCGTCCCCACTGCATACCGCGCAACGCGGTGGACACCGGACCGAAGCCGCGCACGATCTCGAACGAGTAGCCGCGTACGAAGTCACGTGAGCGATCGGTCTCGTAGAACTCCTGACTCATGATGCAACAGCCGGTGGGCCCTTTGTACGATTCGAGCGGTTCGTCGAAGATGCCGGTCACCATGGCGTAGGGATGGAACATGAGATTCTTGCCGACGAGGCCGCTGCGATTGGCGATCCCGTCCGGGAAGAGCTTGGAACGGGAGTTCAGCAAGAGTCGCGGCGTGCCGATGCCGTTGCATGCAACCACCACGACGTGCGCTTTCTGGCGACGCTCCGCGCCGTCGGCATCGTAGTAGATGACACCGTCAGCCATTCCGGTCTCGGCGACCGTGATCTCGCGCACCCGGCAGTGCGTCTTGAGTGTCACGCCCTGGCGCAGCGCGGCGGGCCAGTACGTGATGTCGGTACTGGCCTTGGCACCCTGCGGACATCCCAAGAGACACGTACCGGCATTGATGCAGGGGGCGCGGCCCTCGTGTTCCCGAGTGGTGATCGCGCTATCGGACGGCCACCAATGCCATCCGAGTCGATTGAATCCCCTAGCCAGGGTCTCACCCAGTTTGCCGAGAGCGACGGGAGGGAGCGGCACCTCCTTCGGCGGATACATCGGGTCGCCGCCGAGCCCCGACACGCCCATCATATGAGCGTTGACGTCGTAGAACGGCTCGAGGCGGCGGTAGTCGACTGGCCAGTCGTCGGCGACGCCGTCGAGCGTCTTCACGCGGAAGTCCGACGGGTGAAAGCGCGGGAAGTGGGCGGCGTACATGATGGTGCTGCCGCCGACGGCGTTGAACATCGAGGTCTGGATCGGCGAGGCGCTGTCGTTCACGGGATAGTCCTCGCGCCGCCCGCGTACATTGGGGCTGAGCGCGAAGTCGCCGACCTGACTCAGCTCCCAGTCATTCCTCATCCCTGGATACGACTCGGGTTTCATCCAGTCGCCTTGCTCGAGACAGAGAATGTTCATGCGCGTCTCGGCCAAGCTCCAGGCGAAAGCGGCACCAGCTGCGCCGGAACCAACGATCAGAACGTCGACAGGCTCTTCCGACATTCCACACTCCCTTCCCGCAAGGTCTTAGCGCGTACCGCTGCCCGCAGTCGAGCCGGAGCGCGCGCTACCGGCATAGGGCTGATGGTTTGGACCGAATGCGATTCGCAATATGCGCGGGGGAGGCCGCGCGGATCGCTGCCGCTCCTGGACATTGGACGTTCGCTCGCCGGCGCGCCGGCGGTCATGTGCGGCTCACAGCCTCGCGGGTGAAGGTCTCAAGGGTCGGCTCCGCGCACGCTTCGTGTCGCTCGGGTGCTTCGCGTGGGTGGCGATGCCAGCCGCCGAGATCGTCGTAACCAAAGATCCTTTGGCCGTACTACTGCGCTAGAGGCCGCGGCAAGCGCCTCGTGAGTACGCGGCCGGCGATTGTCACGAGAGTTTCGGTTCGAGGGGAATCCGACAGCGATAACTTCGCCGCGGGCTCACGGGATGGAGTGTGCCAATGGGCGATGATATAGACCAGTCTATACGGAGGAGCGACCATGGCGCGCACCGCACGATCCGAGACGACACCGAATGCACGGGCGAAGATCTTCGCCAACGGGCGCTCGCAAGCCGTCCGATTGCCACGAGAGTTTCGGTTCGAGGGGAAAGAGGTGGCGATCCGGAAGGAAGGGGAAGCGGTTGTCTTGGAGCCGGTTGCGAAGCGCAAGTGGCCCGCCGGCTACTGGCAGCGCATTGACCGGCGCGCGAAGGACCTCGATTTGGGCCGGGTCGCTCCAATCGGCGCGCGGCTCCTCGATCTCGCGGACGACGCGTGATCTGGCTGCTCGATACCAACGTTTTGATTCACGCGGTTCGCGGCCGCCCGCCTGGTGTCCGTGCGCACCTCCAGCGGCAGAGCCCCGACGACGTTGCCGTGTCCAGCATCACGGTCGCCGAATTGTGGTATGGAGCCGAGAAGAGCGTCAGCCCAGCACGGAAACGTGAGGCGTGGAGAACGGTGATCGAGCCTTTCCTGGTGATCCCTTTCGACCGTGACGCTGCAGAGCAGCACGCACGGATTCGATACCTCCTGCGCCACAGACCGATCGGAGAGCGCGATCTCTTGATTGCGTCGATCGCGCTTGCGCACGACCTTACCTTGGTCACCCACAACGCCGCAGAATTTTCTCGCGTGCCGCGACTCCGGGTCGAAAACTGGGCCGCGAGCTGAGTGCGTCAATTGCCTTGCCGGCGTCCCTGAAGACCCATGAGAACTCTCCGGGGTTGGGCCCCTGAGATTGGAATTTAGTCCCATCCGCCTCACGCTGGGCCGGTTGGCCCAAGGACCCTCCGCGCGGCAGCGCTGCAGGAAGCAGCGGACGGCGGGATCGGATTCCAGGCCGATCGCCCGCTCGGTGGAGGATGATCCCTCTCTGTTGGAATCACCCCATCGTCCGCTTAGCAGCGCCGACGAGTTGGTCGGCGAGGCGGGTCGGTTCCGGGAGCCGATAGCGGATGGCGCACGCAAGGACGATCTGCTGCGC
>JBGQHM010000299.1:0-8230 GCA_041497995.1 Binatia bacterium | reverse complement strand
GGATTTGCATTCCCTGATCGGAAGTCATAGACCCGCAATCCCATGGCTTTCGTGCGGCTCACTCATATCGGGATCTGCGTGTCTGACTGGGAACGGTCGTTGCGGTTTTACCGCGACGTGCTGGGCTTTCAGTACCGCTCCGAGCTCCAGGTGGCGGGCGAGCCGAGCAACACGTTGCTGCAGCTAGACACCGTCGAGCTGCGCGCCATCTACCTTGAACGCGACGGTACCCGCATCGAGCTCCTGCACTATGCCTCACCGGGTCATCGAGGCGACGGCACCCCGCGACCGATGAATCAGCTCGGGCTCACTCACTTGTCGCTGCGGGTCGACAACCTGGCTGCGACCCTCACCGAGTTGGCGAAGGCAGGTGTAACGATTCTCGAGCGCACGCACATCGACATCCCGGCGTTCGAAGCGGCGGCGATCTTCATCACCGACCCCGACGGCGCGTTGATTGAGCTGGTTCAGTCGCCCGGTGATCCAGAGTCGCCGCCAGGTGGATGAGACGATTGTTTCAGTGGGTCAATGAGGAATCGGATCAAGGAGAACCTTCAATACGCCAGGGGCGGCGGCAAGCTGGAGCGCATCGGCGGCATCGCGCAGCGGACGCCGTGCCGAGATCAGTGAACGGACATCGATGCTACCGGCCTCGAGCGCACGCAAGGCAGGCGCGAAGCGGCCGCAGCGCGAGCCGACGACGGCAATCTCGTTGATGACCACCGGCGCCAGGTTGAGCTCGGCGGTGGTGGCGACGGTACTTTTGAGCACCAATGTGCCGCGCGGCCGCGTCGCGCTGAGTGCGGCAGCAAATCCTGCGGCGGAACCCGTTGCGTCGACCACAAGATCCGCAGGGGTACGATTCCAGTTGGCTGCCAGCGCCGTAGTGATGCCGCGCGCGCGGAGGATGCGAAGCTTATCGGCGTGTTTGCCAACCGCAAGCACGCGGGCTCCGGCCAGGAACAGAACCTGAGCGACGAGCAATCCGAGCTTGCCGTCACCGAGCACCACGCAGTCGATACCGGGTCCGACGCTCACCTGTTCGAGAATCTCGAAGGCCGCCGCGAGCGGCTCGACGAATACGGCGGCGTCGTCGTCAACGCCATCAGGGACCACATGGAGGTTCGACACCGGTACGCCAACGAGCTCGGCGAATGCGCCATCGGCATTGAGGATGCCCATGACGCGCCGGGTTGGGCAGTGCCGTTGGAGCCCGCGCCGACAGCTCGCACAGCGACCGCAAGCGAAGTTGATTTCGCCGACCACCCGCTTGCCGCGCCACTCGGAGGGCCCCTCCTCGACCGTGCCGGTGAACTCGTGGCCGAGGACGCCGCGAAAGTCCATGTAGCCCTTCACGAGCTCGAGGTCCGTGTTGCAGATGCCCGCGAGTGCAACGCGAACCAGCGCCGTCTCGGGGGCGCGAGCCGGTTCCCGACGCTCGACGACGCGCGCCGCGGTGCCGTCCCAAACCAATGCACGCATCAGATGGCGAAGTGTAGCAAGGTGGGGGGAGTTCGGACAGAGATCCGAGAGGAGGAACCCTGGATCTCCGTCCGAACGGGGAGACTCTACCTAGCGGAATTCGGGCGGACTCATGTGGCGAGCATCCATGTGTGACGCTCGCCGGAGGGTGCGAGATTGATCGCAGCGGGAGATTGTCATGCGAACTCAACCGCCATGCGAAATGGCAGCGGCACCGTGCACCGCAGCATGCCGATGATGCGACCGTTCCATCTCACCGAGTATGCTTGCCAGTGTGGGAGCCACGTCAGCTTGACCATCTGTGCGAACCTCCTGGCTCCGATGTTGAGCAGGCCTCGTGCCAGTGGGGTCGCGGTACAATTCGCCCACATGCTCGCGCCGCCAGACCATCACGTGCCCAAAATGCTAGCGTCGGTGCTGCAAGGATTATCGTCACACCGCGGCAAAGTGCCGATCGTGTGACGTACTAGAGCGTTCACGCCTCCGGAGCGCTCAAATGCGCCTGCATCGCGGCGCGGGTCCGCTCAACCAGAATCGGAACGTCCTCCGGCGTACGATCCATGGTTGCGATAGGTGGATCGACGTACAAATCGAGCACCGCGACCGAGCGCGCGGATCCAGGCCGTCTCCGCTCAACGGCTGTGAGTGGGACAACTGGGATGCCGGCGTGGACGGCGAGATGAAAGCCGCCCGAACGGAAGGGCAGCAGATCCGTGTCGTCGTGGCGTTTGCCCTCCGGAAAGATCACTACCGAGAGCCCGCTGTGCAGTTTGTCTGCGGCCGGGTTCAGTGTGGCGATCGCCCGTCGGCTGCGCTGCGTGTCGATGAAGATGTGACCTGCCAGCAGTGCGATCCAGGCGAATACCGGAATCTTGCGCAGCTTGATGCTCAGCACGGCGCGCCACTGCAGCGGAATCGCCGCAGCCACAGCGTAGCCCGCGAAGTGCGAGTTGTGGTTGATCATCAGTACGTATGACGCGCCGCGGTGCAGGCGCTCGCCATGGTGCACGCGCAGGCGCACGCCGCACGACCACAGAATCATGCGACCCCAGAAGCGTGCATGCAGGCGATGGCCGATCCGATGCGAGCCGGTGAGCAGGGTGACGATGAAGGACGACGGAAACACAACGAGCGTCCACAGCCCGATCATCGTGTACACCCAAACGAGGTACAGCCCACGGCTCATCAGTGGCCGTGCACGGTAGGCCGACTGTTGAGCGTGTGCAACTCCGTGGCGGGGCGTCCTAAGGCTTTTGCGAGCACCTACGCCGAAGCTGCACCGAATGCGTGCACGGTGAAGTGGAGAAAGAATTCTCGATTGCCCTTCGGTCCGAGAATCGGTGACGGGTAGTCACCCCGGCACACAAGCCCGAGCGTGCTACCGAGCTCACGGATGGCTTCGACGGCTGCTTGTTGCTGCGTGGGATCACGCACCACCCCACCTTTGCCCACCTCACCTTTGCCAACTTCGAACTGCGGCTTCACCATCGCCAGGATGACGCCGCCCGGTCGCACCAACCGGATCACCGTCCCAAGTACCAGGCGCAACGAGATGAACGACACATCGATCACTGCCACGTCGGCCTGCTGCGGCAACCGTGATGCATCGAAGCTGCGGATGTTGGCGCGTTCGAAGAGGGTAACGCGCGCGTCCTGGCGGAGCTTCCAGGCGAACTGGCCATAGCCGACGTCGATAGCGACGACGTGGTGCGCACCCCGTTGCAAGAGACAATCCGTGAAGCCGCCGGTGGATGCGCCGATGTCGATGGCAAAGACTCCACTTACGTCGATCTGCCAGTGCGTGAGTGCGCCGTCGAGTTTGAGCCCACCGCGGCTGACGAACGGGATGTCCGCGCCACGCACTTCAACCGGCGCATCGACTGAGACCAACGCGCCCGGTTTATCGACGCGCTGATCGGCAACCCAGACATCGCCCGCCATCACCAGGCGGCGCGCGCGTTCGCGGCTGGCCACCAGACCGCGGTCGACGAGTAGGGAGTCGATGCGCACGCGCTTGGCGGCCATCAAGACGGGCAAGCGCGTCCGACGGCGAAGCGTGCGATCTCTCGCAACGGCTCGGCCTGCCGCTTGAAGCTGCGCAGCTCCTCGAGCGCGTTCGCGAGCAACTCGCGCGCTCGTTCCTTGGCGGCGGGGAGACCGAGCACGGCCGGGAACGTCGCCTTGTGGCGAGCCTTATCGCGGCCAGGGGTCTTCCCGGTCATCGCGGTCGATCCTTCAGCGTCGAGAATGTCGTCAGCGATTTGGAACGCCAACCCAAGGCAGTCCGCGTAGCGCGTCAGCCGCTGCAGCTGGTCCGCGCGCGCACCGCCGAGCACGGCGCCGGCCCGTACCGCGGCACGAATCAGCGCGCCGGTCTTGCGAATGTGAATCCACTCGACGGTAGGCAGATCGATGGCGCGGTTCTCGGCGTTCAAGTCGTCTGCCTGGCCCGCGACCATGCCGCGTGCGCCGGCGGCGCTGGCGATCTCGGTGAGCACCTGCAGCGCACGCCGCTGCGAGACCCCCGGTTTGGCGGTCGCCTCTGCCATGATCCGAAATGCTTCCGTCAGCAGCGCGTCGCCAGCCAGTATCGCCATGCCTTCGCCGAACACGCGGTGGCTGGTCGGCTGACCGCGACGCACGTCGTCGTCATCCATCGCCGGAAGGTCGTCATGGATGAGCGAGTACGTATGAATCAATTCGAGGGCGCAGGCGAATGGTAGCACCGGCGTGACGGCCGCACCGAGCGTCTCCGTTGCAGCGATCGAGAGAATCGGGCGAATGCGCTTGCCGCCGGAGAACAGGCTGTAGCGCATCGCGTGAGTCAGGGTGTCCGACTGATTCGCCGGTGGGATGCACCGTTCGAGAAACCGGTCCACGCGTTGTTGGCGGCGGGCGAGGTACTGCTGCAGATTCATTCCTTGCTTCCCGGCTCCAGCGGCTGCAGCTGCAGCTTGCCGCTTGCGTCGCGGGTCAGTAGCTCGACGCGGGCTTCCGCTTCCGTGAGCCGTTGGTTCAGCGTGCGCACCAACGCGACCCCGGCTTCGAACGCTGCCAACGCTTCCTCCAACGGCAGCTCGCCGGTCTCGAGTCGTGCCACGATAGCCTCGAGCTCGGCCATGCCTTGATCGAACTTCTTCTCTTTCTTGTCCGCCATACATGCCCTCGCACCCGCAACCGTTCCATCAACTGACGTCGGGGTCCTCGACGCGCACGGCGGCGATACCGCGGGCAAAGGTCAGACGGAGGCGATCACCGACTCGCACAGCGGCCGCGTCGCGAACAACGCTACCGTCGGCGCGCCGCGCGATGCTATAGCCACGCTCCAGTACGGCCAGCGGGCTCAATGCCTGGAGACGCTCGGCACCACCGCGGAGCTGCTGCCGCACCAGGCGGAGACGCGTGTGGAGGGCGCGCAAGGCGCGTTCGCTGAGCTCGTCGGTGCGCAGCTGCAGCGCTTTCAAGACTTGCCGCGGATCGCGTAGGTGTCGTGCCTGGGCGCTCAGCCGCTCGCGCTGCCGGGCGATCTGCCGGTGCACGGCGGCAGCGAGGCCGGCCGCTTCCCGTTCGAGCCACGCGGTGAGATCGTGTTGGTCCGGCACGACCATCGCGGCCGCGGCGGTCGGTGTCGGTGCACGCCGGTCCGCGACCAGATCCGCGATCGTCACGTCGACCTCGTGGCCGACGGCTGAGACCACGGGTACGCGCGATGCCGCGATGGCGCGTGCCACGCGTTCATCGTTGAACGCCCATAGATCCTCCAGTGAGCCGCCGCCGCGGCCGACGATGACGACGTCGATGTCGGGAACACGACCGATGTCAGCGATCGCTTCGACGATCTCGGGCGGTGCCTCCCTTCCTTGAACACGTACCGGACGCACGACGATGCGCACACTCGGCAGACGCCCGTGCAGCACTACCAGCAGGTCATGGATTGCGGCGCCGTTGAGGGCCGTGACGATGCCGACGGCGCGCGGCAGGAAGGGCAGGGGACGCTTGCGTGCCTCGGCGAACAGGCCTTCGGCGGCGAGCTGCTTTTTCAATTGTTCGAGGGCGAGCTGCAGGCTGCCCACGCCGCGCGGCTCCATGGCCTCGACGTACAGTTGCAAATTGCCGCGCACCTCGTAGAGCCCAACGTGGCCGCGCACGATGACCTGCATGCCGTCCTCCGGCCGGAACGCTAGGAGTTGGTTGGCGGAACGGAACATCACCGCAGCGATCTGACTCCGCCCATCCTTCAGGCTGAAGTAGAAGTGTCCGGACGGCGGAACTCGGAAATTGGAAAGCTCGCCAACCACCCAGACTTCATCAAGCTCAGCGTCGAGGGTGTCACGGACCCGCTGATTGAGCTGTGACACGGTCAGCACCGTGGTGAGTGCCGACAAGTCCAGGGGCAGCTGCATGCGGCGACTCTAACAGAACG
This sequence comes from Binatia bacterium, assembly GCA_041497995.1. Taxonomy (GTDB): domain Bacteria; phylum Desulfobacterota; class Binatia; order HRBIN30; family HRBIN30; genus DATKMS01. The sequence goes on along the minus strand of JBGQHM010000299.1, from coordinate 2,325 downwards.
CCTAATGACGCGCCAAGGCGAGGTCCGCAATGACCGTCGAGGCGGATACGACTTGGACGCCGGCCGCTGCGAAGGCGGGGAGAGCAGCCTGCAGCGCAGCGGCGGTAGCGGGGCGCGCATGGCCGATGGCGATGACGTCGCCTTGTTGGCGTGCGAGCTTGGGGAGCGACTCGATCTGCGCGCGGATCGCCGCCGCGTCATCGTTGTCGTCGAGAAAGAGGGTCCGCGAGGCGCAGCGCAAATTGATGGCCGCCGCGACTTCGCAGGCAACGCTGTGTGGGGTGGTGCGGCTGTCGATGAAGAAGAGGTCCTTCTGCTTGAGATACTCGAGCACCCACAGCATGTGGGCACGGTCGCTGGTGAAGCGGGAGCCCATATGGTTGTTGACGCCGACGGCATGCGGGACCGAGTCAAGACTGGCGTCGAGCTGCTGAATGATCGCGTCGTGATCCGCACTGACCAGCAGAATATCCGAGGCCCCGAAATCTTCGCCGTTCTCGGCTTCCATCGGCAAGTGGACGAGAACCTCTCGCCCAAACACCGTGGCGAGCTCTGCAGCTTCCTTCGAGAACGGGCGAAACGGCATGACCGCGAAGGTCAGCGCCGCATCGATGCCGGCCAGCGTGCGTGCGATGAGCAGATCGTTGCCGAGGTCGTCGATGATGATCGCGACGCGTGGTTGGCGCCCGAGCCAGTGCAGCGTGAGCGTGTGGGTGAGGAGGCCATCGATCCCCACCTGGACCTGCGCGCCAACGGCCTCCTGGTTTACGTGCAGGGTTACACCCGGTGCTGCGGTGCGGATCGGATCGAGTGTCGTCTCGAGTGCGGCTTCGTCAGGGGGTGCCGGCAGCGTCAACTCGTACCGGCGATGCGTCCAGCGCAACGTCCCGGCGCCTTGCGGTTCTTCGTCGGGCCGTTGTAGCGGCCAGGGCAGGTGGCCGAGCGCGGTAGTCACGGCCTCGATGCGTGCCGGAAAGTCCGCGGCCCAGTTGGCGCGCGGCTGCGGCGCAGACGGGGCGACGATGAGCGCGCCGGGTTCGCGCAAAACGAGCGACGACAGGAAAATGAGCAGACCGAGGATGGTCGATGAAACGAGGCTGATCAACCAGCCCCATCCGAACAAGCGTGGCTCGGAGCGCGGCACGCCGTCAGCTCAAAAAGGAAAGCCCTCTGCACCGCAGAGGGCTTTCGCATGGCAGCGGCATCGGTGCAGGGTTACGGAGTGCTCTGCGCGACGACGGTCTTGAACACGTTCCAGCTCTTGAGGAGCTCGAGTGCCCGATCGAGCTGCGGATCCTTGCCCGGCTCACCTTCGCGCACGGCGGTCGCGGCATCGTCGTTCTCCTCTTCGTCCTTCGACCCGCTACCGTTTTTTGACGGTGCTTGCTTATTCGGTTGCTGGAAGTGCCCGGGCAAGTTTTCCTCGCGCACGGAGGGGAACTTCGGGCCACCGTCCGCCTTGGCTTGCACGATGGCTTCCTCGACGTAGATGTCCGGAGTGATGCCGGTGGCTTGAATAGAGCGGCCGTTCGGCGTGTAGTAACGGGCTGTCGTCAGGCGCACCGCGGCATTCTCGTCGAGCGGCAAGATGGTCTGGACGGACCCTTTGCCGAAGGTCTGCGTACCGAGCACGAGGGCGCGCTTGTGGTCCTGGAGGCAGCCGGCGACGATTTCTGAGGCGCTGGCGCTGCCTCCGTTGACGAGCACAATCATCGGGAAGTCGCTGTGGCTGCCGGCTTTGTGTGCGAAGTACTTCTGCTTCTGGCTGTCCAAGCGTCCGTCGGTGTAGACGACCAGACCGGAGTCGACGAACTCATCGGACACCTTCACCGCCTGGGTCAGCAATCCGCCCGGGTTGTTGCGCAGATCGAGCACCAATCCCGTCAGCGGCCCGCCGTTTTCCTTCTCCATGGTGGCCATGGCCTTCTGCAGATCATCGTCGGTGCGCTCTTGGAACTGTGTCAGGCGCAAATAGCCATACCCCTTTTCGAGCAGGCGGGACTTGACGCTTTGAATCTTGATCACCTCGCGCGTCAAGGCCAGATCGATGAGCTTGGGTGCCCCTTCGCGGCGGAGTGTGACGTGGATGGTACTGCCCTTCGGGCCACGCATCTTCTTGACGGCCTCGACGAGCGGCATGTCCTTGGTGAACTCGTCCTCGATCTTGATGATCTGATCACCCGACTTGATCCCCGCACGGTACGCCGGCGTATCTTCGATCGGCGACACGACGGTGAGTACGTTGTTGCGCGTGGTAATCTCGATGCCGAGGCCGCCGAAGCTGCCGCGCGTATCCACTTGCAGCTCCTTATAGAGGTCCGGCGG
>JBGQHM010000298.1:0-8252 GCA_041497995.1 Binatia bacterium | reverse complement strand
GACAATCAGCGGCAACAAGTCCCGCATGTCCTGAAACGGTGCGTTCAGGTCGATGCGTACTGCTTCGAGGCTGGGCTGAACGTACTGCTTGACCAGGTCCCAGATCTTCCCGGTCAGGAGCCGCTTCTTCCATTCCTTGTCGTAGATGTTCGAGTCGACGACGCGAAAGCGCAGCAGGCGGGCCTCCACGTCCAACGTTGGCTCCTCGAACACTTCGAGAAAGCCCTCCCACTGGACCGGTGCTAGGCACATGCTGCCGACGCGGGTGCCGACGCGTGCCTCACCGCGCGTCACCAGACGCAGCCGGTTGCCGGCGGAGCTGACCGCAGGCTCGTGCAGCTTCAGAAAGCCGCAACCCGTACCGTCATCCCACAGCACGGCAGTGGCGTCGGCTCGCGTGTAAATCTGCATGAGCAGCGCTTGACGGATGAACTCGAAGTCGAAGCGGAGTGGGACGTCGACGGAACGGCCGTCCACTTGTGCCGCGGCAGGCGTCACGAGCAGCCACATGAGCAACGCGATCCACACGGACAGGTGTAACGAAGGGCGGGTGCTGGGATTCACGTCTACACCCTTCGTACATCCCGGCGCGCGCGTCAACGCCGCCACGTTGGACCGACGGCGTTGCCCCCCAGCTTGCATCGGGGACCGACTCCTGAGAAAGTACCGCCGATCTTACCATCCAAGGAGGTCTCTCATGCGAGAAGCTGTTGTTGTTGCAAGTTCCCGGACCGGACTCGCCAAGTCGTTTCGGGGTTCGTTCAACCTGACGCGACCGGACGACATGGCGGCGCACTGTGTCAAGGACGTGCTCAAGAAAACGCCTCAACTCGATCCGGCGGAGATCGAGGATGTGGTCATGGGCACCGGCTTTCCTGAGGGGCCGCAGGGGTTCAACGTCGGCCGGAACGTGGCGGTGATGGCGGGCCTGCCGATCACCGTGCCTGGCGTGACGGTGAGTCGTTTCTGCTCGTCGGGTCTCAACGCCGTCGCGTTCGCGGCGCACATGGTGCAAGTCGAGGGCGCCGAGGCGGTGATCGGCGGCGGCCTCGAGTCGATCACCATGATGCAGAACGACTTCAACAAGAAGAACCTGTTCAACCCCTGGCTCATGGATCACAAGAAGGAGATCTACATTCCCATGGGCATCACCGCCGAGATTGTCGCCGAGCGCTACAAGGTCAGTCGCGAGAAGCAAGATGAGATGGCGCTCGCGTCGCAACAGCGCACCGCCGCCGCGCAGAAGTCCGGCAAGTTCAACGATGAGATCGCGCCGATGACGGTGACCATGGAGGTGACCGACAAAGCCAGCGGTGAGAAATCGACCAAGCAGGCCACGGTCGATCGTGACGAATGCAACCGGCCGGACACCACAGCGGAGGGTCTCGCAAAGTTGCCGCCGGCCTTCAAGCCGGACGGCGGCAGTGTGACGGCCGGCAACTCCTCGCAGTTCTCCGACGGCGCCTCGGCGACGCTGATCATGTCGTATGATCGCGCCAAGAAGCTCGGAGTGCAGCCGCTGGGTTTCTTCCGCGGCTGCGTGTTCGCCGCCTGCGAGCCGGACGAGATGGGTATCGGGCCGGTGTTCGCGGTGCCGAAGCTGCTCAAGCTGCACGGGCTGAAGATCTCCGACATCGATATCGTCGAGCTGAACGAGGCCTTCGCATCGCAAGCGGTGTACTGCCGCGATCGTCTCGGCATTGATCCCGCGAAGCTCAATCCGAACGGCGGCGCGATCTCGATCGGTCACCCCTACGGGATGACGGGTTCGCGCATGACCGGCACGTTGCTCCACGAGCTGCGCCGCCAGAAGAAGCGCTGGGGCATCGTGACGATGTGTATCGGCGGAGGCATGGGCGCCGCCGGGCTGTTCGAAGCGATCAACTGAGGATCGTGTTCGTGCTCGTGTGCGTGGTGGTGAGTCGGGAGCCTTCCCGAACACGAACCACGAACACGAGCACCAACACGATCACCTCGGCAACACCACCACGCGTCGGGCAGGGCCGCGGCCGGTGCTCTCGGACATCAACCCGTAGGCTTCGGCGAGCTGATGCTGTAGGCGGCGCAGGTGCGGGTTCTGCGGACCCAACGTGACCGCTTGCCGGTTCGCGACGACTTCGGTGATCGCGGCCTCTGCCTCGCGCAAGGCGCGCTCCTGCTCGGGGTTGACCCCGGAGACATCGAAGAGCTCGCGCAGGAACTCGACGATCTTGGCGTGCGAGTCGCTGCCGATGGCGTGCACGTGTGTATTGTCGACCATGAGCTCGCGCAGCTTCTTGGGGCGCTTTCTTGCCAGGGCGCGTAGCGTGAGCACGACGTCCGCCTGACGCGGATGCGTGCAGACGGTGGCGCTGACGCCGAGATCGCGGATGGCGCGATCAAGATGCTCCGGACTGACGGCGTACGGAAAAATCCGCAGGGGACGTCGTGCGCGCTCCGCCGGCAACAGCTCGAGCGGCGCCGGTGGTGAGGATGGAGCGGCCTCGACGTCGACGCCTCCATCGGCGCGTCGTACGCGCAGCTCGGGTTGGATGTGATGGCCGCGGAGCTGTGCATCGACCACCTGCGCCACGTCGGCGTGGACCGCGAAGCGATCCTGGTCGCGGATCTCAATCAACACGTCGAAGGTCGGCGGCGCCTTGCGTTCGAGCACCGTTTTCTGGGTGCGCCGTCGGCGCGCCTCTTCATCGCCGAGGGTCACCGCTTGAATGCCGCCGACGAGGTCGGCAAGCGTCGGGTTGGCGATGAGGTTCTCCAGGCTGGTGCCGTGCGCCGTGGCAATGAGTTGCACGCCGCGTTCGGCGATGGTCCGCGCTGCGAGGGCTTCCGCCTCGGTGCCGATCTCGTCGATGACGATGACCTCCGGCATGTGATTCTCGACGGCTTCGATCATGACGGCGTGCTGCAGGTCGGGCGACGGCACTTGCATGCGACGAGCGCGTCCGATGCCCGGGTGTGGAATGTCGCCGTCGCCGGCGATCTCGTTGGAGGTGTCGACGATGATCACGCGCTTGCCCAGGTCGTCGGCGAGGACGCGGGCCGCTTCGCGCAGCAGGGTCGTCTTGCCGACACCGGGCCGCCCCAGGAGCAGCACACTCCGGCCCGACTCGATGACATCGCGGACGATCTCGACCGTGCCGTAGACGGCGCGGCCGACGCGGCAGGTAACGCCGATGATTTCCCCCAGTCGGTTGCGCAGCGCGGAGATGCGATGCAACGTGCGTTCGATGCCGGCGCGGTTGTCGGTTGTGAAGGTCCCGATGCGGCCGATCATGTAGTCGAGGTCATCACGGGCCATGCCTTCGGGGCTGAGCGTGACGACCCGTGAGGGGAAGCGCGCCTCCGGTTGGCGTCCGAGATCAAGCACAACCTCGAGCAGCGCCGGCACGTCCGGCAGCCGTTCGATCTGCGCGCGCACCCGAGGCGGCATGACCTCGAGGAGCAAATCGAGATCGTCAGTGATTTCGATGCGGGTCGGTCTGACGGCGTAGTTCATCGCTTGCACGGCGACCCCCTAAACGAGCCCAGGACGAGGGATAGCAGTCGACCTCGCCGAAAGCTCGGTGCTGGGAGTCGCGCCGTTCGGTCCAACGCGGGCGGCCGCAGCAGGGCCGCCGATGCGATAGAACAGGCTCGACTCCCGTTGATAGAATCCGTCGGTGTGAAACGAATCCGCCAGCCCGAGCAGCGTGTAATCCAAGTGGTGGCAGATCTCGTGGAGCAACGTGCGCAGGAAGGTCTTGAAGGCCACCACCTGCTGCCGCTTCGCAGTCATCATCCACAGCTTGATCGTCGCCGCCGCAGCGTTGTGGGCAGGGGTGTACAGACCATGCAGCTCGCCGCGTGTGTTGGACGGGCGGGTGCCGCTGACCTGGATGCGGACGCGCCGCACCCGCAACGCGGCTGCAATCTCATCGCTGATACGTTGTGAGAGTTGCTCGACGCTGTAGGGATCACCGGCCTGCAGGACCGCGGGGAGGGCTGCGACGGCTTGTCGCAACGTCGGCGTTGCCTGGAGTGTGACGGCGGGCGTGGTGTTACTGCGGTCGTAGATCCGTTGCTGCGCGCGCGTCAGACGGTGACGAAAGTTAGGCACGTCCGCCTCTCCTCCTGCCTGCCCACCACCCGGATGTATCTTGTGACCCGCTTGCGTAGAATGTCAACCCCTATGCGGCGACTGGTGACTCCGCCCGAACGAATCACGAGTCACGAGTCATGACTTACGAGTGCGGTTCGCGGTGCAGAAGGCTTCGTAGATCTCGACCAGGGTCTCGCGTTGGCGCTCCGTCAGACTGGGATCGCGGCGGATCTCGCGCACTGCGTCGATCTCTTCAGTGTCTTGGGGATCGAGCACACCCGCTTGCAGGAACAGCGTCTCCGCTGAGAGGCGGAGTACGCGGGCGACCGACTGGATGATCGTGCCGCTGGGATTGCGGATCCCGTTTTCCACTTCCTTGAGCACGGCGGCGGAGATACCGCTCTGCTCTGCCATCTTGCGCAGGGAGATGTTGGCGAGCTGGCGTTGGCGACGGATGTAGTCCCCGATGCTGGACGTTTGCGGCGCGTGCTTCGAGTGCGGCATGGCCAGAATCTAGTCCGCTTGCATAGCGCCGTGCAACTCGGTGACTGAAGGCCGCGAATCAGAGATTCCACTTCCAATCACGGATCTCGGGCATGTCGTCACCGTACGTGCTGATGTATTGCTTATGATCGAGGAGCTTGTCGCGAATCGCTTGCTTGGCGTATGCGACGCGCGAGCCCAACTGCGGCACACGATCGATGACGTCCCCGACGAGGTGGAAGCGATCCAGGTCATTGAGCACGACCATGTCGAACGGCGTGGTCGTCGTTCCTTCCTCCTTGTAGCCGCGGACGTGGAGGTTGCCGTGGTTGCTGCGCCGGTAGGTCAGACGATGGATGAGCCATGGGTAGCCGTGGAAGGCGAAGATGATCGGCTTGTCTTTGGTGAATAGCCCATCGAACTCCGCATCGCGCAGTCCGTGCGGGTGCTCACTGGCGGGCTGCAACGTCATCAGGTCGACGACGTTGATCACACGGATCTTCAACTCCGGAATGTGCTGGCGGAGGAGCGAGACCGCTGCCAACGTCTCCAGCGTCGGCACGTCACCACAGCAGGCCATCACGACGTCCGGGTCGCCGCCTTGATCGTTGCTCGCCCACTCCCAGATCCCGATGCCGGCGGTGCAGTGCTTGATCGCCGCATCCATGTCGAGCCACTGCGGCGCCGGCTGCTTGCCGGCGACGATGACATTGACGTAGTGGCGACTGCGCAGGCAGTGATCGGTGACCGAGAGGAGCGTGTTTGCGTCGGGGGGCAGGTAGATGCGGATGATGTCCGCCTTCTTGTTGACGACGTGATCAATGAACCCGGGGTCCTGATGGCTGAAGCCGTTGTGGTCCTGACGCCACACGTGGGATGTGAGCAGGTAGTTGAGCGAGGCAATCGGTCGGCGCCAGGGAATGTGGCGCGTCACCTTCAACCACTTGGCGTGCTGATTGAACATCGAATCGATAATGTGGATGAACGCCTCGTAGCAGGAGAAGAACCCGTGCCGGCCGGTGAGCAGATATCCTTCGAGCCAGCCTTGGCACTGATGCTCGCTCAGCATCTCCATCACGCGGCCGTCGGGTGAGACATGATCGTCGGTTGGGAGGATCTCCGCCGTCGACGCGCGACTGGTGATGTCGAAGAGCTCGCTCCAGCGGTTCGACGAGGTCTCGTCCGGGCTGAAGACGCGAAAATTCCGATTGTCCCAGTTCAGCCGCATCACGTCGCGGATGAAGCCGCCTTGGACGCGTGTGGCCTCGCCGTTGACTGCGCCCGGGGACGGCACGTCGATCGCGTAGTCGCGGAAGTTCGGCATCTTCAGGTCTTTGAGCAGAAGGCCGCCGTTGGCGTGCGGGTTGGCGCTCATGCGCCGCTCGCCTTTCGGCGGTAACTCCGCCAGCTCGGACATGAGGGCCCCGGTCCGGTCGAACAGCGCGTCGGGCTTGTAGCTCTTCATCCATGCTTCAAGCAGCCCGACGTGATTCGCGTTCTCGGCCAAGCCCGACAGCGGCACTTGATGCGCCCGAAAGGTGCCCTCGATTTGCACGCCGTCCACTTCCTTGGGTCCGGTCCACCCCTTTGGCGTACGCAGAATGATCATCGGCCAGCGCGGGCGCTGTGTGAAACCATGGGCGCGCGCGTCGGCTTGGATGCGCTTGATCTCGGCGATGATCGTATCGAGCGTACCGGCCATGAGCTGGTGCATTGTCTCGGGGTCGCTGCCCTCGACGAAGTACGGAGTGTACCCGTAGCCACGGAACAGTTGGTTGAGCTCCTCGGGGCTGAGCCGCGCCAGCACCGTGGGGCCGGCGATCTTGTAGCCGTTGAGGTGCAGGATGGGCAGCACGGCGCCGTCGTGGACCGGGTTGAGAAACTTGTTCGAGTGCCAACTTGTGGCCATCGGACCGGTCTCCGCCTCGCCGTCGCCGACGACGCAGGCGACGAGCAGGTCCGGGTTGTCGAACGCGGCGCCGTAGGCGTGCGACAGCGCATAACCGAGCTCTCCGCCCTCGTGGATGGAGCCTGGCGTCTCCGGCGCCACGTGGCTGGGGATACCGCCGGGAAACGAGAACTGGGTGAAGAGGCGCTTCATGCCCGCCTCGTCGCGAGAGATGTTCGGGTACACCTCGCTGTAGGTACCCTCGAGGTACGTGTTCGCGACAAGGCCGGGACCGCCGTGGCCGGGGCCGGCGACGTAGATGGCGCTCACATCATGGTCCTTGATGATGCGATTGAGGTGGACGTAGATGAAATTGAGTCCGGGCGTCGTACCCCAGTGGCCGAGCAGGCGCGGCTTGACGTGCTTCAGCTGCAGCGGTTCGCGCAGCAGGGGGTTGTCGAGCAGATAGATCTGGCCGACGGAGAGGTAGTTCGCTGCATGCCAGTAGGCATCCATCTTCAGCAGCAGCTCGGGCGACAGCGGGTTGGTCATGGCAGTTCTCCTTCGTGAGCCCAACGTTGAGGACCACGATGCCGGACATTTCGGAGCGCGCAAGTGGGGCGGTGCGGCAACGACAAAGGCAAAGAGTGTGTTTCGAGAGCCTACCAATGAACGAGCGCCGCGACATGCGACGTTGCGCCTGGAACCGACCCGGCGCTGCGGGCGCACCGAGGTGGTGCGCCCGCAGCGGGTCGGGGCGGATTGATGGAGATCCTGCCTACACCGGAGGCGCCGGTGCAAGCGGTGCGGCTGCGGTCGTAGGAGGCGGGGCGGGCGCCGCGCTTGAGCGCCGCGAGCGCAGTATCCCATGTCTGGCCGATGGCATCGCGCGTATGGCGCGCCGCCCGCACGGCGGCGTCCAGCGCGTCGAGGGGCTGGAGCGCCTGCTCGACAGCATGCACCGCCTTGTCGAGTGCTTGCGCGGCTTGCAAGGTCGGTTTGCTCAGCTTCTTGTTGCGCTGCACGGCGGCGACCAGGGCATGGATCGCTTTCGTCTCCTCCATGATGGGCAGTCGCATGATCGCCGTCGGCGCGGAGGCGCCGAAGGTGGCGAATGGATTGACCCGCGGTTGACCATCCGCAACCAGTGCGCGTGCCAGCGTCTCCACCGCCTCGTCCTGCACGGCGCCACGTTCACTGAGCCGGCTCTGGGCGGCGCTCAGTTGCCCTTCGGCGGCGTCCACCTTGCGCTGCGCCGCGCCGTAGGCGCCGTGCGCACGTTCAAACGCAGCCAGGCGCGCCTTCACCAGCCGCGTGTCGATCGCCTTCGCGGCTGCCAAGATCGACGCGCCGGCACCCAGACGCACGCCGGGCCCTTTTCCGATCTTCATCGTCGCCATACACTGCCTCCTTTTCTGTCGTCCACTTGGATGGAGATGCTAGTATCCAAGTGACAGGGGTATTTGTTAAGCGTGTCGGATGAGCATCGGTGCCGAAGGCATACGGCGTGGTGTGTGCCACATAGATTCACAGTGCGTAGCCCGCATTTGTCCGAAAGTGTACGATGGCGGTGCGACGGCGACGATCATCGGCAAGGCACCTGGACAGCGCACACCCGATCGCTCGCCCTGAGATGCGAATCAGCTGGTGCGTGCTGATCAGTTGGGCCAATGAACCAGTCACTGTGGTCTGTCTTTTCGTCATTCCCGCAATCTTTAAGCGGGAATCCACTCCGCGCCCCCTCCTGGATACCCACTTAAAGACTGCGGGCGTGACGGACCGGAACAGTCGGTTCATTGGTAG
>JBGQHM010000297.1:0-8347 GCA_041497995.1 Binatia bacterium | reverse complement strand
GTGGTCGCGAGGGCAGCTGTGACGGTCTCGCTGAACGGCGTGGTGGAGACAATCTCCGCCGTACTGCACAAGTCGTTGGCGACCGCCGGCGGCGTATCCGTCGGTGTCGGGGTCGAGCTCGGCGTCGGGGTTTGTGCTACCGCGTGTCCCGCGCTGAATGCGACCAACAGCAATCCCATCACGTGAGAAGCCAACATCAGCCGTGTTTTGTCCATGAGTATGAGAAGGCTATCCAAGGTCGTGAGCGATTGTCAAGCAATCTTCAGCGTCGCGAAGCTCAGGAGTTCCTCACTTCATCTCGTCGATGTTCCGGCAATCGCCGCCCGTTCCCGCCACTGCCGGTCCTGTGGTAAGGGTCAGCCGATGATCGGCAGAACACTCGACGTCCTCGATCCCACCGCACCCGCGCCGCAGGCGGCGACGCATCCGACTCGGCGCGTGCCGACGCTGGCTGGCAAAGTCTTGGGCATCCGCCGCGACCGTGTGTGGCAGTCATTCACGCACTTCACCGACCACATCGCGACCCTGGCACGGACACGTTGGGGTGTGCGTGACGTGATCTTCTTCGATCCCGGCGTGCGCATCGGCACCACCGACGAGGAGCGTCGAAAGGTGGCCGGCTTCGTCCACGCGGTTGACGCGGCGATCGTCGGCCTCGGTACTTGAGGGTCGTGCACGTCGTGGAGTGTCCACGACACGATCGAATGCGAACGCGCCGGCGTGCCAGCGGTGGTAGTGGTCACGGAGGTGTTCGGCAACCTGGCACAGACCGCGGCGCGGGCGCGTGGCTACGACCACTTGGAGATGCTGGTGCTGCCACATCCGATGGAGACGCGCCGGGCCGACGAGATCGTGCGCATCGCGGAGACACGCGCCGACGACTTATTGCGGTTGCTCGTCGAACCTGGTTCAACGATGGCGTGACGCTCCACCTGGCCGATGGGATCCGTCGTCTGTTGCGCACGGCGCTGCGCGCGCGGTGTGGAGCATGCATCGCCGCGGCCATAGTGAGCGGTGTCGTCGCTTGCGACCGCAACGCCGACTCCGCCGGATCGACCGCACACACCGCCCCAGCCGCTGAGTTGGCACGGCGTCTGCCGCGCGCCGGTTTGCCGGCAACTCTGCAACCCGCGCCGCTGACTGAACGGGCTTGGTGGAATCAGCCGGATCTCATCGGCGCGTTGACACTCACCGCTGAGCAGCGCGCCAGGATGGACGCCCTTCTGTTGCACTCTCTCGCGACGCAACGCGCTGCTCAACAGCAACAGCAGGAGCAGCAGCGCACATTGAAGGAGGCGCTCGAAGGCGGCAACTGGGATGCGGCGCGGCAGGCGGCGGCCGCCGCGGCCGATGGAATGACCACCGCATGGCGCACGCAAACGACGCTCAAGATCGACGCGCTCGCGCTCCTCGATCCCAGCCAGCAACAGCTGGTCAAGTCGCAGTATCGCCAAGTGCTGCGGCAGACCTCGGTGCTGGGGCGGCTCCGCAGCGACACCCGTGGGTCCGTGCAGTCGAGGACGCCGTGACGCGGGTCGGTGCGCGACGGTGCAGCTGCTGGCCTAGCGAGTGAACTCGCGGCAACAAAGGGCACCCAAGGCCGCCTGCGCGGCCTCCCCCCCCGCCGCCAGGCGGAGATCGTCTGCCGAGGCGGGGCTGGGGGGAGCCGCCGCAGGGCGGCTTGGGCGCCTCTCGTTGCCGCGGCTTGAGCCGCCAGGTCCGTGGGAGCAAACCACAAGCGAGCAGAGCGACTCTCCAGTAGAGCCAGGCGAACCCGGCGAGTGAACTCGCGGCAACGAAAGGCACCCAAGGCCGCCTGCGCGGCCTCCCGCCCCCCCGCCGCCAGACGGAGATCGTCTGCCGGGCGGGGTTTGGGGGGAGCCGCCGCAGGGCGGCTTGGGCGCCTCTCGTTGCCGCGGCTTGAGCCGCCAGGTCCGCTGGAATCACGGCGCCGGGAGAGGCACACTGAGGTCTCGCCGTTATGCGTGCTCCATTCACACAGCTCTACCTTCACTGCGTCTGGGCAACCTGGGATCGTGCACCGCTGGTCACGACCCAGATCGAGCAGCCGGTGTACGCGTTCATTCTGGCGAAGACACGGGAGCTGCGCTGTGTGCCCATCGCCATCGGCGGGATGCCGGACCATGTGCACTTGCTGGTGCGCTGGTCATCGACCGTCTCGGTTGCGGAGCTCGTTGGCGAAGTGAAGGGAGCCTCCTCGCACTTCGTTGCGCACCAGCTCCTGCCGGGCGGCTTCTTCAAGTGGCAAGGGGCGTACGGCGCGTTTTCCGTGAGCCGCGACCAAGTCGAGCGTGTGCGGCACTACATCGAGCATCAGAAGGAGCACCATGCCCTGCAGACCGTGGTGTCCGCGTGGGAGCAGACCGCAAGCGAGCAGAGCGACTCGCCCGAGGAGCCTGGCGAACCTGGCGAGTAAACTCGCGGCAACGAAAGGCACCCAAGGCCGCCTGCGCGGCCTCCCCGCCCCGCCGCCGCCGCCAGACTGAGATCGTTTGCCGGGCGGGGTTGGGGGGAGCCGCCGCAGGGCGGCTTGGGCTCCCCACCCCCTTCCGCACACAGTTGTCAGTACACAGGCGGGGCTGGGGGAGGCCGCGCAGGCGGCCTTGGGTGCCTCTCGTTGCCGCGGCTTGAGCCGCCAGGTGCCGCCGCCACTCCACAACGACAGACAGCCGGCGCGCTTGACGCGGCGTTCGGCGATGGAGGACAATCCCACAAAATCTTTCAGACAAAGGAGAAGACCATGACACGATCGCTGAATGAGAACACCCCCCTTGTAAAGATATTCGTTACCCTACTAGCCGTTCTCGTCTTGGCGACCGCTGCCCACGCCGGCATTGGCGATAGCCCCGTCCCGCAGCTGGGGGGCGTCACGCCACTCAACCTCTACCAAGTGAGCGGCGTACTAAACAACGCCGGATTGGGAACCTACTTTTCCTGCACCTCTGCAGAGACAACCAAGAATGCCCAGGTTGGTGTGGAGCTCTTTGCTCAAGCCGGTGGAGGTCCGGTCAACAACAGCGCTGCCACGTCATTGACCCTGGTCCCTGGCCAGACCGGGACATTCGGAACCCAATTTGCGAGTGGAATTCTCTCCGATTCCCTTCTCGGCGGGGCGTTCAGCCGGGGATCGGCGCGGATTCTCTCAACCTCTGCAAAGCTGATTTGCACCGCGGTGGTTGCTGACAGCGCGGGCATTCCACCGGCATCCCTGACTACCCTCAACGTGATCACCAAGCTGAAGCAGAAGTAGGCGCGAAGGTTACCTAACGCCCCGATATCAGACGTTCGCAACCTCATATTCGTGATTCACGCACGATGCGCGGCACACTGCTCTCCGTGATCCATTCTGCACCGGCGGAGGCGGCGGCGTTCCTTGATTTCGCGGAACGCCAAGGATGGGGCGACGGCTTGCCGCTGATTCCGCCGACGCCGGAGTCAGTGCAGGCGATGTTGGATGGGGTCACCGAGCCACCGGAGGCCGTGGTGGGCATCGTCGAGCCGCGTCGTGGTGAGGCGACGATCGAGAAGATCGCCATCAACGCCGTGATGGCCGGTTGCAAGCCGGACTACTTGCCCGCGGTGGTCGCCGCCGTGCGCGCGGTGTGCCAGCCGCAGTTCAATCTCTATGCCCTGAACACGACGACCTGCTGCGCCACGCCGGCTCTCATGATCAACGGCCCAGCACGCCACGCCCTTGGCGTCGAGTGCGGCTACAGCTGCCTCGGACACAACGGGCGTGCCAACGCGACCATCGGCCGTGCTGTTCGTCTCGTGATGCGCAACGTCGGCGGCTCGCTCCCCGGCGCCGTCAGCAAGTCGACGTTCGGCCAGCCCGGCCGCGTGTCGCTGTGCTTTGGCGAATGGGAAGAGAAAAGCCCGTGGGACCCGTTCCACGTGCGCCGCGGGTTTCAGCGCGATGACAACGTGGTCACGGCGCACTGCGCCACCGGCACGCAGGACATCACCGACGTGTGGGCGGAGACGGGGGAAGAGCTGCTCTGGGTCTTGGCACACTCGATCGATTGGGTTGGCAACAACAAGGTGCTGGTGCCGCAGAAGGACGGTGAGATGTTCCTCCTGCTGTGCCCCGACTTTGCCTACAAGATCGCGCGCGACGGCCTGTCGATCATGGACGTGCAGCGCATGCTCCACGAGCTGACGCACACGCCGATCGAGCGCTGGCATCGCCAGCACTGGACAAAGATGGAGCAGCGCGGCTACGTCGAAGACGGAAAGGTACCGCTCTGTGCGCGGCCGGAACAGTTCCTGATCGCCGTGGCCGGCGGCGAGTCGGGACATCATGCGCTGAACTTCTGCACGTTCGGGCTGACGTGGTCGGTGTCGCAGGCGTTTACGCTGGCACCTGAAGTGCGCGAGGGTGACTCCTGCCCGTTGCCGGCGCGGGACGCGTGAAGCGGGGCTCGTGAAGCGCAAAGAGGAACGCATGAAGAACAAGATTCTCGGCATCGACCACATCGGCATCGCGGTGAGCAACGTCGAAGAGGCACTGCGCTTCTATACGGAGACGCTCGGCCTTGAGGCCGGCCCCATCGAGGAGAACGCCGAGCACGGATTGCGCATTGCGCGCGTACGTGTCGGCGACATCGACTTGGAGCTGATTGAAGCGCAGGACTGGGAGCGCACCACGCAACGCCATCTGCCGTACAAGGGACCCGGCGTGTACCACTTCGGCTTGCGCGTCGCCGACGTCGATGCCGCCGTCGCCGAGCTGGAAGCTGCCGAGGTCCCGGTCATCGACCACGTGCCCCGCGAAGGCGATACCATGCGCGTCTCGTTCCTACATCCCGACGCCGCCAGCGGAGCGCTCATCGAATTGGTGATGCACAAGGATGTGAAGCGCTGACGGCTGATAGCTGATTGCTGACAGCTTCCCTCCCATGCGCTCCGTCTCTGACAAATCGGCCCGCTTCACCGAGTCCGTGATCCGCGGCATGACCCGGCTGTGCGAGCAGCACGCCGGCGTCAACCTCGCCCAGGGATTCCCGGACTTCCCGGCACCGCCCGAGCTGAAGGAGGCGGCGAAGCGGGCAATCGACGACGATCATAACCAGTACGCGGTCACGTGGGGGACTCGCGAGTTCCGCGCCGCCATCGCGGTGAAGATGGAACAGTACAACGGTGTGCGCTGCGACCCCGACACAGAAGTCACCGTCACCTGCGGCTCGACGGAGGCGATGATCGCGGCGTTGCTCGGCGTCGTGAATCCGGGTGACGAGATCGTCGTCTTCGAGCCGTTCTATGAGAACTACGGCCCGGACGCGGTGATCAGCGGCGCGACGCCGGTGTACGTTCCCTTGCGACCGCCGCACTTCGGCTTCGACCCGGCCGAGCTGCGCGCCGCCTGCAGCCCGCGCACCAAGGCAATCATCGTCAACACGCCGCACAACCCGAGCGGCCACGTCTTCACACGCGCCGAGTTGGAACAGATCGCCGCCGTGTGCGAGGCGGTCGACTGCCTGGCGATCACGGACGAGATCTACGAGCACATCATTTACGACGGCCGGCCACACGTCTCGCTGGCGACGCTGCCCGGCATGCGCGAACGCACCATCACCATTAGCGGCTTGTCGAAGACGTACTCGGTCACCGGCTGGCGCCTCGCCTACGCCATCGCCGCGCCGCCGCTGACCGCCGCAATCCGCAAGATGCACGACTTCCTCACGGTCGGCGCGCCGCACCCGCTGCAGTGCGCCGGTGTGCACGCCCTACAGCTGCCCGATACCTACTACCAGCAACTCGCAGCAACGTACGACGCGCGACGCACGCTCCTCTGCGACGCGCTGACCGGCGCCGGCCTGCGGATATATGTGCCCGAGGGCGCCTACTACGTCTTGGCCGACATCAGCTCCTTTGGGATCCCGGATGACGTCCGCTTCTGCGAACGGCTGGTGCGCGAGGTCGGTGTCGCCGCCGTACCCGGCTCGAGCTTCTACCGACATCCTGAACAGGGCCGCGGGCTCATCCGTTTCACCTTCTGCAAGCGCGAAGAGACGCTGCGCGAAGCGGCACGCCGGCTGGGTCGCCTCCCCACCCTGCGGCCCACCTGAGAGTTTGCGGCACGCTGGTACCGTTGGTATGGTTTGCCGTCACAGAACCACAGGTGAGGTCGAACGATGGCAACGGTAATCACCAGCGAATGCATCAACTGCGGGGCGTGCGAGCCGGAGTGCCCGAACACCGCCATCTATCAGGGCGGGGTCGAGTGGGAACTCAACGGTGTGAATCATCCGGGGATCGCCGCCGATATCTTCTACATCGTCCCGGAAAAATGCACCGAGTGCGTCGGCTTCTTCGACCACGAGGCGTGTGCGGCGGTGTGTCCCGTCGATTGTTGCGTCCCCGACCCGCAGATTCCGGAGACCGAGGACGTGCTGATTGCGCGCGCCAAGCAACTGCATCCGGGTGAGACCTTCGCCGCGGAATTTCCGTCACGGTTTCGCAAGGAAGGTGCGGCACCAGCAGACAGTGCCGGCGCGGCTCCAGCCGCGGCCTCGGCAGTCGAGCCCGCCGCAGCGACGACCGCAGCGCCCGCGCCGGTGGCAGCGCCTGCCCAAGTCGTCGACAGTTCGGTGAGCCTCCCCGAAATCCAAGAGTGGGAAGTGCCGATCGAATGCTTCCGCTGCCACGGCACATACGCCGTAGCCTTCAAGCACTTCCGCAGCGGCGTGGTGTTCTACTGCCCGTTCTGCCAAGGCTCGTACGTCATCACCACCTCGATGTACGGCCACATCAGCCGCGCACTGCGCGAGTTCCATACGCAGTGGCGTTCCGACTTCGACATTTTTCAGGAACAGCGTCAGCGCGAGCTAGACGAGTTCGAGGAACGCCAGCGCACACGCCTCGAGGTGTTCAACGAGTCATTGAAGAACGCCAGCCACGAGTTCAAACCACCGGGCGCGCCCCGAAAGCGCGCCTGGATCTTCGGCTGAAGAAGCGATCAGCCGTCAGCTCTCAGCGTTCAGCCTCAGAACGGAGGGACCCTCAGCAGCTGACCCCTGAGGGCTGATAGCTGACAGCTTTCCTCTACGGCAAACGCCTCACGAATCGTCCGACGGGCGGCGGCCCGGCCGCGCCGAGCGGCGGTGGCCCGGCTGCACCAAACGGCGGCGGGCCGGCGGCGCCAAGCGGCGGTGGTCCGGCTGCGCCAAATGGCGGCGGTCCGGCCGCGCCAAACGGGGGCGGGCCGCCAGGATTGCGCGGGGATGGCCCCGCGGCATTGAGGGGTGGCGGTCCGGCCGGTCCGATAAAGATCGGACGCTGCAGCTCGCGGCGGCACCCTGCGACATCGTTTGTCCTCAACCCCGTCGCGCGGGCGATCTGCACGTCGCTGCCACCTCGCTGAAACAGGCCGAGGAGTGTCGTGCAGTCTTGCGCGTACACGGCGCCAGCTGAGACCACGCTGGCGCTCAGCACCGCACCCGCAACGAGCACCCGCCAGCTTCCGATCCTGGTTCGTGCCTTAGTCATTACAGACCTCCCATACTTTTCGATGTCGGTGTCCCCTGACACTTCAAACGCTGGAACGCGACTCAAGTTGCGCTGAGAAGCATACGGACGCGGCGCAGGACGGGCAATGGGCAGTCCAGCTGACCAACGCGCTTGATGGCTGCCCGTCAGTAGCCGCGCAGGGCTACCATTTCCGCGCGGCCGTGCGATGCTATATAGCCACAGCTACCAGGAGGAGCGCGATGAGCGACCATTTCTATCACTCCGACGACATGAAGCGCCTGCGCAAGCTGCGCGACCTGAAGCCTGACCTGTTCAAGTCGTTCGTGGAGTTCGATTCCAAGGTATTCGAAGAGGGTGCGCTGCCCGTGAAAACAAAGGAGCTGATCGCCGTCGGGACGGCACACATCACTCAGTGCCCGTACTGCATCGATGCACACACCAAGCGCGCCAAGAAAGCCGGCGCCACCGACGCGGAGATCGCCGAGTCGATCTTCGTAGCGATGGCACTACGCGCCGGGGGCTCGTGGGCGCATAGCGCCATCGCAATGAAGGCATTGGAAGAGTAGCCGGCGCGGCCGGTCTCGTAGCCGATGATGCGCAAACCTGCCCCGTTGCGGCGGGGGGATCTGATTGGCGTCGTGTCGCCCGCCGCCGCGGTCGACGAAACGAACCTGCAGGCGGGCGTCCAGCTGCTCGAACAGGCGGGCTACCGCACGCGCCTGGGCGCCGCGACGCTGAAGAAGTCCGGCTACCTGGCAGGGAGCGACCGCGAAAGACTTGCCGACCTCGATGAGATGTTCCGCACGCCGGAGGTGAAAGCAATCGTTGCAGCACGCGGCGGCTACGGCTCGGGGCG
>JBGQHM010000296.1:0-8407 GCA_041497995.1 Binatia bacterium | reverse complement strand
TGTAGGCAACGTATGAGCGGGGCAGGGTACCCGTCTCCAGAATTTCATCGCGGTGCAAGTTGGTGACCGGGATCTCGGCGGTGCCGATCATCCACAGATCGTCCTCGGCGTCGTGGTAGATGTTATCGGCGAACTTGGGTAGCTGCCCGGCCCCGTAGATGCACTCTTTCTTCACCAGGTACGGCGGGTAGATCTCCGTGTAGCCGTGCTGGCGGGTGTGCAGGTCGAGCATCCACGTGATCAGTGCGCGTTGCAGGCGCGCGCCGGCCGCCTTGAGAATGTAGAACCGAGAGCCGGAGATCTTCACGCCGCGATCGAAGTCGAGGATGTCGAGCTCGACGCCAATCTCCCAGTGCGGTCGTGGTGGGAAGTCGAAGTGCCGCAGCTCACCCGCGCTGCGCAACACGACGTTGCCGCGCTCGTCGCTCCCGACAGGCACGCTGGGATCCGGAAGATTGGGAACCTCCAGCATCTGCCGCTCGAACTCGGCTTCCGCTGCGGCGAGCTCCTCCTCCAGCGCCGCAATGCGGTCACCCACCGCTCGCATATCCGCAACCAGCTGCGTGCGCGCCGCCGGGTCCTGCTTGCCGATGGTGCGCGACACTTCGGCGCGTTTGGCGCGTAGCGTCTCGACTTCCTGAATGAGGCCCCGCCGCCGCACATCGGCGGCCAGCAGTGCGTCGATAGCCGTGGCCGCGAAGCCGACCTTGGCTAGCTCGCTCTTTACGAACTCGGTACGCTCACGGATGACGCGAATATCAAGCATGCGTTGGCGTTAGCATGCAGACGGTAGTGGCCTCAAGTCATGCAGCCGCGTGCGCGGCCAAGACGCCCCAGCGGGGCGTCTCTACAGTCGGTCCTCGCGTAGAGACGCCCCGCTGGGGCGTCTGCTCTGCCAGCCCGATGTTGCCCGCAGCCCCACGCGCTATCGGCCATCGAACGCATTCTTCACCAGCTCGCAGCGTGCGCGCCCGTCTTCCCACCACACGCCGACCACATCGAAGCGGGCATCGCGGTCGTGCAAGCGCTTCTCGACCAGGTAGTGCTGCGCCGCACGCTGAATCTGGCGTTGCTTGCGTGGACCGACGGCCTCGAGCGGGCTGCCGAAGCCGGGTTGTGTGCGGGTCTTCACCTCGACAAACACGACGGTCGAATGGTCGAGGGCGATCAAGTCAACTTCACCGGATGGGCAGCGGTAGTTCCGCTCGACGATCGTGTAGCGCTGCCGCCGCAGGAACTTCTCCGCCGCGCGCTCCCCCTCGGCGCCAAGGATCTGGCGGTCATCGGGCATCGCGCCGATGCTAGTCCCGCAGCGGCGCCGTGAGCAAGCGGCAGAAGCCATCAGAAGCCATCAGCCGTCAGCAAGAGTAAGGAAGATCAGATGAGAGAGTTTTCCACCGGGCTGATGGCTGAGAGCTGACGGCTGAGAGCTTCCCTCACATTGAAGCCCTCCCGGCCTTGTGTTAAGCGCAGCGCATGGCCTTGGATCGGGATGCCGTGCGTCACATCGCGTTGCTGGCGCGCCTGGCGCTGAGCGCGGAGGAAGAGGCGCAGTTCAGCGAGCAGCTCAGTCATATCCTGGAGCATTTCGAGAAACTCGCAGCCCTCGACACCAGCACAGTGGAACCGACGACGACCGTGGTCGACATGGTCGCAGCGTATCGCGATGACGTCGTATCCAACTCGCCGGCTGGGGAGGAGCTGCGCGCCAACGCTCCGGCGCGGGATGGGGACTTCTTCCGGGTTCCGAAGATCATCGAGTAACCACGTTGCATGAGTGACCTGACCCGCCTCTCCATCGAGCAAGCTGCGGCGCTGCTTGCCAAGAAGGAGATTAGCTCCGAGCAGTTGACACGCGCTGCCTTAGAACGCATCCGGGCCACCGAAGCGAAGCTGCACGCGTTCATCACGGTCACCGACGACACGGCGCTGGCGCAGGCCAAGGCGGCCGATGCACGGCGCGCGCAGGGGGAGAGCGGGCCGCTGCTCGGTGTGCCGGTGGGTATCAAAGACATCATCCTCACCAAGGGCATCCGCACCACGGCGGGATCCAAGATTCTGCACAACTTCATCGGCCCCTACGATGCCACCGTCACGCAACGATTGCTCAACGCGGGCGCCGTCTGCGTTGGCAAGCTCAACTGCGACGAGTTCGCCATGGGCTCGTCGACCGAAAACTCTGCGTACGGCGTGACCCGCAACCCGTGGGACACGCAGCGCGTACCCGGCGGGTCGTCCGGTGGCTCGGCGGCGGCGGTTGCCGCGCATCAATGTTTGGGAACGCTGGGCACCGATACCGGCGGCTCGATCCGCCAGCCGGCAGCGTGCTGCGGCGTCGTCGGCATGAAGCCGACGTACGGCCGTGTGAGCCGCTACGGCGTGATCGCGTACGCATCGTCGCTCGATCAGGTCGGACCGATGGCGAAGACCGTGACCGGCTGCGCGCATCTGCTGGGGGTCATCGCCGGCCACGACACGCACGACTCCACGTCGGTGAACCGACCGGTGCCCGACTACGCGGCGCGGCTTGACGGCGCCGCCAAAGGCCTGCGCATCGGCATCCCGCGCGAGTACTTCGTCGAAGGCATGCAGCCGGAGGTGGAGCAAGCCGTCCGTGCAGCGGTCCGAGTGCTCGAGACGTTGGGTGCAACGGTCTCCGAAGTTTCACTCCCACACAGTGAGTACGCGATCCCGACGTACTACTTGATCGCCACCGCCGAGGCGAGCTCGAACCTGGCACGCTACGACGGCATCAAGTACGGCCTGCGCGCGGCCGAGTCGGAAGGCTTGCTGGGGATGTATCAGCGCACCCGTGCCAGTGGCTTCGGCACCGAGGTCAAGCGCCGCATTATGCTCGGCACCTACGCACTCTCAGCGGGCTACTACGACGCCTACTATCTGAAGGCGCAGAAGATCCGTACGCTCATCCGCCAGGACTTCGAGAAGGTCTTTGCCGCGCACGACGTCATCATCACCCCAACCGCACCAACCACGGCGTTCCGCATCGGCGAGAAGACGAGCGACCCGCTGCAGATGTACCTGTCCGACATCTTCACCATCTCCATCAACCTCGCCGGTTTACCGGGGTTGTCGTTGCCCTGTGGGTTCGACAAGGCGGGCTTGCCCATCGGCCTGCAGATCGTCGGCCGGCCGTTCGAGGAAGAACGCGTCCTGCAGGCCGCTTACGCGTACGAGCAAGCGACGGAGTGGCACCTGCAGGCAGTGACGAGTGATGAGTGACAAGTGAGCAGTGGCTAAGGTAAAGGTATGAATGAAGGGTCGAACGGCGGGGATCGAGAAGCGAGCTCCTCAGCTTTTGCTGGTCACTTATCACTCATCACTCGTCACTGACATATGTCCTACGAAGCCGTCATAGGGTTGGAAGTGCACGCCGAGCTGCTGACGCAGTCGAAGGTCTTCTGCGGCTGCTCGTCCAAGTTCGGGGCGCCGCCGAATCAGAATACCTGCCCGGTGTGTCTCGCTCTGCCGGGAGCGTTGCCGGTGCTCAATCGCCGCGCCGTCGAGTTCGGCATCCGCGCCGGCCTCGCCACACACTGCACCGTCGCCAACTATAGCCGCTGGGCACGCAAGAACTATTTCTATCCCGATCTGCCGAAGGGCTATCAGATCAGCCAGTACGAGCTCCCGCTGTGCCTCGCCGGCCGGATCGACATCGTGACCGAGGCCGGCGGCCCCAAGCGCATTCGCCTGACGCGCATTCACATGGAAGAGGACACCGGTAAGAACATCCACGACGCGCACGGCGACTCCAGTCTCGTCGACTTCAATCGGTGCGGCGTGCCGCTGCTCGAGATCGTCAGCGAACCCGACATCCGCTCGGCGGCGGAGGCGGGCGCATATTTGCGCAAGTTGCGTACGATCCTCCAGTATCTCGAGATTTGCGACGGCAACATGGAAGAGGGCAGCTTCCGCTGCGACGCCAACGTTTCCATCCGCCGGCCCGGCGCTACCGAGCTCGGCACCAAGGTCGAGATCAAGAACATGAACTCGTTCCGCAACGTCGAGCGCGCCATCGAGTTCGAGCTCAAGCGCCAGGCGCAAGCCTTGGACGAGGGCGCACGGCTGGTACAAGAGACGCGTCTGTGGGACCCGGACCGTGAGGTCACGCGGTCGATGCGCTCGAAGGAATCGGCGCACGATTACCGCTACTTTCCCGAACCCGATCTGCTGCCGTTGCTGGTCAGCGACGAGTGGATCGAAGAGGTCCGGCGCGGCCTGCCGGAGTTGCCGGACGCACGCCGTGCCCGCTTCGCGCGCGACTACGCGCTGCCAGAGTATGACGCTGATGTGCTGACGATGCGCAAGGACGTTGCGGACTACTACGAGGAGGCGGTGCGGCACCACAAGAACCCGAAGGCACTCAGCAACTGGGTGATGGGCGATATCCTGCGCATCATTAGAGAGCGCAAGCTCGACAATGCCCTGGTGATCCACGACTGGCCGGTCCCGCCGGAGCGCTTGGCGGCGATGGTCGAGCTCATCGATAGCGGTGAGATCAGCGGCAAAATCGCCAAGTCGGTGTTCGAGGAAATGGTCAACACGGGCAAGACGCCGGTGCAGATCGTCGACGAGCAAGGCCTCAAGCAGATCTCCGACGAAGGACCCATCATCGCCGCCGTCGAGCAGGTGATCGCTGCGAACCCCGAGAAGGTCGCCGAGTATCGCAGCGGCAAGGACAAGCTCTTCGGCTTCTTCGTAGGCCAAGCCATGAAGGCGACGCAGGGCAAAGCCAACCCGCAGAAACTGAACGAGCTCTTGCGGGCGAAGCTGAGCGCGTAGAAGCCCGTTGAAAAGGACGAGGAACCCTTCGACAGGCTCAGGGTGAGCGGAAGAAGATCATTGAAATCGGGGAGGGGAACCGCTCATGCTGAGCCTGTCGAAGCACGGGGCGGGGTTTTTCAACGGGCGGCTAGCTAGAAGCGGAGCGGTGGCACACCCTGCTGCTGCGTCCCGCCCTGCCGGACGAGTCGCGAGAGACGAGGGGAGCGCAATGCTGCGGATCGGGAGCGTCGTTGCGGCACTGAGCATGATCGCGCTGCCGCACGCCGTCCTCGGCGCACCACTGTCACCCCGCATTGCCAACTACCGAATCAACGCCCGCTACGACGGCACGGCCCACACGATTACCGCGCATGAAACCCTGACGTGGCGGAACACGACGCGCGAGCCGGCGGTCGATCTGTACTTCCATCTCTATCTCAATGCTTTCGCGAGCAGTCACTCGTCATTCATGCGCGGCCTCGGCGACGCCTGGGTCGAATGGCTGCGGCGGCATCCGCACGGCTGGGGCTACAGCATGGTCAACGCCGTCCACATCGGCGGCTCGGACCTCACGCCGCGCATGCAGTTCGTGCATCCCGACGACGACAACCTCGACGACCGTACGGTCTTTCGTGTGCCGCTCGACAAGCCGCTCCGACCTGGCGCGACCCTGGACGTCGAGATCGATTTTGTCGCGCAGCTGCCCAAGATCTTCGCCCGCACCGGCTACGCCGGACCGTTCACGTTCGTTGCGCAGTGGTTTCCGAAGATCGGTGTGTACCAGGACGGCGCGTGGAACTGTCATCAGTACCACAGCACCACGGAGTTTTTCGCCGACTTCGGCACCTACGACGTGACGCTCACCGTGCCGCGCAGCGGTGTTGTCGGTGCCACGGGTAGCCTGCGCGATCGGCACGATGATGCAGACGGCACGCAGACGCTGCGCTTCGTCGCCGAGGACGTGCATGATTTCGCGTGGACGATCGATCCGCGCTTTCGCAGCATCGAGGACACGACCGGCGACACCCACGTGCAGCTGCTCGTGCAACCCAACCACGTCGATCAAGCTGATCGCTACCTCAGCGCGGCGCGCGCGGCGCTGCAGCACTATGAGGAATGGATCGGACCGTATCCGTATCCGCAACTCACCGTCGTCGATCCCGGCCCGCGCGGGAGCGGGGCAGGGGGGATGGAGTACCCGACGCTGATCACGGTCGGGACCACCTGGTGGATGCCGCGCGGCGTGCGGCTGCCGGAGCTCGTGACCGTACACGAATTCGGTCACCAGTACTGGTACGGCATGGTCGCAACCAACGAGTTCGAGGAAGCCTGGCTCGACGAGGGGGTCAATACTTACCTCGAAGGCAAGATCATGGATGCGGTCTATGGGCCGGCCAGCAGCGTCGACGTGCGCGGTATGCATCTCGACAGCGTCACACTGGAACGCCTGCGTTACCTGATGTCGGCGCAGCATGACCCCATGACACGGTACGCGTGGAAGTTCCTCGACCGTTCCAGCTACAGCGCCATCTCGTACAGCAAGACCGCCCTCGTGCTAGATACGCTCGACCGCTACCTCGGCGGTGACCGGTTGCGCGCGGCGCTGGCCGTGTACTTCGATCGCTGGCGCTTCCGCCACCCGCGCGGCGGCGATTTCCTGGCGAGCGTCGAGCAAAGCGCCGGCGAGGATCTCAGCTGGTACTTCGATCAGGTCGTGAACAATACCGGGCTGCTCGACTACGCGGTCACGCAGGTCAACGCTGAGGAAGCGGAACAGTTGACCGGCTACGCGTTCAAAGACGGCCGGGCAGGGGAGGACATCACACCCGAACCGAGCGAGGAGAAGCGCTATCGCAACGAAGTCGTCATCGAACGTCTCGGCTCGGTGCACATGCCCGTCGAGGTGCAGATCGTCTTCGATGATGGCAGCGTCACGAACGAACGGTGGGACGGCCGCGATCCATGGCGCCGCTTCGAGTACACCGGAACGCAGCGCGTCGAGTGGGCGGTGGTCGATCCGAACCGTGCGCTGCCGCTGGATTTCAATCGGCTCAACAACTCGCGCATGCGCGAGAGCGGCACACGCGGCCTCGTCCGACTGGCCGGCCGTTGGGGCTTCTGGTTCCAGAATCTCCTCTACGCCCTCAGCGGGTTGTGAGCATGGGACAGGCGTTCGGACTCGGGTTGCTGGCGGCGTTGCGACGTTGGCCGATCGTCGTCCTGCTCTTCGTTGCGAATCTCGCGGTGGGCCTGTGCTTCGCGGGCGCGGCGTGGACGTGGTTGTACGAGTCTCTCGATCGCTCGCTTGCCACCCGTACGCTGCTCACCGATCTAGACTGGAACGTCTTCGTCGATCTGCTGGCGCATCACGGGCAGAGCCTTCGCATGTTGCTCGTCGGCGGCGTACTGCTGGCGCTTCCGGCGGTACTGCTCAGCATCTGGCTGAACGCGGCAACTGTCGTCGCGGTCGGAGAAGACGGCAACCTCGGCGATTGCCTGCGGCGCGGGCTGTCCTTGTACCCGACGTTCTTCCGCTTGAGTCTCCTCTCGAATGTGCTGAGTGCGGCCGGCGTCGGATGCGCTGTGCTCCTGGGACGCGGGCTGACACGTTGGA
The DNA here is from genome assembly GCA_041497995.1 of Binatia bacterium. Classification (GTDB taxonomy): domain Bacteria; phylum Desulfobacterota; class Binatia; order HRBIN30; family HRBIN30; genus DATKMS01. Next base: position 1,011 of record JBGQHM010000296.1, on the reverse strand, counting down.
CCGCAGAGAGCGCGTCGGAGCTGACTCCCTACCTCGCCGGTGGCACCGGCGTGCTCGTCGGTGCGCTGTTGCTCGTATTCCTGGTCACCGTACACGACCACGCACGTGTACGCAGCACGGCACGCGGCGCCGGGGCCATGACCGCATACGGCTGGGCGCTGGTGTTTGTGGCGCGGCGTGAGTGGCGCGCCTTACCGTTGGCGCTGGCGCTGCTGTGCATCGGCTTCACCGTGTGGGTGGCGTATCAGACGGTGGGAATGCTGCTGCCGGCCAACTCGGCACACGGTGTCGTGCTGTCGCTCCTGTGGGGGCAGACCCTGCTCCTGGCCCGCATGCTGCTGCGTGTGTGGACCTTCGCGGCGACAACCGAGTTGCAGAGTCTCCGGCAGTAGGGACCGTCCAATGCATCGCGAGCAGCCCCCTTCGAGTTACCATGTGTCCTGTGAGTAGCGACAAACGGAGAGGACCCTCGCATCGTGCGCGTGGTACACAGCTGTGTCCACAAAGCTGCGTGAGCAGAAGCACGAAAGGAGGGTCCCATGAGCAAGTTAGTCTGTGTGCCGTTGGAGAAGCAAGGCGGCAAGCCGGGTCCGGTGCGGCCGCACGCCGGGGAGCACGTGTACCTGGCCGTGGATCTGTCGCGGTCGAAGTGGGTGTATGGCTTGCGCTGGGGTGGCCAGGATCGGCGGTGTGTGAGCAGTCCGTATGGACTGGCGCACGTGCACGCGCTGGTCGAGGAGTATCGGGACTGTCAGTTGCACGTGGTCTACGAGGCGTGTGGGTTTGGGTACGAGATTGCCTGGTGGCTGGAGGAACAGGCGATCGATGTCATGGTGATCGCACCGAGTCGGGTGGAGCGCGTCCCGGGTGCCGGCGTGAAGACCGACCGGGTCGATGTGCGTGCCATGGCCCGCAAGCGCGAGCAGGGGCAGTTGAAGGGGATCTACATTCCGCGGCGGCCGGAACACGAGCGGCGCCAGCTCTCGCGCACCTATGCGCAGGCGCTCCAGG
>JBGQHM010000295.1:0-8412 GCA_041497995.1 Binatia bacterium | reverse complement strand
GGTATCATCTCCCCCACCATGAGTCAATTGAACCTGGCTGGAGCCGGTGGAGTCGGTCACGAAGAGTTTCTTACGGCCGGTGCGTGACGAGCTGAACACCATGTAGCGCCCGTCTGGCCCCCAACTCGGGTCCTCGTTGTTGCCCGCAGCCTGCGTCAGCTGGCGCGGCTCGCCGCCGTCAACCTTGACGGTGAAGATGTTGAACCCTCCGTCGGAGCGGCTGACGTACGCAATCAAGTCACCCTTCGGTGACCACGCTGGTGACGTGTTGTAGTTGCCCGAGAACGTAATACGGCGCGCCGCGCCGCCGTCGGCGCTCATCACGTAGATCTGTGGTCCTCCCGTACGGTTCGAGCAGAAGGCGATCTGCTTGCCGTCGGGTGACCAGCTCGGCGACACGTCGATCGCCCAACTGTCAGTGAGCCGGCGAACCACTTTGCCGTTGCGATCCAGAATGACGATGTCCGCATTGCCGTCATCCTCGACGGTTACCGCGATCCTGGTGCCGTCCGGCGACATCTTCGCCCCCAGGTTCAGCCCCGGCCGCTGCGACAGCAGTGTTTCGCGCCCGCTGATCAGGTCGATGAGAAAGAGGTCGGGGTTGCGGCGCTTGTACGACGTGTAGAGCAGTGAGCGCCCATCGGGGCTCCACGCCGGCGATACGTTGAGCGTTTGGTTCCTGGTGATCTGCTGGAGGTCGCCCTCGTCGGGGCTCATCACGTAGATCTCCTTGAACTTGCCGTCGCGCGTGGACACGAATGCAAAGCGTGAGTCGAACGGGCCGCGCTCGCCGGTAAATTGCTGGATGACCTCGTCGGCAAATTTGTTCGCCATGCGTCGCAGCTCGCTCATCGAGCCATGGTAGCGACGCCCGGCCAGCTGCCGGCGTTGGTAGACATCGAACAGCCGCACCTCGAGCGTGAGATTGTCGCCCTCCAACGTATAGGCCCCCTTGACCAATGCCAGCGCCCCGATGACCGACCAGCTCTCGAAGTTGATGGAGTCGGCGGTGTAGCCGGACGACTCAGACTTCTCGATGTATGCGGAGCGATCAAGGATCTTGAAGTATCCCGACAACGTCAGGTCGCGCCCGACGATGTCCGCAAAGCGCGGCCCCGCGTCCTCGGCCTTGGGGCCGGAGAGATCCTTGAGCGGTGCGACCGCTACGGGATAGCTGCGCGTGCCCGGACCAAAAATCGAACCCTTCATCTGCGCCGTGCTCGCCCGTACTTCGACAACCAGCACGCTCGCGACCACTGCTGCCAGCAACCACAGTCGATTCATCCCACCTCCACTCATTGCTGCATTTGCTCCGGACTGAACGTCAGCTCGACGTCACTGAACTCTTTCCGATACGCCTCCGGGGGCGGCTGCAGTGGATTGACCGCTCGCACGGCGCGCACGACAGAAGCGTCGTAACTCGCATCGCCACTGGCCTGCGTGATCCGCACGTTCACGACCTCACCGCCCTCCGTGACGTTGAAGCGCACCACCGCCTCCAACGCACGGTCGGTCCCTGCCCACGCCCAGCTCTGCTTGATGCGATTCAAGAGCTGGTTGTAGTACAGCAGGTACTCAACGCCCTTGATCGTACCGCCCAGGCCCTCGCCAGGGCCGACCGAGACCGGTCCGCCCGGCCGCTCGCCAGGCTTGCTTCCCAATCCGCCGCCGCGGACACCATTGCGCTGCTCGACTTGATGGATGGCTGCGGCAATACGATCGTCGCGTTGTTTGGCAGCGGCGGCTTCCTTCGCGGCTTTGGCGTCTGCGGCGGCCTTCGCCTCGGCAGCCTTCTTCGCTTCCGCCACGGCTTTCGCGTCGACCTTTGGCTGCGGTGCCGGCTTCGGCGGCTCCACCTTCGCCACGGCCTTCGGCGAGGGCTGCGGTTTCACTTCGGGCGAGGGCTGGGGTTTGGCCGCAGTCGGGGGAGGCGGTGACGGCTGCTTCGCTTTCTCCGCCAACGCCATCTCGTCTTCCTTTGGCTTCGCCTCGACCTTCGGTGGCTCAGGCGGCTTCGCAACCTCCTGCGACGGCTTCGGCGGCTCCACTTTGGGCGCCTCGGGTTTCGCCTCAACCTTTGGAGGCGGCGGTGCAGAGACCAGCGGCGCACCTTCGACGCGCCCCTTGCCACCTTGCACGACGTTGCTCCCGCCAACGCGGTCCGCAGAGACGAGATCGACCGAATACGATACCAGTGGCGCAGCATGATGCATGAACTGCTTCGGCATGAGCAGCACCACGCCGATCGCGACGAGGTGCAGCGCGCCCGAGGCGAGAACCATCCACCACAGGCTGCGGTCCCAGTCACCACCGTCGATGGATACCGGATACTCGTTAGTCACAGAGTGTCACCAGCGCGCGTGTCGGGCGGCCCTGCCGCGGGACACCGTACGTCCTTCCGCGTCGTTCATTGAACGCGCAGATCAACTCCGCTGGTCGGGCGGCGGCTCGGTCACCATACCGAGCCGCTCGACCCCGGCTCCCTTGATGGTCGAGATCACGCGCATCACTTCACCGTAGCGGACGTTCTGGTCGGCACGCAGAAACACTTGGCGGTCCGGCCGCACTTTGAGAATCGCTTGCAGCTTCGGCCCCAGCTCGGGCACGGTAATCAATGTATCATTCAAGTAAACCTGCCCCGTCCGATTCACGGCCACCACCAGCTGTTGTTCCTCGCCGGTGAGCGCCGCGGCCTTCACCTTCGGCAGGTTGATGTCGACGCCCTGCTGCAGGATCGGCGCGGTCACCATGAAGATCACCAGCAGGACCAGCATGACGTCGACCAGCGGCGTGACGTTGATGTTCGAGATCGCCCCGCCGGATTGTTCCTCGAAGGCCATCGGCGCGCTCCTACTTCAGGAAGTGACGTTCCGCGATGTTGAGGAATTCAGACGAGAAGTTTTCCATGTCTGCGGAGAGCACGCGGATCTGCCGGGCGAAGTAGTTGTACGCGATGACCGCGGGAATTGCCGCGACCAGTCCGGTGGCTGTGGCGATGAGCGCTTCGGCGATGCCCGGTGCCACCGCCTGAATGCTGGACGAGTGTGTCACGCTGAGGCCGCGGAAGGCGTTCATGATGCCCCACACCGTTCCGAACAAGCCGATGAACGGCGTCGCGCTGGCGGTGGTCGCCAGGAAGGTGAGGGCGCGTTCGAGCCGGGTGATTTCTTGGTTGGCGGCGCGCTTCATCGCGCGTTCGACATTGGCAACCCCAACCAATTCGGTCGTATCGAGCCCGCCTTCGGGGCCAGGATTCTGTCGTTTCGTACGCGTCAGGCGCACCAGCTCCTGGTAGCCGGCACGGAACACCTGTGCCACCGGGCTCTGCTTCAACTCCTGACTTGTCGTGTGAATCGTGGTGAGGTTTTTGGTTTCCCAGAACAGCTCAAGAAAGCGTCCGGACTGACGGCGCGCCACACGAACCTGGCGCAGCTTGTAGAAAATGATCCCCCAACTGAACACCGAGAACAGGATCAGGAGATACAGCACCAGCTGGACCACCAGTCCTGATCCGGTGACCATGCTGACCAGCCCTTCCTGCTGCACGGCGCCCTCGGCTTGGGCGTACGCGGCAGGAGTGATTTCCACAAACATACATCGTCCCCTCGCCACCCAGACTCGCGGGGGCTAGTATACGCACCCGAAAGAGTGAAAGCGAGGTGCGCCGGACGCGTTACCTTGACTGCCCAACAGGGACGTGGTTTACGACACGCTTTCGTCGAGGAGAAAGCCATGAGCATCAAGGTAGGGATCAATGGTTTTGGCCGGATTGGCCGCAACGTCTTGCGGGCCTGCATCGGTGAGCGCGACATCGAGTTCGTCGCCGTCAACGATATCACCGACGCGCAGACTCTGGCGCATCTGCTCAAGTACGATTCCGTGCACGGGCGCTTCGCGCACGGCGTGACCGCCGAGAAGGATGCGCTGGTCGTCGATGGCAACCGCATTCGTGTGCTCAGCGAGCGTGACCCCGCCAAGCTGCCCTGGAAAGATCTCGGCGTGCAGGTCGTCCTCGAGTGCAGCGGGCATTTTGCGTCGAAGGACAAAGCCCAGGTGCACCTGGCCGGCGGCGCGAAGAAGGTGATCATCTCGGCACCGGCTAAGGGCGTCGATCTGACGATGTGCTACGGCGTGAACCACACCGCCTATCAGAAGGACAAGCATCACGTGCTGTCAAACGCGTCCTGCACCACCAATTGCTTGGCGCCGGTAGCCAAGGTGCTGCATGAGACGTTCGGCATCAAACGCGGCCTCATGACTACGATCCACTCATACACGAACGACCAGCGCATCCTCGACCTGCCACACGAAGACCTGCGCCGGGCACGGGCCGCGGCGCTGTCGATGATTCCGACGACCACAGGTGCAGCCCGCGCGGTCGGCGAGGTGTTGCCCGACCTGAAGGGTAAGCTCGACGGCATGGCGGTGCGCGTGCCGACCGCCAACGTGTCGGTCGTTGACCTCACCGCCGAGCTCTCCAAGAGCGCCACCGAAGCGGACATCAACCAGGCCATGAAGGCTGCCGCGGACGGCGCGCTCAAAGGCATCCTCGGCTACTGTGACGAACCACTCGTGTCGGTCGACTTCAACGGCAGCTCGTTCTCGTCGATCTTCGACTCGCAATGCACGAAGGTGATGGACGGAACTTTCATCAAGGTGCTGTCGTGGTACGACAATGAATGGGGCTTCTCGAAACGCATGGGGGATGTGACGCGGTTGGTCGGCGGCAGCCTGTGAGGCCACGGTGCCGTGCGCACCATCGATCACATCGAGCTGGCCAACCAGCGTACGTTTATCCGCGTTGACTTCAATGTCCCGTTGAAGGACGGGGCGGTGACCGACGCGACGCGCATCACTGCAGCACTGCCCACACTGCGCTACGCCCGGGAGCACGGCGCGCGGCTCGTGCTCGCGTCACACCTCGGCCGCCCGAAGGGAAAACCGAAGCCGGAGCTCAGCCTGGCGCCCGTGGCCAAGCGGCTGTCAGAGGTGTTTGGCCAGGACATCGCGCTCGCACCAGACTGCGTCGGCGATGCGGTCGAGCGCAGGGTCAACGCGCTCAAACCCGGCCAGGTCGTGCTGTTGGAGAATCTGCGTTTTCATGCTGAGGAGGAAGCCAACGACGACGGCTTCTCACGCGCCTTGGCCCGGCTCGCCGACGTCTACATCAATGATGCGTTCGGCACGGCCCATCGCGCCCACGCCTCGACGACCGGCATGGTGCCGTACGTGAAGACACACGGCGCCGGCTTCTTGCTGCAGAAGGAGTGTGAGTATCTCGGCAAGGTAGTACGCGCGCCGGAGCGGCCGCTGGTCGCCATCCTCGGCGGCGCCAAGGTGTCCGACAAGGTTGCGGTCATCGACAACTTGGTCACCAAGGTCGACGCATTGCTGATCGGCGGAGCGATGGCCTACACATTCCTGAAAGCCACCGGCGTCGCAGTTGGTAACTCGCTGGTTGAGGCCGATCGGGTCGACACCGCCAAGCACCTGCTCGATCTGGCTCGGCAGCGCGGCATGCGTCTGCTGCTGCCGGTAGACCATCGCGTCTCCACGTCGCCGAAGGGTGACGCACCGGTGCAGACGGTGTCGCGGGCGATTCCTGACGGCTCGATGGGTGTCGACATTGGTCCGGAGACCGAACGCTCGTTTGCCGCAGAAGTCGCCAAAGCGAAGACCGTCTTCTGGAACGGTCCGATGGGCATCTTCGAGATCGCCGCCTTCAGCCACGGCACGATGGCAATGGTCGACGCGTTGGTCGCCAGCTCAGCATTGACCATCGTCGGTGGTGGCGACTCGGTCGCCGCGGTGATGCAGTCGGGTAAAGCCGATCGCATCTCACACATCTCCACCGGTGGCGGCGCGTCGCTGGAGTTCCTCGAAGGCCGTACATTACCAGGCGTCGCCGCGTTGGAGGACAAATGAGCCCGCAGCGTGTGCCGCTGATCGCCGGCAACTGGAAGATGCACGGCACGCGGGCGGAGGCGACGGCCCTCGTCGAAGGGATCAAGTCCGGCGTCGCCGGCCTGGTCGGTCGCGAGGTGCTGGTGGCACCACCGTACACGGCATTGGACACCGTGGCGCGCCTGCTGAGCGGCAGCACGATCTTGCTCGCCGCGCAGGATCTGCACTGGGAGCCCAAGGGGGCGTACACGGGCGAGGTCTCGGCCGCCATGCTGCGTGACGTGGGGTGCACCCACGTCATCATCGGCCATTCCGAGCGCCGCCAGTTCTTCGGCGAGACGGACGAGGCGGTGGCGCAGAAGGTGGCGAGCTCCCAAGCCAGCGCCCTGGTGCCGATCGTCTGCGTCGGCGAAACGCTGGCGCAGCGCGAGTCCGGCGAGGCGTTAGCGGTCATTGAACGTCAGCTGCGGCGCGGTTTGCTGGGCCGGGATGCAGCTGCTATACGAGCCCTGGTCATTGCATACGAGCCGGTGTGGGCCATCGGGACGGGCAAAGTGGCAACGCCCAAGCAAGCCCAGGAGGTGCACGCCTTCATCCGCAGCACACTCGCGGAATTGGGCGGCAAGGATGCGGCGCAAGCATGCCGCATCTTGTACGGTGGGAGCGTCAAGCCGGACAACATTGATGAGTTAATGCGCCAGGCAGATATTGACGGCGCGCTCGTCGGTGGCGCCAGTTTGCAGGTTGAATCGTTCGTGCGCATCGCCAAGTTTGTCGTGTGAGGGACCCATGTACATCGTCGTAACCATCATTCACATCATCGCCTGCCTGTTCCTGATCGGCGTCGTGTTGCTCCAACAGGGCAAGGGCGCCGACATGGGCGCGGTCTTCGGGGGCAGCAGCTCGACCATCTTCGGCAGCGGCGGCGCCGGCAACTTCCTCACGCGGTTGACGACGATCATGGCCGTGGTGTTCATGCTGACGTCACTGACGCTGACATACTCCTCAGCGCGGCGTCTGGGCTCCACCGTGTTTGACGCGGCGCCGCTACCTGAGCCGCCGCCGCCCGTAGAGGTTCCGGTGCAGCAGCAAAACAAACCGGTCGGCGTCGAGCCGGGAGCGCAAGCCCCGGCACCCGCGCCCGCCGCGGAGCCGCAAGCCGCAGCACCAGCGCAGCCACCAGCCGCAGGCGAGCCAGCGGCTGAACCTGGCGCAGAGCCGGCGAACGACTGAGAGCAATTTCCGAATCACGAGTCACCCTTCGACAGGCTCAGGGCAGGCTTGGCACGAGTCACGGTACGCGAGGATGGCGGAACTGGCAGACGCGCTAGTTTGAGGGGCTAGTGGGGTAACACCCGTGGGGGTTCAAGTCCCCCTCCTCGCATTTTTTCCCATAATGAAATTGAATAGTTGGCGTGGCGCAAGGTGGACCCATGGGCCCGCTCGATGCCACACGGCCTCTTGATTCTGCTGGGTTTTTTCGCGGCCTTTGTCGGATTCAAGCCCCCTTCCTCGCATCCATAGAATTCCGAAATAGCGGCGCAGCGCGCGCTCGGGGGTTGGTCCATTCGTCGTCGACGATCCGTTCATCGAGGCAAACATCGGCACAGCGCGTTGACGAGCAAAACCGGCCGCCGTGAAACCCGTGGCTCGCCTCGATCACGCGCGACAACAACCTGAGACTCGATCTGGATCTCATGCGGCAAATGGAGGAGCATGGCGTGAGTTTTTTGGGGTCACTCGCGTTTCCCTGCGACCGATTGAGTCCAATGCCCCGACCTGATCGTGAACAGTCATCCACGCGTCGGGATTCCCTTGCCGAGGCGATAAGCAGACAAGAAGCACGACTGGTTGGTGCTGTCCTTAGGACAGTACCGACTGGTTGCACTCGAACGCGAGCGGGATGAAGTTCAGCTACGGCTTGACCGTCTTCGGAAGGAGTTCTCTGCATTCGAGCCCCGACCTGCGACGCCGAACGAAGTCGTGCGCTCCGACGCTTCGCCACCCCCACTAACGTCAGCCGAGAAGATTACGCTCTTCCGTTCTCTCTTCCGCGGCCGCCAGGATGTGTATCCACAGATGTGGGTAAACTCGCGGACCGGCAGGAAGGGCTACGCGCCCGCGGGTGCGAACGAGTGGGCACGCGGCGTATGCGAGAAGCCTCGTGTCAAGTGTGGCGACTGTCCCCGTCAGGCATTTCTCCCGGTTACGGACCAGACCATTCTGCGTCACCTGCGGGAACCTCATGTGATCGGCGTGTATCCCTTGCTCGAAGATGAGACGTGCTGGTTTCTCGCCATCGACTTCGACAAGCACGCCTGGATTGAGGACGTGATGGCCTTCGTGGAAACGTGCCGCAGTGTGGGCGTTACTGCCGCAGTGGAGCGATCGCGTTCCGGCAACGGCGCCCACGTGTGGCTCTTCTTTACAGCGCCCGTTGCCGGAAGGCGATCGCGACTGCAAGATGTGTCTTGCCGCGCCCGGTCTTGCCCATGAGGATCAGGTTCC
>JBGQHM010000294.1:0-8435 GCA_041497995.1 Binatia bacterium | reverse complement strand
GGGTTAGGGGTGCGAGCCGGGTTCACCGGCAAGTCGCTGTGGCAAGCCAGACGCCTCGTTGCCCTGCGGCCGAATGTCTTTGGTCTTCAGGTTCACGCGCCACACCGCAACTTTGCGCTCTGAGCCTTCTGTCCACAGCAGGGTTACCTGGTACTCAGGCCCGTCCTGCTGAATCGCGTCCCAGCTAAACTCACCGATGAAGACGTCCTTCTCCTTCGCCTTGAGGGAGAACGCACGGATCATGTCGTAGAGCGTGTCGCTTCCGAGCGGTTTTGAGTCTCTGACCAATTGGATGGCGTCGGTCTTCTTATCCGCCCAGCGCTCGCCAATGATCAACGGCGCCCCAACATACCAGGCAAAACCGATCGCGAAGATTGCCAAGCTGCCCCACCCTAAGATCGCTCCCACGGAACTGTCATGTTTCTCGCCGGTGCTCTCCATTGCTCACCCCTCCTGCGCCGCTGCTGGTGCGGTCCAATCTACAATTCCGACCGTGGAAAGACTGGGCTCACGCTCCGGCGGAATTACCCGACCCGCCATATGAACGCAAGCGCGCCGGCAGCTCCTGGCAACATGTTTCGCCGCGTCCAAAAACGCACCACCGTTGAACTACATTGGCGATGCTCCCTGGTACGAATGGTTCTGCAGCGAGACCTCTCAGCACGCGGTTGGTGGCATAGAGCTTGCGGTGCGCTCTCTGGGGTGCGTAATGAGCTCGAATGGGTGAGGTGCAACTCCAAACGATAGATGGAGACCGAGAACCGGTAACTCTCAGATACGAGGACGAGCGCCGCAGGCTGACGCGTCGCCGCATGCGCACAGGGTGTCTCCTCGCCGTGGCTGTTGCACCGCTTTGCGGCATCATGGACTACCTACTCTACCCGCAGCTGCTTCCGGCTCTCCTCAGTCTACGCGCCTTCTCCGTGGTGCTGAGCGCACTTGCCCTCGTACTTGTCGACAGCTCCATCGGCCGTCAATTTCCGTACGCCCTCTGCCACTTGCTGTGCCTCGGGTTAGCTGTGGCCAACGCGGCTGTGCCTGTGCTCCTCATGGGCTATGCGATCCCGTACTATGTCGCCTTTATCATCCTCATCTTGGCAGTGGCGCTCTTGTTGCCCGTGCGGCCATCACAGGTTAGCGCTCTGATCGTGAGCCTGCTGGTTCTCTACGTCAGCGCTGCCTTGTTTCATGGTCACATCGACAACTGGGCCGCGTTTGCCTGCAATGCATTCTTCGTCGCAACATCCATCGGCATCGCGCTGGTGAGCATGGGTGTCGGGGAACAGTTGCGGCGCCGCGAGTTCGAGGGCCGCGTTGCGCTTCAGGAGGCGTATCGCAACAAAAGCCGACTGGGAGCGGTGCTCGCCGAGAAGAGCGCCAGGCTCGAGTCGCTCAATCAAGAGATGGAGGACCTCCTCTACGTTGCCTCCCATGACCTGCGCGCGCCGCTCATCAACGTGCAAGGGTTCTCGCGCGAAATGCAGATCGGTTTGGGTGCATTGCACAAGGGGAACGGGAGATCTCCCGAAGCCAACGCCGCGTTGGCCGACACCGAGGAATCTCTTCAGTTCATCCTGACGGCGGTGGCGCGCATGGATGCGCTGATCACATCGTTGTTGAATGTCTCGCGCATCGTCACGCGCACCAACCCGACTGAGCAGGTCGATCTCCAGAAGCTCGCCCAGAAGGTCTCCGACTCCTTGCACTACCAACTCGCAGAAAAGCGAATCGAGGTCGAGTTCGATCCGCTCCCAGTAGTTACCGGCGATTCGGTTCAGCTGGGCCGCCTGTTCGGAAACCTCATCGACAACGCGATCAAGTACATGGGCACCACCCCCGAGCGACGCATCCGTGTCGGCGCCCGCACTGAGGCGGGCGAGTGCCGACTTTTCGTTCAGGACAGCGGCCCTGGGATTCGCAAAGAGGATCAGGAGCACGTCTTCCGGCTCTTCCGCCGCCTCGCCAACGGCGACTGTCCGGGAGAGGGGATTGGATTGACCATTGTGCGCAAGATTGTCGAGAAGCATGGGGGACGGATCTGGGTGGACTCGGCGCCGGGAGCCGGATCCACTTTTTGGTTCACGCTGCAAAACACTCCCTACGCGGAGATTGGAGGTAGGCAATGAACCTTGAACGTAAGCAGGTCACGATTCTCTTGGTCGAGGACGATGACGGCCACGCGCGGCTACTCGAGAAGAATCTACGACGCGGCGGTATCATCAACCGTTTGGTCCGCGTGGCGGACGGTCAAGAAGCCGTCGACTACGTCTCCCGGACCGATGCGTACCGAGACACGAGCACCTATCCTGATCCGAGCGTCGTTCTTCTGGACGTGCGCATGCCGAGGCTCGACGGTTTCGAGGTCTTGGCTCACCTGAAGAGCGATCCGGCTCTCATGAAGATCCCGGTCATCATGCTTACGTCGACCGACAATCAGAACGAGATCAATCGTGCCTACGAGTTGGGCGCGAACGGCTATGTGGTGAAACCCGTCGGAATGGAGTCGTTCATCGATCGAGTGGTGAAGCTAGGAATGTTCATCGAAGTGATTGAGCTGCCGGAGAGGCGCGAGCACGCGGGCAATGGAACCGAACGACATCCTGCTTGTTGAGGACGATCCCGGACAGGCGCGCCTGGCCCAGAAGGCCCTCGAACGGGCCGGGTTCAGCGTTCGTCACGTCGCGGACGCTGCCGGATGCTTCAAGGGCATCCAAGCGGCGCAGCCGACCTTCGTGTTGCTCGACCGCGGCCTCCCAGACGGAGACGGACTCGAGGTGCTGCGGTTGCTGCGTGCGGACTACCCGTCCGTCTGTGTGATCATGCTCACCGGCGCGGACGACGCCAGCCTTGCCGTCGACGCAATGCGGTTGGGGGCCTGGGATTACATTGTGAAGCGACCCGATCTGTCGCACCTCACCGATCTCCCACTGGTCTTGGCGCGCAATCGGGAACGACGGCTCCTCCTGCGTGAACACGAGGCGCTGAACGAGGCCGTGCTCGCATCGGCAGAGCGCTTTCGCGAATTGTTCGAGAACGCGTCGGACGCCATCTTCGTCTGCGACAGTGCCGGCGTTCTCCAACAAGTCAACGAGGCCTTCGTCACCCTCGTGGGCGGGTCGCGTGCGGCGACCGAGGGCAAGCGACTCGACGAGTTCCTGGCTCCAACGAGCCCCACAACGGCGCATGAGCTGCGGCGGCGCGGTCTCCGCCCCGACCAGCCATCCAGCGAGGTTCACTTAGCGTCCACCGGTAGTCGCACGCTGATCTTGGAAGTGAAGACTCGGCCGATCGTCATCGACGATGCGGTCAGCGGTTTTCAGGGTATCGGCCGCGACGTGACCGAACGTCGCCAGATCGAGGCCATGAAGGCCGACTTCCTGGCGATGATTTCGCACGACATGAAGAACCCGATCAGCATCATCGTTGGCTACACGGAGATCCTGCTCAACGACTACAACGTCGACACCGCGTGTCGGGAGATGCTCGTGAGCATCGATTCGAGCGCGCGCGGGCTGCTGCATCTCATCATGAATTTCCTCGATCTCTCCAAGATCGAGGCGGGGGCGCTCCGCCTCCATCGGGTGGAGACGAACATCAACGAGGTGCTGCACCAGGTCGTACGCTACCAGGATCCGCTGGCGCGCGTGAAGCGCATCGAGCTGATCGAAGAGCTCCACCCGGTGCCGCCGCTGCATGTGGATCGCGTTCAAATGGATCGCGTGTTCGTCAACTTGGTTGGGAACGCGATCAAGTACACTCCGCACGCTGGCCGGGTCAGCGTCCAGACGAGCAGCTACAACGGGACGGTTGAGGTGCGTATCAAGGACACCGGCCCGGGCATTCCGGCGGACCAACAGCATCAACTTTTCGGCAAGTACCAACGACTCTCACCAGCCGCGCAGACCGAAGGAACCGGGCTCGGGTTGTTCATTGCCAAGTCGATGATTGATGCACACGGCGGCCGCGTGCGCGTGGAGAGCGCACCGAACGAGGGTGCGACATTCATCGTCTCACTCCCGGTTGCACACGTCTCCTAGTCACGCAGCAGTCGATAGAGCACGTACTCAACGGGGCCGGCGAGGGCATCGGTGACTCCAGCGGTCACGCTGCTGTCCGTCTGTGCGAGCGCCTTCTGAAAGGCGCTCGCATCCACCCAATGTGAGAGCGAGCCCACCACGAACCGGTCCTCGGTACCGCGCAACAGCACGTGAGTAATGTGCCCCGGCTGGCTCGCGAGCGATTTCCAGAGGGCTTGTTCCTTCTCGCGCCAACCATCAGCAGTGTCCTTCAAACGCGCCACGGCGCTTGCCGCAACTGCGTCCTCCGGCAGATCGAGACCCTTGGTGGAGGTGATGGGGCCGGCCATCTCGAGCACCAGTCGCTGCGGTGCCATCGCGAGTGCCGCGCGTGCACGGCGCATCATCGGCGTCCCCTGCAAGTACTGCCGCGCGCCATCCACCGCCTTGGCGCTCTCCCATTCCGAATAGACCAGGCGCTGCAGCGGGTTCGTGAGGTGCTGGTAGATCCGATGGGTGATGTATCCCTGCTTGCGCCGCAAGATCTGCCACGCCTCGTGCTCCACGTGTGCGCGTTCCGCCTCGGCGCCCGCGTTGAGCGTCATGATCAACAATTCTGCGATTGGTCGCCTGGCGCCCCTGTCCCCAGTCAGTCTCTTCATGTGCGTACGATTGCCCATTTCGGGCGGGCAGGGCAAGCCGCCGCGCGCGGTATGTAGTTTTTACATAGATCGGGTTGGTGATAGTGCCGGCGCGAAGCCGCCGCGGTCCGCAACTCAGAGACGTCGGGGCGTGGGGGTGCCGCGCACATCGCGGCGGCCCCGGCGCAGGACCGGGATCGAAAGAATCTTGCTCTCCTGCAGAATCTCCCAGATCACGCCCCGGGGACGCGGATGTAGACTCGGCGCCGCCACCACCTGATCCGGAGTGATGACGAAGTCGACCGGGATGTCGTGGCCGCGCATCGGCAGCCGTTCGTCGATGATCTGCAGCGCATGCACCGTGGTAAGTATCGGCGTGTACTCGCGGACCTTCCCCTCGGTCCGTAGCAACGCGTACTCGAGGTCCGAGTAGCCGCCGCCGCGGCCGACGCGGGCGCCCTGCCGGGTGACCGCGACAGAGCCGCACACGATCAGATCGACCGGCCGCATCTCGTTGGGGGGCACCAGGCGGCCGAACCGCATGGCACCCTTGATGCTCGCGACGCGCAGAATCTTATTGCCAAGCTTCGCCGGGTCGAGCTCCACGAAGCAGCGTTCGCTGCGCAGGCGCGGGATCGCCATGTAGATGATCTTGTTCTCGCGCAACGCGGTACGACGAATGGCCAGTTGGGGCGGATCGCAGTTGACGCTGATGACCTTGGCGCGTTTCCACATGGGCAACTCGCACAAGAGTTGCGCCGCGTGCTCGGCCCCCGCGAAGTTGGGGATGCGTCCCTCGACGCCAGGAAATCGCGCGACGCCCGCTAGCTGGAGCCGCGCACGCACCTTCTGGCGAATCTCGTCCTTCGTCATATGAAGATGAATTCGAGACAAGGAAAATCGCTACTACAGGCCCGTGCTGGAGTCAACGCATTTCCGCCTCGACCACCCGCCGTGCAACGACGATGAACCCGGTGTGCGCCACCATGCGGTGCTCCGGCCGGATGCTGAGGTTCTTCACGTGCCAGAAGCGCTGCAGTACCTCGAACGACTGCACCGCAGCGAACCCACCGTGGGCGCGCACGCTGTCGACAAACTGCTTGACCTGCAACACCGTTGGCACGTAACCGAGGATCAGCCCGCCCAGTCGCAGTGCGGCGGCGGCGGTCGTCAACAGATGCCACGGCTCTGCAAGATCCACTGTGAGGCGATCGATGTCGCGCTCCTCGATCCCGGCCATGACGTCGGCCACTTTCACAGACCAGTTCGGTGCATCGCCGTAGAACTGCCGCACGTTGGCCTGCGCCATCTCGGCGTGATCGGCACGCACTTCGTACGAGATGAGCCGACCCTCAGGTCCGATGGCGCGCAGCAACGCCATGCTGAGTGCACCCGGACCGGTGCCCACCTCAACGACCGTGGCGCCCGGGTAGATGTCACCCCACAGCAGAATGGGCCCGATGTCCTTTGGATAGATGACCTGCGCTTTGCGCGGCAGGTTCGGGATGAGCTGTGCGAAGCTCGGCCGCAGCAGCAGGAACGGCTCCTGCCCGCTATTGTGGACGACGCGGCCTTCTTCGTGCCCGATGAGGTCATCGGCTTGGAGAGTCCCGCTGCGAATGTGCACCCGCGCCCCGGGTCGGAGGACACGTAAGTACTCGCGTTCCTTGCGGTCGATGAACAGCACAGCCTCGCCGGGCCGCAAGAGCGCAGCTCCCCCTCTCTCCATGGTCATCGTTCCTGTGTGTCGTCCGCAGCGGCTCAGCGGCCGCCGCTGGTCGCAGTGCGCGGTGCCTTCCAGGCCTCTTGCTTACTCTCAACCTCACGGAGCAATCGGCAATAGGAGCACAACGCGCCGAAGGACGGCATCCCGCACGCTTCACACGATTGAGGCGCGCTGTCACTGCCGACGGAGAATGCCGGCCGTCCAGCACTGAGGAAGTCCTGCACGAAGGTGAGCTTGGTACCGGGCATCACCGCCTCGAGACGGTTGAGGGTGTCCTTGTACGTCAGCTGCGTGGCACCCACGCTGTTGGGGCACTCGTCGACGACGTAGTCGATACCACGGAAGAAGGCGTAGACCGCCGTCTCGTACTCGGTGACGCGATACAGTGGCTTCACCTTGCGGGCGAAGCGCTCGTGGCTTGGCTCCAGCACCGGCCGTTGCTTGGCCAGATGGTGGATGTGCCAACGCAGAACGTTGCCGAGCAACCGCGCCGCTTCGTCATCCAGATTGTGACCGGTTGCGAGGACCTTGAAGCCATTCTCATACGCTACACGGTCGAATTGGTGGCGCTTGCTGGTACCGCACGCCGCGCACGCCGGCCGGTTGGTGAAGCGCGCCAGCGTTGGAATCGCGGCTCCGTCCGCCTCAAGATCAACCGTGATGAGTCGCAGGTTGCGGCTGGCCGCGAAATCTGCGGTCTTGCCGGTCGATGCGTGTGAATATTCCCCGATGCCGAGTGCGACGTGCACCCCGGCGGTACGGTACCCGAGCTCGATCAAAGCGTCCCACAGCGCCAGACTGTCCTTCCCTCCGGATACGGCGACCAGCACCTCCTCCTCGGGCGAGAACATCAGATGCTTCTCGATCGTACGCTGCACCTGCCGCTGGAAGAAGAAAACGAAGCACGGGCGGCAGAAGGCGGCGTTGTGGTGCCGGATCTGCACCTCTGCTTTGCCGCGACAGCGTTTGCACTTCATCATCCACCCGAGATGACGTTGCGGATTTCGATCGACTCGTTGGCCTCGACGACTTCCTCGTCGGTGACCAATTCATCACCCCGGATCACTATCGCGGTTCCGGGTAACAAACCCAGATGGCGCAGGATGTCGGCCACGCGCCGGCGACCCTCGATCTCAATCTGCTTTCGCTGCGGTAGTAGCGTGATGAGCATGCAGGTGCGTCGACACTAAGGAAAGCGGTCTGGCAAGTCAACGCAGTGTGCGCGGCTACGGGCGCAGGCAGTCTCAGTCCAGCGCTTCCAAAAAGCTCGTCAGGATGCGATGCGTCAGTCCCCAGATGGTGTGGCCTTTGTAGATGAACGCCGGATGTTCGAGCTGGTGTCCGTCGAGCGTGTGGCGGTAGGTGCCGCGCGCTTCATGCCGGCGCAGCGACGCCAGCGGTACCCAGAACGCGCTCTGCACTTCCCGGTCGTCGGGCCGCAGCGTCACCGGTGCATGCAACGCACAGACGACGGGCCTGATGATCAAGTCAAGCGGCCGGCCGCGGCCGATGGCACGCAAGTCATCGAGGTGGCCTAGCAACTCGCCGCGCTGTTCGAGATCGACACCCACCTCTTCATTCGTCTCACGTGCTGCGGTTGCGAAGAGATCGCGATCGTTCGGTTGTTGCCGGCCGCCCGGGAGGGCCATGTGACCCGACCAAGGGTCGCCACGCCGGTGCGCCCGGTGGATGACAATGAACTCCGGTCCGCCCCCGTCATCGCGTAGCACGATCGCCACGGCGGCTCGAGCGCACTCGGTCGCTTCCACGACCACAGGGTGGTGTCGCAACAGGCGCTCCCGAATCGTCTCGATGGTCATCGAGTGGATGCGAATGTCGATCTCAGGAAGCCGCGGTCAGCGCCCGCTCGACTTCGTCGCTCGTCGAGATCGTTCCGAGCAACGAAAGGATACGGTCGATCGAAAATCGGTGCATCTCGTCCGGTACGCTGGCGCAGCAATCTTCCGGCACCACAACCTCGAAGAGCCGGTTCACCGCACCGCGTACCGTGCCCTCCACCGCAAAGTTCGTTGACACCCCCATCGCCACGAT
>JBGQHM010000293.1:0-8464 GCA_041497995.1 Binatia bacterium | reverse complement strand
ATGCTTCCCGCCGGCGTCGTCCTCAAGAGCGCCACGGGCACGGGGTGGACCTGCGTAGAGGGCCCTCCGGGAACCGTGAAATGCACGCTTGCGAGTCTTGCCGCAGACACAGTCGCCCCCGAGATCACGTTGCTGGTCACGCCACAGTTCGCCGGCCTATTCACGAATACCGCGACGGTGAGCGCCGATCAGCTCGATCCCAACCCTGCGGACAACTCCTCCTCAGCGGTCACAAGAGTTGGGGTGGCAGCCCCGGCGATGGGCCATTTCAGCCTTGGAGCGCTCGGTGCCCTCTTGATTGGAATGGGAGTTGTCAGGCTCCGCGCACCACAGCACGGGCTCACTGCACGCGGACTCGTACAGCGGCCGACGCCGAATTGATAAACGGCAACCGCACCTGAAACGTGTGCTCGCCCGGCTTGAGCGCCCAGCGCGCAGTGTACGGGTAGTCGACGACTTGGAAGGGCACATTGTCGACGTACCACACGACCTGCTGCGCGGGCGGATCGACGACGACGCGCAGCGCGAGTGTAGTGCGGGCGGGCGGATTGTCCGGGTCGCGCACCAGCCGCATGCCGGGCTCCGGCGCAACGATGCTCATCTTGGGGACGCGGTCGCCCACAACGCGTCGCTCTACGTGACTTTCTGCCCGTGCGCTCGTGGCGCGTGGAGTATCGAGCGGACTCACCTCCGTGGGCGGCCGTGACAGGCCCACCGCGTCCGCCCACGCCGCGAAGCGCGGACCAAGTGTCGTGAACGTACGCACGTCGACGAAACGCGAAGGCGTGAACGATGACGCCAGCAGTCCATCCCGCCTGTCGACCGCAACCTGCACGTGCGCGTCGCAGTCCTGCGCCGGCTCTTGGCCCGGACGAAACCATTCGAGGAAGACTTGCCCGCACGCGGGTGTGGCGCGCTTGCCGGTGAGCGCGCAGACCCGTTCGGACCGAAAGCCGCGCGGCGCCGGGAACTGCAGATCGTTGAGACCGCCGCGCTCATCAGGCTGGAGCACCGTCAGGATATCGTGCGCCAGGCTCGCCGCCGAGCTGAACGCAGACATCCGGCTCATCGGCCGGTAGTCGGGACGCCCGATCCACACGCCAACGACATACCGCGTCGAGTACGCCACGGTCAGCGCGTCGCGATAGCGTGACGACGTACCCGTCTTCACCGCCACTGGAAACGGATACTCGCTGGCGCCCATACGCGGGAAGGTTGGTAGGCGCGCCATCGGATCGGCGAGGAACAACGTCACCTGCCGGGCGGTCTCTTCTGACAGCAAACGGCGTGGGAACCCGACGGGTTGGCCGCGATACCACACGACATCGGTGAGCACGCCTTCGCGCGCCAACATCGTGAATGCGTGCACCAGATGCTCCAACGTAACCGGCAACGCACCAATCGACAGCCCAAGCCCGTAGCGCTGGGCCGCATCGTCGCCGCGGTGCAGGCCCAGATCGCGCAAGAACGCATAGCCTTGCTCGACGCCAACAAGCGCCAACAGGTTGGCCGCCGGCACGTTGCGCGAGTTGGCAAGCGCCACGCGCGGCAGCAGCGGACCGAGAAACGCTTCATCCGCGTTGGTAATGTCCCCCGGCGTGCGCTGGATGTCGTCGAGAATCGTCGCGGGCGTGATGCGCCCGCGCTCCAGGGCGAGCCCGTACAGGAACGGCTTCAGCGTGCTCCCCGGGGAACGCGGCACGCGCGTGTAGTCGTAAGCGCCGGCGTGCTGCGTGTCGAAGTACCCCGCCGAGCCCACCGCCGCACGCACCTCGTTCGTCTGGCGGTCCAGCACCATGACACCGGCATTGCCAACGCCCCGACTTTCCAGATCGCGCACGGCCTGTGCAGTGAGCACGGCTACGGTGTCCTGGATATCGAGATCGATCGCGGTCTCGACAATGGTGGCCGACGGGAGGGCGCGCCGCGTCGCCGGATCGCGGAACAGCTTCTGGAACCGCAGCACCGCGTGCACAGCATTCAACGAGCGGCGCGGGAGACGGGGTACCTGGAGTGTGGCGATCTGTACCATTGCCAGATCGCACTCCGCCTCGGACAGAACACCCTGGGCCCGCAGCGCCACGAGGATGCGCCGGCCACGTTCCACGGCGCCTTGGCGCCCACGCGCTGTAAATGGATTCATGCGCGACGGCGCCTGCGGAATTGCCGCAAGGAAGGCGGTCTCGGCCCAGCTCAGGTCTTCGACCGGCTTGTCGAGATAGCGCCGCGCGGCGTACGCGATGCCGTGGATGCGGTTGCTGTACGGCACAATCCGCAGGTAGTGCGCCAACACTGCCTCGCGGCCGTAGCGCACTGTGAGCAGACACGCCGTGACAGCCTCTAGCGCCTTGCGCGCGTACGTGCGAGGCCCCGGATACTCCATGCGCGCCACTTGCATGGCGATGGTCGACGCACCGGAGGTGCGCCGCGCGTCACCGAGGTTCTGCCGGGCGGCGCGCGCCGCGGCGAAAACGTCCACGCCCGGGTGCTCCCAGAAGCGCCGGTCCTCGGTCACCAGCGTTGCGGCAACGACGCGCTGCGGCAGCGCATCGACCTGCCAGTAACCAGCCTCGCTGTCCTTGCCGTAGCCGATCTCGGCGAGGAATGCGCCGTGCCGGTCGCGGAGGAGCAGCGTGGGGTCGGGGGTGATGAGCCGGGCGTGGACTGCAAAGAAAGAGATGAGGAGAAGGAAGAGTACGCTCACGCAGAGACGCAGAGACGCAGAGGCGGACGGAACTTTACTCAGGAAGGGCATTGACGACTCGAGTGATGCCTTCCTTGATCGTAGCGGCGCCGAAGTTGAGAAGGAGTCCGACTCGCTTGTCCGCTAGCCGGAGGTAGGTCAGTAGCTGTTTGTAATGTACTGGGGCGGTCGCCTCGACCGACTTGAGTTCCACGATAACCAAGTTTTC
The DNA here is from genome assembly GCA_041497995.1 of Binatia bacterium. Lineage (GTDB taxonomy): Bacteria > Desulfobacterota > Binatia > HRBIN30 > HRBIN30 > DATKMS01. Next base: position 5,552 of record JBGQHM010000293.1, on the reverse strand, counting down.
CACCAAGAGATCAATCCGAAACCCGATCTCCATTTGGACGCCTTCGACTTCGTTCTCCCTCATCTCTGCGCCTCTGCGTCTCCGCGTGAGATTTATCTTTGCACGTCCACCCACGCCCCCGCGGAATTCCCGCGCACGCTGCCGTCGTACATCATCTCCGCCTGCGCCGCGGGTTGGATGAAGCGGCCGGCGGTGGTGGCGCGCGTACGGAAGAAGAAATCGAAGGTCCCTTTGGGCAACGTGTCGTAGTAGAAGACGACGTGGTCGTCCAAGTAGGTCACGTACGTCGGCTCGCGCGTCAGCGTGCCACGCGGCTTGGCATCCGAGGAGGCCGTGGCCAGCGCAGCGTTGAGCGGTTCCATGCCGGCAGCGAGCGGTACGACGATCGCCACGTAGTGACGTTCCTCGGGATTCACCACCTGGGCGTGCTCTTCGGCCACCTCACCGATCGTGAACTTCACGGTCGTGCCCGGATCGCTCAGCGCGATGCGCTCCAGGGGCACATCGTCTGCCTGGGGCACGCGGAAGACCTCGCGTGTCACCACGAAGCCGCTCGCTTGCGCTGGCACCTGACTGCCCTCGGCCAGCGGGATGTACGAGGTTTCAGTGCGCGCGACCACGGGGCTCGAAGCGGCGGCGCCTTGCAAGAGGATCTGGCCGGCGTCTGGACTCGTACTGACGAGCTGTGCAATCGGCGCATTCGGGCCGATGGACAGGTCGCGAGTATCGGCGCCGAGACGGACCTGCACTGCGTGCGGCGTGCTGCCCGCAAACGGCGGCTGCAGGGTCTCAGCCAGCGCCATGATCGCCGCGGCGTTGGCGTTCGTGGATCCCCAGCCGTCGCCGCGGCCCAACGTCACCAGCGCGTTGACCAGTACCTGCAGCCGCGGCGCGTCACCCTTGAGGTGCGCGATGGCGCGCGTCATCTCGGACACCGTGCGGGTCTCACTGGGTAGGATCAAACCGTTGCGCGTCACGACGGTTTTCTGCAAGCCACCGTACAGCTCGTGGCCCTGATACAGCCGGATGATCACGCCGTCCCACATGCGTTCGACGAGGTTGTCCATGGTCGACGAGCCGGCGTCGCCGCTGCGCGAGAGCGCCAACGACACCAACGCGACGCCTTCGAGGTCGAGGAACTGCGCGCGCCGCGCCAGCTCGGCGGCGTACGCCGGGTTGAACTTGCCGGCATCGGCCAACGCGTTCAGTGCCCAGGCGCGCTCGACGAACGCTTCGCCGTCGATGAAGTGGCTGTAGTCCGAACGCAGCGCTTGATCCAGTGAGGTCGTCAACGTCCCGTAAAGCTTCTCGTCGACTGCGAAGCCTTGCGCGCGCGCCTCCACGAGAAACTGCACGACCCACGCGGTGAGCGACACGGAGCCCTGCCCTCCTGGCCAGTAAGCGCACAGGCCGTTCGCATCCACCACAAGCGGCAGCCACTCGAGGAGCTCCTTGACCGGTCGTGCGGTCTTCTCGTCGCCGCCTTCTTCGTGCAGCAGCGCGCGGAACTTCTTCAACCCAAGGGAGCTGCGCGCACGACTCACCTTCTGCTCGGTGCAGCCGTACGGATAGGCAGCGAGGAAGTCGAGGCCCGCCGCCATGCGCACCAGCGCTGGCTGATCGGAGACCAGCATGGTGCGGCGCACTGTACCGGGGCGCGCCGGCTCGGGCACCGCCGCTAATTCCATCGGCGTAACCGCCTGGAGATCCTGCAACAGGCGCGTGGTGACACGTTGACGATCGTCGCGGATGGGCAACTTCACTTCGAAGGCGTCGCCAACCCCATCCGACTCGCGCCGCACTGCGACCTTGAACGACACCTCTTCTCGGCTGAGTTTACCGTCGGGCGTGTACGGCGGTGTGGCAACGTCCACTCCGAACTCGATGCGCTCGGGACGATCGGGCACCCAGGCGAGCTGACGCGTGTGCTCGCCGCTGAGGGCCGCACCCTCGACCTGGATCAGCGCCGATCCCGGCCCACCCTCGCCCTCAATGATGCGGCCGACCGCCGCGGCGGTGAAGCTGTCGCCTGGGCGGACGAAGCGCGGCAACGCCGGTTGCACAATCACCGGCAAACGCACCGCGAGGTCGCCGGCGGCGAACCCGAAGCGGTCCGGCCCGCTGATGGCCTTGGCGCGCACCTTGAAGTTGGTGAGGTTGTCTGGCAGCTCGACAGTCACCGTCGCCACACCATCGGGTCCGACGATGATCGCCGGGTTGTAGTACGGCACGGGCTTGAATGTGCGGCGCACCGTGACCTTGTCGAACGGCTTCGCTTCCTCGCCTTGTCCTCCAGATCCGCCGGGATTCTCGGCAAACGGGAGATAGCCGAACGGCAAGTTGCGCGTGTCGCGCACCGTCAGGTGCGACTTCACCTCTGTGATGAACTCAGGCAGCGGATCGAGGCGCTGCTCCTTGCCGAGCGCAAGCACCGCTTGATCGACGAGCCACAGCGTCACTTCGCCGGGCAGGGGCTTACCCTGCGGGTTGCTGAGACGGATGGTCACCGGCACATGGTCACCCGGACGCGCTTTCTCGGCGTGCTGGAGCGCAACGTTCACCCGGTTGTCGATCGGGTTCACCTTCACCCAGGCGGTAGCCGCCACGGTCGATGGCTTGCCGAGGTCGGTCTGATCCGTCGGCGTCGATCCAGTTCCTCGCACGCGCGGGCGCATGAGCACGAAGTGCACCGGCAACTGGGGTACGTACGTGTTCTTCACCGGCACTTTGTAGGTTGCGCTACCGCCATTGACGTCGAGCCACTCGTAGCGGTTGCCACCGGGCGCTTCGACGACAACCAGCGCTCGCCCCTCTTGATACGGGCTCTTGAGCACGAGGACGGCGGTGTCGCCCGGATCATACGTGTCCCTGTCCGTCGCCACTTCGAATACACGGGTCACCGGCTTCGCCCAGGTCACCGGTTGCTCGCCACCGGCGTACAGATCGACCGCAACGACCTGCGCACGGTTCAGCTTGTCGTGCGCTTCCAGCTCGACGATGTACACTCCGGCACTGTCGATCGGCAGACTCAGCTTCAGTGGCTCGTCCGCGCTCGTCACGGTGGTCTCCGATACCTTCTCGTCGACCACATCGGTGACGTAGCGTGCGACGCCCTCGGAGAAGTCGCTGGCCCGGAGATGCGAGTGCCACTGCCGGCTCAGCAATCGCACCTTCACTTCCATACCCGCGAGCAAGTTGCCGTCGGGACCGACGACGATGAGCTGCGGCTCGATCTTCGCCGCCTTCTCGAGATAGCGGGGCACATTGAGGCCGAGGACAAACGGCGGCAGCGCCAGCACGTGGCGAGTGTTGGTCACTGTCTGATCGTCAGCGCCGGTCACCGTCGCCTCCACGGTGTAGCTGCGTGGCTGTGACGTTGGCTCGATGGCCGGGTTGATCACCAACGACACCGCGCCGTCCGCGTCCGTGGTGTCCTCCTTCTCGAGCTTCGGCGACGACTCAAAGCGTCCCGTGCCGGAGAAGCGCCCGTCCGACGAGTAGAAGAAGCCCTCCCGCTTCTTCGGCGACCATGTGTAGGGAAACTGCGTGACGCGCCACTGCACCGGGCGCCCGGCCACCTTGCCGCCGGCGTAGTAGCTGGCGTTCAGCTTCACTTCGAACTCGCGGTCGAGCGGCACCCGGTCGGGTGCGTTCAGCTGCACTTCGAAAGTGGGGATGCGATAGGCCTCCATACGAAACGAGACCGCGCCGTAGTGCTGCTCGTGTGAATCTTCGAGGTGCACCTTGTACTCACCGGTCGGAAGATTGGCCTCGGCAAACTTCGCATAGAAACTACCGGCGTCGGTCAGCGTCACCTTGCGCTTCCAGCTCTGATCGCCGGGTCCCTCGATGACGACGAAGCCTTCGAAGCTGCGCGGTGCCAGTCGGCCACGCTCGCGCCGCCGCAGGTACCCTTTGATGTGCACCTCTTCCTCGGGACGATAGACGGGGCGTTCGGTGAAGATGTGGCAGAGATCTTCCGGCTGCGGGCCGCGCGCGTCGAGCGGTTGGTACACCCAGTTCAACCAACGCCCCTGCGTCGGCGACCAGTGATTGTCGGCATAGCCGTCCGGCGGTCTGTCGGTGTCGAGCACCAGAAGGTCGTCCCCACTGCGCACGACGATGCGACGGACCTCACGGAAGCAGTGGGGATCGTTTCCCGGTGCCGCCCACACAAAACTGCCATCGCGTCCGGTGGTGCCAGTAGCGAGCGTGGCCCAATCACCACGGGCGCTGCCTTCGAGTTGCACCGACGCGTCACCCACTGGCTTGCCGGTCGACAGCGCGGTCACGACGAAGCGAACCGCTCTGGGCTCCTCGACAACGCTCAGGCTGAGGTCGGTCACCTGGACACGCATCCACGAACGGTCGTTGGAACTATCGACGCGACGCAGGCCCACCAGATACGTTCCGGCCTTCTCTTTGCCGGAGATTCGCGCCAGGTGCTCCCTGAGGTCGAGCCCGAAGGTTGCGGCGCTGCTGTCGTGATGCAACGGCAGATCGACAATGGTCGACACCGGCGGCGAGCCCAATGTGGCGATCTGTTTCTGGAGCGCGTCAAGCGCGATCGGCGCGACCGCCGTGTAAGGTTGTGGCTCCTCCCCCGGCCGCGGCGGTTGCTGTGATTCGTCGACAATGACGGCAGTCGCCGGAAAGGGCCAGAACGACCGATCGAGCGGGTCGACCGGAAAGATGCGCAGGTCGAGGCGCTCCTTGCCGCGGCCGCTGACCGGTACCATCTGCGGCCCGAAGCGCTCCATCACGCCTTGCGACGCACCCCACTGCAGATACTCCTCGCGGTGTGGGAAGTAGATGTACACTTCGCTCTCGCCGCGGATGTCGAGCGGCCGACCTTGCAGATCGGCAAGCGCGGTGCGCATCAGCGTCACGCGGTAGACCTTCTCCCACGCGAAGTCGCCCGAGATGTTGAGCGTGTTGCCCTCGACGGCAAAGGAGAGCTTGTCGACCGCCGGGCTGAAGCGCACCAAGTTGCGGCCCTCGACGGGTCCGAGGTCGCGTGGTTGCGCGGAAAACTCCACCAGCAGCGCACGACTCATCGACCCACAGTTCAGCACCTGGTCGGCGCTGTAACGCGAGCCTTCCGGCGTCACCGGATAGCTGCGGCGCACCGGCGCGTTGCCCGTCCCGGCGCGACAACCCACTTCGAGGATGCGGAACGGTTCGGCCGTTGCGAAGGCAATCTCGGCAAACGATTCCGAGGCGTCGTCATCGAGCGACAGCCGCAGGTGAACGATCGCTCGCGTGCCGAGCGGAATCGGACTCTTCAGCTCAACCACATACGTTGCGGGAGCGGCGCGCGCATGACGTTCCATCGTCTTGATGTCAAAGTCGTCGCGGGTCATCCAGCGGCCCGCGGTGAGGCTCGTGCCGCTGCCGATCCCGGGCAGGGGTCGCAGCTCCATCGTGAGCATGCGCGCCAGGGCCTGCGGATCGATCGGCTCGGCAAAGGTGAGCGTCACCGCCTCCACCGAGTCCAGACCGACCGCGTCGTTGGTGGGAATCGAGGAAAGCGGGGCCGCCATCAGCGTGGT
>JBGQHM010000292.1:0-8476 GCA_041497995.1 Binatia bacterium | reverse complement strand
GTTCGCAGATCGAGCTCGTGCGTCCAGGCGGCTTTCGGTTGGGTGTAGAGATACCAGTAGGCGTCGGCGAGCCCGGTGAGGCTGATGAGGCCGTCCTCGCCCATTGCCTGCGCGAACTGCGGGAGGCCTTTGACGATCTTGTCGCCGGCGATGCCGCCGTCGACGACGACGTGTGCGACGTGTATGCCCTGCGGGCCGTAGGCGCGCGCCATCGACTGTGCGAGCGAGCGCAGCGCCGCTTTCGCTGCGGCAAAGGCAGTGGTATTCGGTTTCCCGCGCAGCGATGCGGTCGCACCTGTGAAGAGAACCGCTCCGCGTCCTCGCGGGAGCATCCGTCGAACCGCCTCGCGCCCGACGAGGAAACCACCGAAGCAGCCGACGCGCCACACGCCTTCAAAGAAGCTTGCGTCCATATCGTGGACCTGCCCCATCGCGGCGTTGCCGGCGTTGTAGATGACGAGATCGAGCACGCCGTCGTCTTCTGCCTCGGCGCGATTGAACAGGGCGACGACGTCATGTTCCTTCGTTGTGTCGGTGGGCACGGCGGTCGCGTGGCCGCCAGCCTTCCCGATCGTCTGGGCCAGCTGCTGCACGTTTTCCGGAGTGCGCCCAGCAACAAACACGTGGAGTCCCTCACGTGCGAGCCGCGTGCAGAGCGCGCCCCCAAGCCCTGCCTCGGGCCCCACCCCGACGACGATTGCTTTGGTCTTCTCGTTCATGCCTCGCCTCCTTCGTCCCGGCTTATTCACCGCGTCGCCGGGGAACCCGATTCCACTGCGGCCAAGAGCGCCGACAGTGCGGACAGGCATTCCTTGGTCGCCTGGCGTTTCTCGTGAACGGAGACGTCGAACGAGATGACGTTCGTGTTCTCCCGTGACAGCCGCAGCACGTCGGCGGCAATCCGCCGGTACTCACTCCACGCTTGTGACGCCGTCGCGAGCTGTTGCGGCAACGGCGCGCCGCTCTCGCGAGCGCTGGCGAGATTGCGGTCCACCTCGTCGCTCAATGTGCCCATCCGTTGCTCCAAGCGCGTCATCTCCGCCTCGTCGGCCGTGGGAATATGGACGAGGAGCAAGGACTGTCCGCGCAACGCAGCGACGGACGCTCGCGACAGCGTACGAATCATCTCCGGTTCCATAGCGCTGCGCTGCATCTCGGTGAGGGCATCGACGAAGCGGTCGAGGGCGGCCACTCCCTCGCGTGCCGACAGCCGGGCTGCCTTCAGGTTCGTGTTCGCCACCGCGAGCGCGAGCAGGCGGTGGTCCACGCCCTCGAGCTCGGTCCACGTGGCGTCGAAAGCGTCGAGCTTTTCGATCTCCTCGTGGCGTCCGTCGGCAACGATGAGTGGGCGCAACTCGCCGCGCAGCCGATTGATGTCCGTGGCGGAATGCTGCACCTCGAGCGCCAGCGCCTGCGACTCCTCGTCCGTCGTTGCCAGCACCGCACTCTTCTCGGCCTCGACGGACTCGAAGAGCCGTTGCCGGATGGCGTTGATCAGGTGCTCCTTGCGCATCTGGCGCACCAGGGCCGGCTCACCGCTACACCCCGCTACCGCGACGAGGGCCATCCACAACCCAATCGATCTGCACGTCATCCTTTCGGTCTCCCGGCGGTGGAGTGTACGACGCCCGATCGTCGGATGCACGCGTCGCGGATGCAACGGAGGCACAACAAATCCGGTGGTCGTGCGAGTTCCGAATCGTCCGAGGCGGTCGGCCCTGTTGCGTCGCCGACCCGACACGGCCACAATCGAGGCGCTCGAAGGATGCGCTTGAATGAACAGGATTGTGTATAGTGCTTTGCTTGTCGCGGTTGGTCTGGCGGGTGGTGTCTGGCTGGGGTGGCGGGGCGAACGAGGACGCGTTGAGCCACTGGAGGGGCGCTTCGGAGATTCGGTGTCCGTGTCCGGGCAGAGCCCCGACGCCGTTGAAACCAGCCGGCTGAAGCGGCAACTCGATCTACTGGCGGCGAAGCTGGCGTCGGAAGCGGATCAACGGCGCCGCCTGGAGCAGCGGCTCGAGGTGTTCGTGACTGAGCTTGCCGTGCTGCGCAGCAGCGGCCACGAGACCCCGCAGATGGTGGCCTCGCAACCCGCGTCCGTCGCGGCCGCACCGACGACAGATGCCGCGCCCAGCGGCGCAGTCGACCCGGCGAGCGCCCCCGAAGCCGTTACCTCAGTGACCTCAATGGAGCGCGCGCTGCTCACCGCCGGTATCGACGCGACGAGCGCGACCGAGATCCGGCGGCGGCGGGACGAGCTCGCGCTCTCCGAGATCTATCTGCGCAATCAGGCGGAGCGTGAGGGATGGCTGGATACGCCCGACTTTGCCGCGAAGATGGCGGAGATCGACCGGCAACGCACGTCGATCCGAGACGACATTGGGGACGAGGCGTACGACCGCTATCTCGCCGCCCTCGAGCAGCCGAACCGCGTCGCCGTCAATGAGGTGATGCTCGAATCACCGGCGGCGGCGGCGGGCATACAAGCTGGGGACGTGGTGCTGCGCTACGGCGACACCCGCATCTTCGCTCCCAACGAGCTCGTCACCGCCACGCGCAGCGGCACCGCCGGGGAAACCGTGCAGGTGGAGATCATCCGCCAAGGTCAGCGGTTCGAGGTCGCGGTACCGCGCGGCCCACTCGGCGTGAGCATCGCGGCCAGCCGCGGCGATCCGGGCGAGGGCTGACGCGTTGGGCATCAGGATCAAAGCGCGGCGAGGTGATCCGATGCGACGCCGCCCGCAGCAGGAGACGGGCGAGCGACGGGGGCTCAAGGGTGCGTATCGGGAGGCGGCGCGCGCAACGCGGGGGTCGACTGCGAAGGAGATCAAGGATCTGGACCATCTCGTTGGCGAGGGACTCGACTGAAGGCAGCCATTCGCCACGGGGCGCTGTGCCTCGCCGACCTGAGCCCGCGGCAGGGAACCGATGCCCGCAAGCTGCGGCCCGCTGGCGATCAAGCGCTGAAGGAGAAGCTCCGGCGTCTCTGGGCCTGTAGCCGGCCGATGCCCCCGCAAGCGAGGAGGATGGCGTGAACGCCGACCGCTGCGCCGTGCCTGCCGTCGACGCCAGCTTCCTAGACTCCGCCGCTCCCCACGTGCTCAACCGCGGCGGCCTCGGCGTCGAGAGCCCGGCGGGTCGGCTGCTGGCGGGGGTGCGCTTCGGGAGATAATCCGCGAGGCTGGCGGGTTATCGCGATTCGGTCCGACCTGGTGGACAACCGCAGAATGTCGACAGACGAACCAAACTGCAGTATGACCAGCCCTCGTAGTAAAGGGGATAGCCGCGAAGCTCGCGTGATCAGTCAGCTCGGCCTCGCGGGCTAATTCAAAGTTAGCTGTGCAGGTGCAGCGTCATGACACAGGATGAAGTGGAAATCGTTGAACGCGGGCTGCGATCCGTCGTGAACACTTACGGCCGGCTGGTCGCAAAAGATTCCGACGGTCGAGTCGTTGATTCGGGCAGCGCCGTTTTCGTGCAGATCGATGGACAGAAGTTACTCGCGACCGCACACCACGTTGTTTGCGGGCTCTTCGCGAAAGGCGAAGTATACGTTGAGGTGTTCCGTGACTGGGCACAGGTCAGCGGAGTTCCCTCGCCTCCGATCGAGCATCGCATTGGCCCGGAGGCGATTCTTGACGTCCAGAATGCGGCGCTCTTTGACGTTTCCGCACTCCGGCCACCCTGCGCTATGGAGCAAGAGACGTCGATCAAATGGTTTGCGCTCGACCGTCATGCCGCAGCCCTTCGCGAACATCTGAGGCCGATGATCGAGCGACAAAGGGACCCGCGACTCGCCGGGGTGATTTTGGGTTTCGCTCGCTTTTCTCGCTTCGAAGATGCGGCGCTAAGGGTCCAAGCGGCTGGCTCGATTCCGATCTGGGCCATTCTCGAACGCATTTCGGATCCACCCTCTATAGCCTCAGGTACGGTGCCGCAGGTGATCGTTGAACTCGATCCGACGCAGGTAACAGGTCTTCCCGCCGATGCTCCGCCTCTCATTGTTGCCTGCTTCGAGCAATTCTGGAGCATGGTCCGTGCCGACGAACATGCGCTGGGCGGCTACAGCGGCGGTCCGTTGATGTACTTTTGCGATCAGGGGCCGTTCCTGGTCGGCATTGCGAAAGAGGCCGGCATGGGCTCGGGCGGGCAGGGTTTCGCAACTCCCATTGATGTATTTGTTCAGTGCGTTTGTGATGCACCGAATAGTCCGGAAACGGGACACAGCTAACCCGTCGATCGATCGGACCGCGGGCATGACGCGGGCTGCTTCGATCGCGCCGTTGTCGTGCGCCCGCGGCCGCTCAGCGGCACGACGTTAGACATCACCCAGCCTATGATGCTCGAACGAAGCATTTCGGAGCAGGAATACGCCGTCGTCCTGCAGGCTCTCGTCGGGCGCGGCATCGCGCGGAGCGTTCGCGCAATGCTCGCTGAGCATGCGTCTACGCCAGGGCGAGTAACCACAATGCGTTCACTAGGTCGTGCAGCTGGCATCAGTCAGCGGCACACGAATAGGCTCTACGGACAGTTCGCAGGAAGGGTGCGTCGCGAACTCGGTTTGGCCTATCCCGGCGTCGAACTCGCGGCAATCGCCAGTTGGCCGGCCCCGCCGATTGATGCTGCGGAGGAGTTCAGCTTTCGAATGCGGGCGGCTTTCGCCAGAGCGCTGGCCCGGACAGGTCTGGCGACAAGGCCAGCGCGGCGACCTCCCTCCCGGCCCGTTCCGCCCAGAGAGCCAATGGTCGACGACCTCTACGAGGGTACCATTTCCCGGAGCCAAGTCGTCGGCTGGGAACGCAATCGGGAAGCGCGCCGCATCTGTATCGAGTACTTCGGGCTGGTCTGTCAGGCATGTGGTTTCTCGTTCGAGCGACGCTACGGAGAACTCGGCAAAGCTTTCATCGAGGTACATCACACGACGCAGTTCGCGAGCGATCACGGAAGACGGAAAGTTGACCCGCTTGTTGACCTGGTGCCGGTCTGCTCGAACTGTCACCGAATGCTGCACCGTCACACCCCTCCCCTTGGTCTGAGAGCTCTGCGAAAGATCTGCGGCCGCAATGTCTAACGTTGCTTGCGGCAGACGAGCGGTTCGCGGAAGCGGCGCTGCGCGCCGCATCCTGTGGGATTCGCTTGCACCTGAAGCTCGGGCGTTCGACTCCAGTCTCGGCCCGCCGTAACGTGGCGCGATGGCGTCGAGCGTGTACATTGAGACAACGATTGTGAGCTACCTCACGGCGCGTCCAAGCCGCGACCTCATGCAGCGGGCGCACCAGCAACTCACCCGGCGATGGTGGCGTACGCGGCGCTCGCAGTTCGACCTCTACGTGTCGCCGCCGGTTGTCCAGGAGGCAGCGGGCGGTGATCCTCGCCGTGCGCAGAAGCGGCTGGCGGCCCTGAAAGCAATCCCGGTCCTTGACGCCACGCCGGGGGCGATGCGATTGGCCGAGGCGCTTGTGGGAGCAGGTGCTATTCCGACGCAAGCGGTTGTCGATGCAACGCACATCGCGATTGCAACTGTTCACGGTGTGGACTACCTCCTGACGTGGAACTGCGCACACATTGCGAACGCTACGATGAGGACCAGGATCGAAAGCATCTGCCGTACCGTAGGCTACGAACCACCTGTCCTGTGCACGCCCGAGGAACTCATGGAGGACTGAACCGATGGCGAAGGACCCGATTGTCGAAGAGGTGCGGCGCATTCGGCAGCAGTATGCCGCACGATTCAACTACGACGTAGCCGCGATCTTCCGCGACCTCCAGGACCGGCAAGATCGTGGCGAGTTTACCGTCGTGAGCCGCAAGCCCCGGCGACCAGTTGTGCGGCCTCCAGCCCAAAAGCGCCGGGCCGTGTGAGCAGGTCTAACTCGGCGGCTGCAGGCGACGGCGGGGACGTGCCCGTTTGGTCAGTCGTGTTTCAATAGGGTCTTGGTTGCCAGTTCGCGCCGTAGTGGGCGTGGTCGGAGGTTGGTTGGCGAAGCTGAGAAACATCGAGACACTGATCGACGGAAACGGTGAGATCACCATCGGTAGAATCGGCCCGATTCGGTGCGCAGCCGTGGCGTGCGACGAGAATCAACAATTTGCCGCATTGGTTCGGCGGCCCGCTGAATCACTTGACGCCCTGCTGAAGCGGCTCGACAAGGCGATTGGGCGCGCGTGGAACCACGATGAGTTTGCTGACGAGATCAACAGCTGAACAGAGCCAAGATGGATGACTACGTCGCCTATCACAGCACAGAGTTGATGGGGCGCGACTATCAGCCCGGCGAGCAGTTCCATTTCTTCAGCCGGAAACCCGAAAGCATACTCCGCCGTGCCATCGGCAATCGAGTTTGGGTGGTTGTGGGCAAACAGGATGCGGCGCGCACTTCCTTCCGACTCGCTGGTGTATTCACCCCGTCAGAGGTACGCCCGGAATCAGACGGCTTTGGGATCAGCGGTCCGGGCAAACCATTTCGACCGTCCCCCGAAGTCACAGCGGAGGCATGGTTCCGGTCGCTGCTCCGGGAGCAAAGGAATTTCAGTCTTGGCTTCAATCGAATTCGCAGCGCAGTTGTCGCTGCGCAGCTACAGCGGTATCTTTCCAAAAACAACCCTTTGGGCATCCACAACATCTGCGTCTATGCCATCCGTCACGGTGATGCCCTCGACGAAGACTGGCGTTCTGGTGGTGCATCCTCGTTTGTCGAGCATCGAAATTGGAACCGGGCAGCGAAGGAGCTGGCGTTGGCAACGCAGAACGGGTCCGTCCTACCCGTCGTGTTTTCCGACGCCCGCGCCACGAGGGATCTGATTTTCCGCGCGCAGATCGATGACATTCAGCTCTCTTCAGGTGACGGCAATCCTCAAACGACGATTCTGGCCAGTCACCTCGAAAAGTTCGCGCAGCCGCCGCGGAAGACCCAACTCGTGCTCGCGAACACCGGAGCCCGCATCCCAGCAGGCTACATCCGTTCCTATGCCATCTGCCGCACACCGCAGTGGCTGTACGCTGCGGAAGCACTCCGGCCGCAGGTTCCACCCGAGATGCTGGATCTGCCCGGCCCGGCTACTGAGGGCCGGCGCAAGCTTGTCTCCCACCTCATCCGCGAACGAAGCCGTGCGCTGATCGAACGAAAGAAACGCGTCGTTCTACAGACCGCCGGTCGTCTCGCCTGTGAAGTCTGCGGGTTCGATTTCCGCGAGCGCTACTCGATCCTCGGCGACGGCTTCTGCGAGGTCCACCATCGGCTCGCGCTTTCCGATGCGGAGTCAGAGGTGCAGACAAGACTGGAAGACCTGGCGGTGGTCTGTGCCAACTGCCACCGAATGATCCATCGTGGCGGGGAGATGCGCGAGTTGTCTGCTGTACAGGCGGCGCTCGCGCCTAACAGGCCGAGACCGCCGCCAAAAGCGGGCGCGGCTCATCGGCATAGCGTTCGGGGCCAGAGGGCTCGTTCGTAACTAACGACTGGTTCAAATGCGATCAGCACACGGTTTCAAGCGTTACGGAATTCATTGATTTCGTCCTAGGAGCACAGCGGAGGGCCGGGCCTTGAAACTCGGAATATAGGTCAGGCATCGCCGCGACTACAACGAGTCGAGCGGCTTGACGCGACGGCAAGCTTCACCACTGGGCAAGGACGAGTGCTGCGAACCGGTCGGCCATCACCGTCAACGTTGCGCGTAGCGCGCCCTCGCTCCAGGGTCACACGTACCCGTTGACCCTTCGGGATATCCTCATCAAGGACGTTCACGCGGACTTTGTTGCCAGCACAAATTCGTAGGCGTGGAGAGCCTGGCTTGCCAGCTGCACAGCCTCCCGGATGGCTTCAACAGTCACGCTGCGGTTCCACTCTTCGATGATCGTTTTCCACGCCATGCCGCTAGCCACTTGCTCGATGACATCCTCAACACGGACCCGCGTGCCGCGGAAAGTCGGTTTCCCGTGACAAATGCGGGGATCGCTCACGATATATCGCCCGAGGACGCGCATCTTCGGTCGGCTGCTCATGGCAGGCACGATGAACCGATGGTGTTTCGTTCGCAACGGCCGAGAGCGCGCGTGAACCGGGCGGCAAGCCACGTCTCATCCCTTCCCTTGCAGGGGACACTTGCGCTAAATGCGGTGCGCGCCCCGAGGCACGCCGATGAGGTCTGCGCTGCTGAGCTCTCCCGCCGAACGAATTGCCACCGACGCTGCCGAGCAGTGTGAAGTGTCGGTCGTCCTGCCGTGCTTGAACGAGGCGGGGACCGTGGGCACATGTGTCACCAAAGGCCTCGATGCGCTCCGTCGCTTGGGGATACGCGGCGAGGTCATTGTCGTGGACAACGGGTCGACGGACGGCTCCGCGGAGGTCGCGGCGTGCGCCGGCGCACGCGTGGTTGACGAACCGCGGCGCGGATACGGCAGCGCCCTGATGCGCGGTATCGACGCGGCGCGTGCACCGTTCATCATCATGGCGGACGCCGACGACTCGTATGACCT
>JBGQHM010000291.1:0-8481 GCA_041497995.1 Binatia bacterium | reverse complement strand
GTGCCAGCAACGCCAGCAGCATCAGCACGCTGCCGGCCAGCGTGTAGAGAAAGAACTTGATGGCGGCGTACTCACGCCGCGCGCCGCCCCAGATGCCGATGAGGAAGTACATCGGCAACAGCATCAGCTCCCAGAAGATGTAGAAGAGGAAGAAGTCGAGCGCCACGAACACGCCCATCATGGCTGCGTCGAGCAGCAGGAAGAGCGCGAAATAGCCCTTCACCGCCTTCTCGATGCCCCACGAGGCGAACATGCAAATGAAGCTGAGCAAAGCAGTCAGCAGCACCATGGTGATGCTGATGCCGTCGACGCCGACGAAGTACTCGATGTTGAAACTCGGGATCCACCGGTAGTGGTCGACGAACTGGAAGCCCGCCTGCGAGCGGTCGAAGTTGACGAACAGCCAGATCGCCAGCAGCAGCGGCGGCACCGTGGCGATCGCCGCGGTCCACTTGATCAGGTTGTGCTGCGCGCTCGGCAGACACAGCACGACGACCATGCCGGCAATCGGGATGAAGGTCATTAGGGTCAGTATGTGTTCCATATCTACGCTCCAAGCTCGTGGGAGCGTGAGAGCGAGGGTCACGACTCTCCTCCGCTCCCACGCTCCAACTCTCCACGCTCTCACACTCTCACATGAGTCTCGCCACCATCACGACCACCACACCCACCACGACCACGTAGAGATAGCCGTTGATGCTGCCCATCTGCAGCTGGCGGAAGCGGTTGCCGATGCCCATGGTCAGGTCGGCGAGGCGGTTCACCAAGCCGTCAATGACGTAGTTGTCGAACAACCCGTTGAGCCACGACACGAAGCGCGTCACGGACGCGGCGCCGTCGACGATGAAGTCGATCACGTAGCGGTCAAATAGGGCGCAGATTTGCGCCAGCAGCAACGTACCGTTCACGAACACCGCGCCGTAGATCTCGTCGATGTAGTACTTGTTGTAGAGCAACCGATAGATCGAGCCGTCGGCGGCATCCGCGAAGACATCGGGTGACACCGATTTGGTGATGTACATGGCCCGCGCAATGAGGATGCCGATCACCGCGATGCTCACCGAGATGCCCATCAACAGCCACTCGGTTGAAAAGCTGTGCGCGGCCCCGTGCACGGCCTCGTGCGCGGCGGTGTGCGCGCCCTCGAACACAGGCGCCAGCCACTTTTCCAGCCGATGCTCACCACCCAGCGCCTCCGGCGTACCGACGAAACCGCCGATGGTGGCCAGCACAGCCAGCACAATCAGCGGATACGTCATGACCGCCGGCGACTCGTGCAAGTGCTCGCGGGTGTGATGATCGGAGCGGTTCTCGCCGAAGAAAGTCAGGAAGACCAGGCGGAACATGTAGAACGCAGTCATGCCGGCGCCGACGAGGCCCATGGCCCAGATCAGCATGCTGCCGCGCTCAGTGGAAAAGTGCTTCCACAGAATCTCGTCCTTCGAGAAGAACCCGGCGAACGGAAAGATACCGGCGATGGCTATCGTCGAGATCAGGAAGGTCCAATAGGTCTGCGGCATCCATTGCCTGAGACCGCCCATCTTGCGGATGTCTTGCTCGCCACCCATGGCGTGGATGACGCTGCCCGAACCGAGGAACAGGCAGGCCTTGAAGAAGGCGTGGGTCATCAGATGGAAGATGCCGGCCGTGTACGCCCCCGCACCCATGCCCATGAACATGTAGCCGAGTTGGCTGACCGTCGAGTACGCGAGCACCTTCTTGATGTCGGTCTGCGTGAGCGCGATGGTCGCGGCGAACAGCGCGGTACTCGCACCCACCCAGGCGACGACGCTGAGCGTGAACGGCGCCATGTCGAACAGGAAGTTCAGGCGGGCGATCATGTACACGCCGGCGGTGACCATGGTGGCGGCGTGGATCAGCGCGCTGACGGGGGTCGGGCCGGCCATGGCGTCGGGGAGCCAGACGTACAGCGGAATCTGCGCCGACTTGCCGATGGCGCCGACGAACAGCAGCAGCGTGATCAGCGTTGCTGTGCTCACGCCCCAGAACATCATGCCGTCGAGAACATGAACGTGCTGCGCCAGCTCGCGGAAGATGACCGTCGGGTGCTGCGCGTCGTACATCGACCAGAACAGTAAGAACACGCCGAGGGTGAAACCGAAATCGCCGATGCGGTTGACGATGAACGCCTTGCTACCGGCGCTGGCGTTGGCCCACTCGGTGTACCAGAAGCCGATGAGCGCGTACGAGCACAGACCGACGCCCTCCCAGCCGACGAACATCAGCAGCAGGTTGTCGCCGAGCACCAGCGTCAGCATCGCGAAGGTGAACAGGTTCAGCCACGCGAAGTAACGCCAGTACGACTTCTCGTCGTGCATGTAGCCAACCGAGTAGATGTGGATCAGCCCGCCGACACCGGTGACGACAAGAATCATCAGCGTCGACAGCGGATCGGCCAAGAAAGCGATGTCGGCGCGCAGACCACCGATGTCGATCCAGCTCCAGCAGTGATCGAGCAGGAAGCGCTGCGCAGGCGGGAGACTGGCAAGCTGGAAGAACACGCGCACAGACAAGCAGAACGACAGGATCACCGGCGCGCAGGCGATCACGGAGATCGCACGCTTTCCAAAGCTCCGCTGGATGAGCACGCCCGGAATGCCGTTGACCATCGCCCCGATCAGCGGCAGCAAGACAATCCAACGCAGGTAGTCGACTGAGATCGGATGCTCCATTCCCTAGTCTCTGATCACTGGTTAGTGGTGACGGATGACCGGTTACCGGCTCGACTCATCCCCGCAGCGTCTCCGTCGCTTCCACGTCGATGGTCTGGAAGGTCTGGTAGATACCGAGGACGATCGCCAGGCCGATCGCGGCCTCGGCCGCGGCCAGTGCGATCACGAAGATGGCGAAGACCTGGCCGTCATAGGTCCCCGAGCCGTAGTGCGAGAACGCCAGGTAGTTGATGTTCGCCGAGTTCAACACCAGCTCAACGCCCATCAGGATGCCAATGGCGTTGCGGCGCGTCAGCACACAGTAGAGTCCGAGCAAGAAGACGAGCAGGCTGACAATCAAGTAGTGGTTCAAGCCGACGGCCATGGCTACCTCAGCTCCTTGCGCGACAAGACGACGGCACCGATGAGTGCAGCGAGGAGGACAACCGAGGCAAGCTCGAAGGGCAACAGGTACTCAGTGAGGAAGCCGTTGCCGATCGCGTAGGTGGTCGGCTGCGGCGTTCCGAGCGGCACCAACTTCCAGTTCGCACCCAGGGCGGCTTTCGCCATCACGCCACCGACGAGCGCGATGATCACCAGGGACGGGACTCGGCCCACCGAGCGGTTGGAGACGCGTACGTCGGCAATGCGGTGCGTCAGCATCACGGCGAAGATCATCAGCACCAGGATGCCGCCGACGTAGATCAGCACCTGCACCACCGCAACGAAATCAGCAGCCAAGAACACGTAGATCCCCGCCACTCCCATGAACGTCCCCATCAGCGAGAACGCCGAGTAAACAATGTTCGGTGAAAACGCAACGCCGGCGGCGGACACCACCGTCACCGCGGCGATGAGGTAGAACAGCAGGTCGCCGATGCTCATGCCGCCTCTTCCTCGTCTGCTTTCTTGGTGCCCTCAGGGCTGGCGAACTCCTCGACGTATCGCATGCCACGGTCGAGCATGGGCGCGATCTCCGGATCGGTCTCAGGGCCCTTCTTCGGCTTGTAGGCAACCACGGGCTCCTTGACGAAGCGACGGATCAGGCTCTCCAGCGAGTAGTCGGATCCTTCAAACTCCGGCGTGTGATGAATGGCGCCGGTCGGGCACGGCTCGCTGCATAGTCCGCAATACATGCACTTCGCCATGTCGATGTCGAAGCGGGTCATCACCATGCCCTTGGTCTGCTTGTCCTTGGTGACGTCGATGATGATGCAGTCGATCGGACAGGCGCGCTCGCAGGCCAGGCACCCGGTGCAGATCTCGAGGTCGACCTCGAGCATGCCGCGGTAGCGGAACGGCAAGGTGTCCTGCACGCGCATGTCCATGCGATCGGGATACTGAACAGTGAACGGCTTGCGCACGAAGTGCGAGAAGGTCACGGCCATGCCTTCGAACACCGTCTTGGCCGTCGCAATGATGTTGCCGAGATACCCGCGCTGCTTCATGCACTCTCCGTCACGATAGCGGGTTCAGGAGCAGCTCACCGTGCTCGCGGACGCGGGCGCGGCGGAGGTGGAAGAATACCCGCCGGAAGAAGTGAGCCACAATGGCAACGCCCAACAGGAACATCAGGAACGCAACGACGCGGTTGCCGTGTGGGAACACGACCATCCACGCCGCGGTGCCCAGCATGTTCACGAACGAAATCGGCACCAGATACTTCCAGCACACGACCATGAGCTGGTCCACCCGCGTACGCGGCAAGGTGGCACGCACCCACATGGCGAAGACCACCCAGAAGTAGGACTTCAGGAAGAAGACGAGGAATTCGAGGACCGTGCTCACCACCGCGTTGTCAGTCACGTGCGGAATCTGCCAGCCGCCGAGGAACAGCGTCGTCACCACGGCACCGATGATGTACAAGTTACCCCACTCCGCCATGAAAAAGATCAGGTAACGGACACCCGAGTATTCGGTCACAAAGCCGGCCACCAGCTCGGACTCTGCCTCGGGAAGGTCGAACGGTGTGCGGTTTCCCTCGGCCAGTGCCGAGGTAAAGAAGACGAAGAACGCGACGAACGTAAACGGGTTGGTGAAGATCAACCAGTGCCACGGCGCCCAGCCCTGCGCTCGGATGATACCTTGCATGCTCAAGGTACCGGTGAGCAGGACGATCGGGAAGACGGACAGGCCCGCAGGGATCTCGTAGCTCACGATCTGCGCCGCCGAGCGGATGCCACCGATCAACGACCACTTATTGTTCGACGCCCACCCCGCCATCAGGATACCAACGACGACCAGCGACGTGATCGCCGTGAGGTAGAGGATACCCACGTTCAAGTCGGCGATGATCAGGCGGCTGCCGAACGGAATCACGACGAAGGCGGAGACGAACCCCATCATCACCACGTACGGCGCAGCCATAAATAACGGCCGATCCGCCTCGGTCGGGACAATATCCTCCTTCATCACCAGCTTGATGCCGTCCACCAGCCACTGCAGGATGCCCTGCGGGCCAACGCGGTTCGGTCCGACGCGCGACTGAATGCGGGCCCACACGCGGCGCTCGACGAACGTCGTGCCGCCCGCGACGGTCAGGATGAACACCAGCAGCACTATGGCACCGAAGACCAGCATGCCCGCCGCGTAGACGAGGTCACGCGGCGCACCGGCGAAGTAGCCCTGGGCAATCAAGCTATCCAAGAATTCTTGCATAATGGTCAATGGTGAATGGTGAATGCTGAATTCCGGAATTCACAATTCAGCATTCACCATTAAGCATTCGTTTCTAGCGGTCCACCTCCGGCGCCACGATGTCCAGGCTGGCAATCACGGCGACCAAGTCGGCGATCATCAGGCCCCGGCTCACCTTGTCGATGATGGCCATGGCTGCGAACGACCCGGTGCGCACCTTGCAGCGGTACGGAAACTCGCTGCCGTCGCTGACGAGGTACCAGCCCATGTCGCCGCGCGCGCTTTCGACGCGGATGTACGCGTCGCCGGCAGGTGGCTTGAACTTGCGCGGCACCTTGGCGATGACCGGTCCGTCGGGAATCTGCTTGAAGCATTGCCGGAGAATCTTGCAGCTCTCCACCATCTCGCGGATGCGCACGATGTAGCGATCGAAGCAGTCGCCGACGGTGCCTTCCTCGCCGCTGCCAATCGGGACATCGAACTCGATCTCCGGGTAGATCGAGTACGGCTCATCGCGCCGGACGTCGTACTTCACGCCGGACGCGCGCAGGTTCGGTCCGACCAAGTTGTAGTTGATGGCATCGGCGCGCGAGATCACCGCGACGTCCGCGACGCGGCCGAGGTAGATCGTGTTGTACGTGATCAGATCGTTGTACTCGTCGATGAGCGGTTCGAACGCGTCGAGGAACGCGATCGACTTCTCGGCGAATCCGGGAGGGAGATCCCAGGCCACGCCGCCGATCCGCATGTAGTTGTACGTCAGGCGCGCGCCGCACAATTCTTCGAGCAGGTCGTTGATCTTCTCGCGTTCGCGGACCGCGTGAAAGAACGGCGTCGCTGCACCGATGTCGAGCACCATCGTGCCGACGGAGAGCAGGTGGCTGGCGATGCGGTTGAACTCCGAGGCGATGACGCGGCAGTACTCGCCGCGCTTCGGCACCTCGATGCCGGCCAGCTTCTCGCACACCATGCCCCAGCCTTGGTTGCAGAACATGGCGGCGACGTAGTCGACACGGTCGGTGTACGGCATGAAGCCGTGGTATCCGACCTTCTCGGAGATCTTCTCGATGGAGCGGTGCAAGTAGCCAACGTCGGGGATGGCCTCACGCATCACCTCGCCGTCGGCCTTCACCACGAAGCGCAACACGCCGTGCGTGCTCGGATGCTGCGGGCCCATGTTCAGCGTCATCTCCTCGGTTTCGAGGCCGTTGGCGCCGGATCGTTCGACTTCCACTTCGAAGCCAGCGAGGCTCATGACGGGGTCCTCATCACTCCTTCATCAGCGCAGCAAGCTTTCACGGCGCGTGCTGATGCCGTGATACTCCTCGGGTTCCACGAAGTCCTTGCGCAACGGGTACCCGATCCAGTCCTCCGGCATGAGCAGGCGGCGCAGATCGGAATGCCCCTCGAAGGTCACGCCAAGCAGATCATAGATTTCGCGCTCCAACCAGTTCGCCGCCTTCCACACGTTCTCCACGGTGGGCACCACGGGGTTGTCGCGTGGCGCATCGACCTTCAGCACAATCGAATGCCGATGCGGGTATGAGTACAAATGGTAGACTACCTCGATGACGTCTTTCGCCTTGTAGTCCACCCCCGTCTCGTTCGAGAGCGAATCGAACTGGAGGTCTGCCTCGTCGCGAAGGAACTGGCTGACCTCAACGATCGCAGCCGGCTCGATACGAATGAACGGGTCCTTGGCCTGCAGGTCGCAGTCACCCACGTTCGCCTCGAAGCGCGCTTTGAGGCGCTGATGAATCGCTGCGGCATCCATCGGGGAACGAAGACTTACGCGGCTGCGGGCTCGCCCTTGGGTTCCTTACGAACGAGCCACTTCTCCTTCATCATCTTCTCTTGCAGCTTGATGATGCCCTCTGTGAGCGCCTCGGGACGCGGTGGGCAGCCCGGGATGTAGACATCGACCGGGATCACCTTATCGACGCCGTCGCACACCGAGTATGCCAGCTGGAACAAGCCTCCACAGTTGGCGCAGCTCCCCATCGACACGACATACCGCGGCTCGGGCATCTGCTCGTACAGCACCTTGGTACGCAGGGCCATCTTGAGCGTCAACGTGCCGGCGACGATCATCAGGTCGGACTGCCGCGGCGCGGCCCGCGGCGCGGTCCCGAAGCGATCGACGTCGGCCCGGGGGCCCTGCGTCTGCATCATCTCGATGGCGCAGCATGCCAGCCCGAAGAGCATCCACCACACCGACGACTTGCGGGTCCAGTTGAGGAACTCGTCCGCCTTCGTGGTGATGACCATCTCGGGCATCGAATTGATCAGCGACATGGCTGCTCTCTTACCCGTCTCGCCGGTTCACGCAGCCTCGCGCATCTGATCTTCGCTGCGGGAATGTGACGGCACACGCTTCAGCCACTCGAGGTCGCCCTTGACCCAGACGTAGACCAACCCAACGAACAGGATGGCAAGGAAGACGAAAATCTCAGCGAGCGCGAACAGCCCTTGGCCCTTGAGGACCCACTCGCGGAACACCGCGCAGACGGGATAGATAAAGGCGATCTCGACGTCGAAGATCACGAAGACGAGCGCCACCACGTAGAAGCGGATGTTGAAGTTCACCCACGCGCTGCCGGTGGGCGGCTCGCCGCACTCGTACGTGGTGAGCTTGAGCGCCTCGGGATTGTCGGGACGCAGCAACCGACCAAGCGCCAGCATCCCGCCGACGAAGGCGACCGCGAGGAGAAAAAACACCAACACGTTAGCGAATTGGAAGTACATGTTGTCCGGCTATCTGGTCCCGAGCTAACACACGCCTTCCGGAGAGTCAATTGCGCCTCGGAGCGCGGAAAGCCGCGGTTTTTCTGGCAGGTCACCGCTTTTGGAGACCAGTGAATCGCCTCGGGCACAACCCGAGCCAGATCACCTCTCTTGCTAGCGTGGGCAACCGGAAAGAGCGTTATTCACCGCCTGAAGCACCTCGTTGACGGTGACCTCGCCGCCACCGTCGGCATCTGCCGGCGGGCATTGCTCAAGGGCGGCCTCACCCGTAGCGATGTTCACGCCTTTCAGGATCTCGTCCACGGTCACTTCACCGTTGCCATCGCAGTCGCCGCCACACGTAGCTGCGGGGGTCGGCGTGGGCGTCGGCGTCACGGTCGGCGGCGGCAGGCAGTCCGGAATCGGCGTGCCCACGCACGTTGCACGC
>JBGQHM010000290.1:0-8482 GCA_041497995.1 Binatia bacterium | reverse complement strand
TGGCCGGCCGCCGTGCGGTCATCGACCTCCTGATAAACGCAGCGCGCAGCTTCATCTATACGACGGCCCTGCCACCGCCAGTGGTGGCTGCCGCGTCTGCCGCGCTGGGGATCGT
Source organism: Binatia bacterium (assembly GCA_041497995.1). Classification (GTDB taxonomy): domain Bacteria; phylum Desulfobacterota; class Binatia; order HRBIN30; family HRBIN30; genus DATKMS01. The sequence goes on along the minus strand of JBGQHM010000290.1, from coordinate 8,367 downwards.
GGTTTCCGAGCCGTCGCTGCAGCAGCAGCTCGCTGATAACGCCAGCCACCTGTGGCAGGGGCTGCGGCAAATCGGCCTGCAGCTTCCCGACAGGCCCGCGCACATCCTCCCGGTGATGATCTGCGATGCCTCCAAGACGATGCGCATATCGGAGCGCCTCCTCGACCAGGCAGTGTTCGTGCAAGGCATCCGTCCGCCCACTGTGCCGCGTGAGACGGCGCGCCTGCGGGTCACGGTGATGAGCACGCATACCGCCGACGATCTGCGTTTCGCAGTCGACGCGTTTCGGCGGGTCTTCTCCGAGGAGTCGCGATGCGCGTGAACCCGGAGGAGCTGGCGGCGTGGGACCAGGCGTACCTGTGGCATCCATTTACCCAGATGCAGGATTGGGTTGCCGAGGAGCCGCTGATCATCGCCGGTGGTGAGGGCAACTACCTGATCGACGTCTACGGCAACCGCTACCTCGATGGCGTGTCGTCGTTGTGGTGCAATGTGCACGGCCATCGCCATCCGACGTTGAACGCGGCATTGCATGAGCAAGCCGACCGCATCGCCCACTCGACGCTGCTCGGACTGGCGAGCGTGCCGTCGATCGTGCTGGCGCAGCGCTTGGTGCAATTGGCGCCGCGCGGCCTGACCCGCGTCTTCTATTCCGACGCCGGTGCAACCGCGGTGGAGATCGCGTTGAAGATGGCCTTTCAGTATTGGCAGCTACGCGGAGAAACGCGGCGCACCGAGTTTGTGGCGCTCACCGAATCGTATCATGGCGATACCCTTGGTGCGGTGAGCGTTGGCTACTCGGAGGCGTTTCACAGGTTCTTCAAGCCGCTGCTGTTCCCTTGCCACAAGCTCGATCCACCGCATGTGTATCGCTGGCAACGTGGAATGGATCCCGACGCGGCGGTGCGGGCGGCCGTGGAGGAGGTGGAAGCGCTCTTGGCGCGCAAGGGCAGAGAGATCGCGGCGCTCATCGTCGAGCCGTTGATGCAGGGGGCGGCGGGGATGTGGTCGCACCCCACGGCCTACTTGCGCGCGCTGCGCGACCTGACTCGGCAACACGGCGTGCTCCTGATCAGCGACGAGGTCGCCACCGGCTTCGGACGCACCGGCCGGATGTTCGCAGCCGAGCACGCCGGGGTCGCGCCTGATCTGATGTGTGTAGGGAAGGGCATCACCGGGGGCTACCTGCCCCTCGCGGCAACCCTTGCGAGCGAGGAGATCTTCGGCGCGTTCCTCGGCCGCTACGAAGACTTCAAGACATTCTTCCATGGGCACACTTACACGGGGAACGCGCTCGCCTGCGCGGTGGCGGTTGCTAACCTCGACGTGTTCGAACAGGAACACGTGCTGGCACGCGTACGGGAACGGAGTCAGCGACTTACGGAGCAGCTCGCGGACATTGCCTTACTGCCCCACGTTGGCGACATCCGGCAATGGGGCCTCATGGTGGGCATCGAGTTGGTTCAGGACCGCTCCGATCGCCGGTCGTATCCCCCGTCCGAACGGATGGGCATGCGGGTGATCCTAGAAGCTCGTTGTCATGGGATTATTCTGCGGCCGCTCGGGAACGTCATTGTCCTTATGCCCCCCTTGAGCATCACGCAGAGCGAACTCGACCGTCTGTGCGCTGTCACAAGTGACGCCATCCTCCGTGTGACGAGTGCGTCATAATCCGGTGTCCAGTCGACCGGTTCAATTGAGCAGCTCCTGGAGTGTTTTCGTCAGAAGTGGAATCTTTTAGGCACACCCCAATTGACGTGACCCCTCTCCGCCCGTACGTTCCAGGTGGGCATGGTGATTGCTCATTGCTGTTCTCTGGGAGATGCGCAGATGCAACTGACATACGAGGAAACGACGTGGGCACCTGCGGAGCGCGACGAACTGGCGCCCGAAGAAACCCGAAACATTCCATTCTTGGGCTTCGCGACCGCCACGTTAATCAGCCTGGGGCTGTGGAGCTACGTTGCCTGGATGATCTGGGCGGTGGTTCGCTAGCTCAGCCTGCCTTTCGTTTCTTTCCCGCCTTCGGTAGACAGGACCCGCGCGGGAAGCGGGTCCTCTGAAATTCAGAAGCATATTCGTTACCGGAACCGACACGGGGGTTGGTAAGACCACTGTGTTGTCGGCGATTGCAGCTGCCCTGCGGCGACAGGGCCGGGCGGTCGGAGTCCTCAAGCCAGCCGAGACGGGCTGCCCTGTGGGTCTGGATAGCCATCTCCTCCCACGGGATGCGGCTCAGCTGAGGTACTTCTCTGGGTGCCAGCTCAGCATCCGGACCATCTGCCCTGTTGTGTTGAGCGAACCGCTCGCTCCCCTGGTTGCGGCGCGCCGCGCCGGGGTCAGTATCGACGTGGAGCGGTTGGTGACGGCCCACGCGACGGTCGCCGCGACCCATGACGTGACCTTCGTCGAGGGGGCTGGTGGTCTGCTGGTGCCGATCGCGTCGGGGGTGACCTTCGCCGACCTGGCCCTGCGTTTGGACGCGCTCGTGATAGTCGTCGTGGGCTCGAAGCTGGGTGCGATCAATCACGCGTTGCTTACCATTCGCTACGCGCAGTCCCTTGGGCTGTGGGTGCTCGGGTACGTGATCAACTTCCTTACGGCAGAACCTGACCTCGCCGCGCGCACCAACGTCGATGTCCTGGCTGAGTGGTGCGGACCCTCCCTCGGTGTCGTACCGTATCTGGGAGCGGTGACGATGACTGCGGAATGTAGCGAGCGATTGGCCGAGGCCGCCGCGACTCACATTCGTCTGGATGAGCTACTTGTTGCTTGCTGACTGCTGGACGGCGGCCGCCAGTGCCGCCTGATAGACTTGCTTGATCGGCACGCCTTGCTCCGTGGCGATGCGCTTGCAGTCGTCGTACTCCGGCGCGAGGTTTTCGTGGCCATCCGGTGCCAGTGCTACCTTGACCCGTACCGGCCCGTACGCGGTGCCGACCTCCTTGATAGTCCGTTCCAGGATGTGCCGGCGCACCGGGTAATAGCGTACGCCGATCGCCGAGGTCTCGTTCAGTATCAACGCGGCCAGCCGTTCGCGGTCGCCCTCTCGGCACAGCACGCTCAGCACGATGCCAGGGCGATTCTTCTTCATATGAACAGGGGTCAGGTAGACGTCACGAGCGCCGGCGCCGAGCAGTCGCTCCATCACGTGGTCGTATAACTCGGGATTGAGGTCATCAATGTTGGTTTCGACGACCAGCAGATTGTCGATACTCGGCGTTTCGACCGGCTCGCCGAGCACCAGCCGTAAGAGGTTGGGACGGTCTTTGAGGGTTCGTTCCCCCGCGCCATAACCTACGCCCAGGATGCGGAGCTCCGGGGCCGGGCCGGGCGTCGCCAGCGTCGCGACGATTGCAGCGCCCGTCGGCGTTACCATCTCGCCCTCGCCGTCGCCGGGCCGGCCGGGAAAACCGCGCAGCAGCTCGACCGTGGCTGGCGGTGGCACCGGCAGCGGCCCGTGCTGTGACTGCACGATGCCTGAGCCGAGGGGCAGCGATGACACGTATGCTGCCTCGATACCCAAACGCGTGACGCCCACGGCGGTGCTGACGATATCGACGATCGAGTCGACCGCGCCAACCTCGTGGAACTCGACATCCTCGGACTTCACGCCGTGCACGTGCCCCTCCGCGTCTGCGAGCCGCGCAAAGATGGCGAGCGCAACACGCCGTGCAGCCGCGTCCAGCTTGCTCGCTTCTAGCATGCTCCGGATGTCGCTGAATGCGCGGTGCGCGTGGCCGTGCGTGGCGACGTCCACGTTGAACTTGGTCGCGCCGATGCCGTGCACGTGCCGCGCGGTGGTGCTGATCGAGAAGCCGGTCAGCGGCAGGAGTGCCAGTTGCTGCTTGATGGCCTCCAGCGGCACGCCCAGAGCCAGCAACGCCCCGACGGTCATGTCACCGCTGATGCCAGAGAACGCGTCGATGTAGAGCACCTTCATCGCAAGCTCCGACAGGTGCTTGGTGAGGGGTGAAGACAATGGTGGGGCTTACGCAGCCTGGACTTCTCCGAGGTGCGCGCTGTAGTTCTTGAGCTGAATACGCATGGCCGTTTCACTCACGCGGAACAGGCGCGCCATTTCCTGCACGACGTGTTCCGGGTATTCGCGCTTGATGCGATAGGGCAGATAGCGATCGAGCATCGACAGTGGCATGAGCAGCGCCGCGGCCCCGAGATCGGCCTCACGTTCGAGAATGCTGCGGCGTCCGTCGCGATGATGCTCTGAGGTGCGGCACGCCGTCAGATCGGTGAGCTGGCCCTGTGCGTAGTGCAGCTCTGCATGCATGATTTCATGTGCCAGCGTGAAACGGATGCGCGTGCGGGGATTGTGCTTGCGCAAATAGACGGTCTTCTGCTCGCCGTCCGGGGTCAGAAAGATGCGGCCGTCAAGCCCGAGCGGCAAGTCGACTTCGAAGACCTTGTATGAGTCGTGCGCTGCGAGAAAGTCTTCGAAGCGAAACGGCGGAAAGCGGAAATCGAGCCGCTGATGGATTCGATCTACGATGCCCAAGATGTCGCGGCTGCGCTGCTCTTCCAACACACTCTTTCGCATAGGTCTGGACGACTCGCTTTGAATTTGGGCTGACGCGGACCCCGATCGTTTAGCATGAGACCGGGGTCAGGAAAAGGGGGACTTTCTAATTTACTGCGGCGGCGCACGGCCCAGCCGCCGCAGTCCAACATCGGTCAGAAACAGCAGCATAGCCGCGGGGATAAATAGCCAATCCAACGGGCGATCGGCGCGCCGCGTGCCGGGTTTGCGGCCAACGATGGTGCGGATCGGCGCGTCGACTGCACCGCCGGTCGCGGTGGTGAGCTGGTTGAGGAGCGGGAAATTGGGCTGATCCGCTTCGAACTCTTCCTGCGGTTCCTCATCGCGGTCCGGCATTGTCACCAACTCGGTCCTTTGCCCGGCGTCGCGGTTGCCGCTGCGTTTGGTGATGGTCAACGGATAGCGTCCGCCGGTCAGCGCGCGAAAACGGGCAACGAACTCCCGCGGTGCTTGCGGCACGAACGGCACGTCGAAAGGTTGGGAGACGCCAGGGAACACGCGTGCCACCAGTACGCCGTCGTCTTCGTCATCGAACGAATGCAGCGTCACGGTCGCTTGACCGTCAACACGCCGCACGGCGAGCGCGTAGTCCCACGGCGTCTGCTCGCGCACCGCCCAGTGCACCATCTGCGACCACAGTTTCCCAAACCCGTCCCATCCGACCCAGGTCTCCGCGTCGTCGTCGAGGCTAGCGGTGAATGTGACGACGCGCCCGAGACCATACTGCCACGCTGCAAGGATCGGGTCTTTCTTATCGCGCGCCAACACATACAACATCACGTCCGCGCCGGGCTTGGCACGCGAATAGGCGTACCCGTTCAGATCCGGTAGCTCGTTCGCCTTGATGCCGCGCAGTGCCTGGCTGGCACCGCCAACGCGGGGCGCGTAGGCCGCGTCACGCCGCGGCGCTTGTGACAGGGCCTGGGTGGTGTCCTTCAGCATGAGCTCAGGCAGCGTCTCGACGTTCTCGACGTGGTAGAACTGCCCGCCGGTGCGCGACGAGATGTCGTTGAGCAGCGTCAGGTTGACGCTGTCGTCACCAATGCGGATCGTCGTGACGCTGATATCGGCTTTCTCGAGCGCAGCGATCAGCGGATAGTGATCGGCCGCGCCGCGGTTGGTATCGCCGTCGGTCAGCAGGATGGCGTGCTTGGTGCCGACACGCGAGTCGACCAGCTGCGCACGCGCCGACTCCAGTGCATCGTAGAAGTCGGTGCCTCCACCGGGTTGCAAACGCGGGATGTCCTCCACCAGGACGGCACGGTTCTCCTTGAGCGGCCGTAACGGCGCCACCTCGAACGGCTGCGAATCGAACGCAATCAGGCCGACCATGTCCGTGTCCTTGAGCTGATTCACGACCGCCAGCGCGGCGCGTTTCGCGTACGCGAGCTTCGCCTGCTCCTCACTGCGCTCGAGCCGGTTGCGGATGTGGTAGCCCATGCTGTTGGAGCGATCGATGAGAATGAACAGCGCCAGGGGTTCGCGCTCGGCGCGCGGTGGACGCCGCGGCTCCAGCGTGACCGGCAACATGCGCTCGAATGCGGTCTTCTTGAAGCCGCTGTCGCCGTAGGTGTGCTCGCCGGCCGCGACGATGAAGCCGCCGCCGAAATCTTTGACGTAGCGCTCCAATGCCTCCAGACGTCGCGCGTTCAAACCGGCGGCGGTCACGTCTTCGAAGATGACGCAGTGATAGCCGACAAGGCCGTCGACCTGTGCGGGAAACTCGTTCGGGCCCACGGTGGTCACGCTGAAGTCTTTGCGCTGGAGGACAGCCGACAGCGACGAACGCGGCTGTGTGGTGACCAACAAGATGCGCGACTTCCCGCCGATCATCAGTGTGGCGTCGCGGTAGTTGTTCCCGGCGATTGCGTCACCGACGGCCATCACCTGGGCGCGCAGCCGATGACTGCCCGGCCCGATCATGCGGTACGGAATCTCGACCGCGTTCAAGCCGGGCTGCAATGTGATGGATTCGGTGCCCACCTGTTCGTCGTCGACCAGCAAGCTGAGTATGACCGGCCGCGCCACGGCCTGATTGCGTAGAATGACGCGCACCGGAAATACACTGCCCTCCGCCACCAACGGCGCGACCGCGAGCTTCTCTACTGCCACGTCCGCGGCGCGGGTATGCGGCGGCACGGCGGCATAGATGCTGACGTTCGCGCGCGTGGCGCGGGCAATCTGCGCGACCCCGCTGCCACGCGTTTCGTTGCCGTCGGTCAGCAGCACCAACCGCCGTTCACAGTCCGGGGGGAAAAGGGCCATGGCCGTTTGCAACGCGGTGCCAATATCTGTCGCCGTCGCAGATACCGGCGCCTTCTCCAAATCCGTGGTCTCCGGGCGCCCGGGCGGACGCGCCACGCGCGCGTCCTTGCCAAAGACCACGACCCCGAGCTCGTCACCGGGTGCGAGCGCCCCAGCTATCTGATCGAGATAGCGCTGCTGCCATAGCCGGCCCTCCGCGTCGATACTCTCTGAGCGGTCGACGGCCGCCATCACTGACAATCGATCGCTCGGCAAGCGCGCGCTCAACGCCACGCCTGCCAGCGCCAGGACGACAAGCGCGTAGGCGCTAGCCCGGCACAACAGGATCAACCGGCGCCGGCTGCCGGCCGTCTGGCCGAGCAGCAGAAACGCGGGAATGGCGAGCAGCAAAAGCAATAGCGCCGGATGGCGTACCGATACGCTCACCGTCTCGGGATGTGCGAAGAGGTACGAGAGGCTCATCGTCGAAGTCACGACGTCAACCTCCCGGCGGCACTCCAGCGTGCCACTGCCCATTCGATGACGAAGAGGGCAAGCGCTGCGGCGTAGAGCCAATTGCTGTAGTCGTTCTGCGGCGCACGACGCCCAGCATCCGTGTGCGCAGCATCTCGCTGCTGGAAATTGCTCGGAACGATTGGCGGCTCCTTGCTGGCGCGGCCGATGTCCGATTCCTGCGCATCGATGAAGTTCGCAAGCAGCGTGCGCCCGGTGCCGTCGAAGCTGATCCGGTACTCCCCGGCGAACAGCGGCTCCAGGGACGTCTGATTCGTTGGCAACGTCTGCGTCGCACCATGCGGGTCGCGCACGCGCACCGGCAGCGCGGGCAGCCGGCCGAAGGCGTAAACTTCGCCGGTGTGGATCACCGCCGCATCCAACTGTTCCGGTGTCAGCCACCCGAGCAGGTTCATGAAGAATAGGAAGAAGTTCACGTTGTCCGTGCTCAGAAGACGTTCGGCTTCCAGATCAAATGTAATGCAGGCGACCCGTTGCCCGTCATGCTCGCCGGCAAACGCCAGCGGGAACTCACGATCGATCGTGCGCGACCACAGCAACGTGTCGCTCCACGCCGGCGCCGCGACCATGCGCGCGCGTTGCAGCGGCAACGCCGCCAACGGCCGCAGCGACTGCAGCGCGGCGTGGTGGGTGTTCCAGTCCAGGACCTCGACGTTGGTGGCGTCGCCCAGCACTGGAAAGAACGGATTCTCCGCCGGCGGGTAGATGTACAGCGCGTTGGTCGGCGGCGGGATTGCGGGAACGACACGGTGAAAAATCGTAACGGTTGCATGCTGTGCCTGCTCGGGACGGAACTCCTCGGGTTGCACCACTTGGAGCTCGAGAGCGGGCGTTGCCGCCACTAGCTCCCGCAAATCGTCGACCAGCGGGGAGGGCGCCGAGACGAGCAACAATCGGGTGCGGGTGACCGGCCGGATCCACCCGTACGCCACATTGTCGACTGCCAACGCATCCGTGACTTCGAGCTGCGCCACCACCCGCCCTGGACCGGGAAAGTCGTGAACCAGGAAGCCGCGTGCCTGGCGCGCCGGGAT
>JBGQHM010000289.1:0-8564 GCA_041497995.1 Binatia bacterium | reverse complement strand
TGGCATCGCGCACTTTGGCTTCAACCTGCGAGGCGCCGCCGACCTCGATGCGGCGGTGACCGAGATCGAGCAAGCCGGCGGCAAGGTCGTCAGCCGCGGCGAGCACGCGCCGGGAGTGCCGTTCGTCTACGTCGCCGACCCGGACGGCTACGTGATCGAGTTGGGGAACCCCGCCGGGTGACGCGCCGTCGCCCGATTGGGTTCTCGACCGTCACCGCGAGGTGCTCGTCACGCCGCCTTGAGGTGCAGTTCGATGCCGAGAAGGTCCGATAACCTGTCCAACGTCCGAAGTGTCGGATTGCTTTTTCCGGGGCTCTCCAGTCGGCGGTAAGCTTGCGCACTAATGCCGAGCGCTGACGCGACTTGCTCCCGCGTGAGCCCGTGGCGCCGGCGGCCGCTTCGGATCGCCAACGGAACTCTGACATCCAAGTCGGGCAGGATTACGTGATAGTCCCGACCACGTCGAACTCGACCAAGTGGAATCTCGTCATCATGCTCGAGGGCCACAAACAACCACGCGGACAGCGCCTCGCGGGCGTTGGTGCGCGCGGCCTTCATGTTGTCCCCTTCGGTCAGACACCCGGGCAGGTCGGGAAACTCTACGAGATAGCCGCCGCGCTGCTTCGTGATGCGAGCGTAGTATGCCCCCTCCAGGGTGACTTGCGAGATGTGCTGCCTACCGTTACGGCTCATTTCAATCCGGTCTCTTTCAACAGCCTGGCCCAAAGGCCTTTACCAAGATCCTTCCCTGCGTGCACGGGTACCGATACCTGCTTGCCTTCCTTACGCAGAACGTGATGGGAGCCGCGAACGTGTTCAAGGCGCCAGCCTTGCCGTTGCAACCGCTTCACCAGGTCCTTGCCTGTCACGGCCAGAGCATACCGCCCCGTGGGTATATGCTCAATCGTGCGAATGCGTCGACGCCACCGGCGACTCGGAGTATCCTAAAGCTCAACAAGAGGTATGAGGATGCCGCGCAAAATCCGCGATGAGCAAGGCGGCCTGCCGCTGCCGATGTCCGACGTGTCGAACGGCGAGTGGTGTCCGCGTCCGCCAACCGCGCAGCAGACGCTGGCGGCGCGACTCCTGACCGAAGAGGCGGACCGCCGCTCACGGCGGCTCGGTCTGACACGTGCCCAGTTTTTGCGGACTGCCGCGGGGACGTTGACGGCGTTCTGGGTGCTGAACCGCGTCCACGGTCTGCCGTCACGTGGCGATGCCGCCGTGCTCCCCATCGCCGACGTACACTGTCAGGACCTCGGTGCAGCGGACGATTACCTGCGCGACCAGTACTTCATCGTTGATGTGCAGACGCATCACGTCGACGTTGCGGCTTTCCCGGGCGCTGCGAGCGCGCTGTGCTTCCTGCGCTTCCTCGAGACCAACCTGAGCTGTGCCGAGCGCTATCAACACCTCAGCCAGACCAACTTCGTGAAGGAACTGTTCGTCGACAGCCAGACGGACGTCGCTGTAATCAGCGGCGTGCCCGGCGGAACGATCCTGCCGGTCCAGACGATGGCCGCGACGCGCGACGTGGTGAATGGTTTGGCCGGATCGGAGCGCACCCTGATTCAGGCGATGATCGATCCGGCGGCGCCAAGCGGGTACCAGACTGCGCTGGATTCGCTCGATCAGCAGGTGCAGGCGAACGGCGCGCGCGCGATCAAGTGCTATACCGGCACCAGCGCGCCTGGTGGCCAGTGGCGGATGGATGATGAAAGCATCGCCTATCCGATGTTCGAGAAGGCGCGCCAGCTAGGGATCAAGCTGATCAACGTGCACAAGGGCCTGCCCGGACTCGGCGGCAACGATCCGATGTACGTGGCCACCGATGACCTTCCAAAAGCCATCCGTGATTTCCCCGACCTGAAGTTCTGTGCCTATCACTCGGGGTATTTCCCTACCGACGCCGGCTACGGTCAGGGTATCGACGGCTTCATCCAGATGGCGGAGAGTCTGAAGACAAAAGATCGCAGACGCCTGTACGCCGAGATCGGCAGCACGTTCGCGCTGACATTCCAGCAGAGCCCGGAAGCCGCGGCCCATTTGCTCGGGCGGTTGCTGAAGACGCTACGCTCGCGCAATGTCCTGTGGGGCACGGACTCGATCTGGTGGGGCTCACCGCAATGGCAGATCGATGCCTTCAAGAGCCTCGTGATCCCGGCGTCGATGCAGCACGAGTTTGGTTATCCGGCGCTGACGACGAGCGTGAAGAAGCGCATTCTTGGACTCAATGCGGCGCGCCTCTACGGCCTCGCTCCCCGCGCCGTGCGCTGCGCCATTAGCGCCGACCAGTTGAGTGCAGTGCAGCAGGAGCAGGGCGGCGTCCGCGCCGCGCGCAGCTTGCGTACATACGGGCCGCGCACCCGGCGCGAGTTCCTGACGCTGCTGACCTATCAATCGCGGCTAGCTCCGGCGTAGCGGCGCGTCTCAGACCCGCATGAACCGCAGCGTTTGCGTCATCTGGCCGGCGTGCTATCTGGCCGAACGTCAAGACGCCGCGGAGATCAAATATGCCACTGCCGAAGACAGGTCTGCCCACGGACGAGATACTCGCCCAGCTCGATACGCTCCAGGCACACGATGTCGACTGGAAGTCGGGCAGGGCGTTCACCCTCGCGTACTACGCGGGTGAAGACGTTCTGGCGCTGGCGACCGAAGCCAATGCCCGCTTCCTGTCGACGAACGCGCTCAACGTCGAAGCCTTCCCAAGCCTGCGCACGATGCAGGCCGATGTGGTTGCGATGGTGGCCGATCTGTTGCACGGCGGGAAGGACGCCGCCGGATTCATGACCAGCGGTGGGACCGAAAGTATTCTGCTGGCGGTGAAGGCGGCGCGGGGCCGTGGCCGCGCCCGTGGGATCACGGCCCCCGAAATGATTCTCCCGACGACGGCACACGCCGCCTTTGAGAAGGCAGCGCAGGACTTTGGTGTTGCCTCGATTCGCGTTCCGGTGCGCGACGACTTCCGCGCTGATCCGGTAGCGATGGCGGCGCGGCTCACGCCCCATACCGTGCTCATCGTCGCCTCGGCACCGCAGTATCCGCAGGGGGTCATCGACCCGATTGCAGACATCGCTCAGTTGGCGGAACGTGCCGGCATCAACTGCCACGTCGACGCCTGTATGGGCGGGATGACCCTGCCGATGCTTGAACGGCTCGGCTATGCGATTCCGCCGTTCGACTTCCGCGTTCCCGGCGTTACGTCGATGTCCGTCGACCTGCACAAGTACGGCTACACGGCGAAGGGTGCATCGGTGATCCTGCATCGCACCAAAGAGCTGCGCCGGCACCAGACGTTTGTCACCGACAACTGGCTGGGTGGCCTCTACGCCAGCTCCGGCATTCTCGGTACGAAGAGCGGCGGCCCGATCGCCGCGGCATGGGCGGTGATGAACTACCTCGGTGAAGACGGATATCTCCGGCTGGCCAAGGCGGCGCGCGAAGCGACGGAAGCGCTGCTGCGCGGCCTCCGAGCGATTCCCGGCCTGCGCGTGCTCGGCGAACCCGACGCGACGCATGCCGCCTTCACTTTCGACGCCGTCGACCCGTTCGCAGTGGGGAAGGCTCTTATGCAGCGCGGCTGGTTCGTTGATCAGCAAAAGCCACCGCCGAGCTTGCACTGTACGGTCAACGCGGTGCACGGCCCGGTGATTGCCGAGTTCATCGCGGAGCTGAAGGCGGTTGTCGAAGAGGTGCGGGCCGCACAGGCGAGCGCGCCGCAGATGCCGTACGGGTCTCTGGAGTAGGCACAGCCTGTCGGACTTGGCAGCTCGGAGCGACCCCAACGGGGAGCGGGCCATAGAAATGGCGCTGGCCGCAGGCCCTAGGGGCGCGCGTGGAGGAAAGACGTGAACAGAGCGTTCGCTGTGGTGAGGTTCGCCAGCATCATGATTGCTGCGTGTGCGGTCTTCGTGCTGCTCCGTACGCCGGGGCAGCCGCCGGCGGAGGAGGTCCGCCAGGCGTTTGCGGAGTACAAACGCGCCGTGATGGCAAACGACGGCACAGCGGCGGCGGCGTTGCTGAGTGCCGGCACCATCGAGTGGTACGGCCGTATGCAGGACCTGGCGTTGCACGGCAGTAGGGAGGAAGTCGAATACCTGGGACCGCTCGAGAAGCTGCAAGTCTTCGCGTTTCGGCTGCGGATACCGGCGGACGAGCTGCGCCCGCTGTCGCCACGCCAGCTGGTCGCCTACTCCGTGACGCACGGATGGATCGGAAAATCCGGTACCGAGCACTCCGAGCTCGGAGCGATCACGATCTCAGACGGCAGCGCCGTTGCGGAGCTGATGCTATCCGGCAAGGACAGCGAGCAGCAGTACCGCTTTGTCCAGGAAGGCGACCAGTGGCGGTTCAATCAGCTGCCGACGCTGGAGGTAGGCGGCGGCTGGATCACGACTGCCGCCGCGCAACGCGGCATGACCATAGACCAGTTCGTTCAGCTGTTGGTCGAGACAGGCGCCGGTAAGAAGATGAGCACAGAGACGTGGGAGCCGCCGTTCCCGCGCGCCACCCCGGCAACGCCGTAGCGCCAGAGCTTGCGGCGGTGCCCAGGTCCGTTACGCGCGCCCGACGCGACGTTGCGCGTCGTCGAGATCGGCGCGGGTGAAGCGAAAGCGCACCAGCGCGATGCCGGACAGCAAGTAGAACAGGGCGGGGAACCAGGAGTACATCCAGAGCATCCAGGTCTTCACCGTATCGGTCTGGGGTACACCGGGAACGTAACCCACGTGTTCGAGCACTTGCAACGCGGCGAAGCCAGTGACGGCGTTGGCGGCCTTCATGGCGAAGGACCACAGGGCAAAGTAGGAGCCCTCGCGCCGCTGTCCGGTCGTGACTTCGTCATGGTCGATGAGGTCGGCGACCATCGACGGCGGCAGCGCCTGATAGTTTCCGAAGCTGATGCCGCCGAGGATCAGGAGGATGGAGAAGTAGCCGATGCCACCCTCCGACAGCCAGAAGCATGCGGCGCTGGTGAACGTAGCGAGCACCACGGCGAACCCCCATGTGGCGCGCTTGCCGAACCGTCCCGCCATGCGGTTCCAGACCGGTAACGAGACCACCGCGCACAGGAAGTAGAGCAGCAGGTAGTACGACCAGGTCGGTAGCCAGTCCGGGATCGAGCCCGCCCACCATGCCGGCGTGCCGATGATGTACACCGCGATGTAGATCACCAACACGGCGGGTACCGCGCCCGCCAACGCGCTGAACGTGAAGGCGAGGAGCAAGATGCGGTAGTGGCTATTGCGCAGCGTCGCGATGATTCCGGCGTACGGATTCATCGGGGAACGGCCCTGAAACTCGGGCCGCTCGCGGACCACGAGCCCCGAGAAGAGCAGGAAGAGCGCCGTCGCCAGTCCGAGGATGGCGCCCATCGCGGCATAGCCGTTGCGACCACCGTAGAGGTGAATGAGGTAGGCAGGAAGGATGGTGGCCGCGAGCAAGCCGGCGAGACCCAGGCCCTCGCGTACGGCGATGACCTGCGTGCGCTCGTGGTAGTCGTCGGTCAGCTCCGCGCCCAGGCTGTAGTAGGGAATCGCGCCGACCGTCCAGATGAAGTAGGTCAGCGTGTACAGCGCCGCCATGTAGAGCAGCAGCATACCTTGATGCTGCGCGGGATCGGCGACCACCGGCGGCGCGAAGAGGTAATAGAAGGCCACACCGAGCGGCAGCGCCGAACCAATGATATACGGCCGACGCCGGCCCCAGCGCGTCTGCGTACGGTCCGACGCGTAGCCCATGAGCGGATCGGCGAACGCATCGAAGAGACGCGCCACCAACAACGCCCAGGACACCAGGCCCGCGGAGAGCCCGACATAGTCGGTGTAGAAGAACTGCAGATTCACGGCGACGACGAGGCCGAGCAGTGCGAACGCGAAGTTTCCGGCGCCGTAGCCGATCATCGCCGTCATCGGTACGTTGGTGCGACGCGCCGATGGCGTGGGGGCTTTGGAGGCGGCACGCATCGCCATGACGCCGCTTTTATCCCGGATACGCTGCGATCGCCAAGCGGCCTGGGAGCGGCGCTACAAATTCATTGTGATAGACTCCTCTGCATGGAGCCACGCGAGGAAGTGAAGCTGTACTTCGACTACAAAAGCCCGTTCGCCTATCTCGCCAAAGACCCCGCCTTCGAGTTGCCGGAGCGCTATCGCATCACGCTGCGGTGGATCCCCTTCGTTCTGCGCATCAAGGGGAAGGGCGAGCGCAGCATCTACTCCGAGTACAAGGCGCGCTACTCGTACATGGATGCGCGCCGCTGGGCGAACCAGCGCGGCGGTTTCAAGATCATGGGCCCGCTGAAGGTCTACGACTCCGCGCCAGCGCTGATCGGCGGCCTGTACGCGCAGCACGAGGGATTCTTCCGTACGTACACCGATCTGGTCTTCTCACGCTTCTTTCAGCGCGCCTTGGAGATCGACATGCCCGACGAGATCGCCAAGGTCATTGACGAGCTCCACGGCTCCGGACGCACCTATCTGACATATCTCTCCGGCGATGGTGCTGCCGAGTTCGACGCGCGTCAGAAGGAAGCGGCGGCCGACGAGGTCTTCGGCGTACCGCTCTTCATGTTTCGTGGCGAACAGCTCTGGGGCCACGATCGCATGGGCTTGCTCGAGGACCGCCTCGCCGCAGCAGGGTTGCGCGACTAGCGATGCCTACAGAAACGCAAACGCGGCGGCGCAGCGGGCGTGTCCGTCGGTTTCCAATACCTCGCCGTGGGCGACGATGACGCGGTCGAAGTCCCACTGAAGAATCCGCTGCACAGAGGTGCGTGCGGCGGCGCGGTCTCGGATGCCGAGCCGCACAACGCGATGCGGGCCGAAGCGCCCTACTGCGCCTACCAGCCAGTAGAAGATGCGTGTCCGAAACGCGGCTCTGTGATGGGCGGGTACGTTGAAAGCAAGGTCGGTGAGCAGCAAGGTCCGCGTCGACGGGTGGAAGAAGACCACTTCATTCATGAATGGAGCGCCGCGAAACACGTGCTGCTCGATTTGCCCGTGCCACTCCGGCGGCGGGTCGTCGTTCAGAACACCGTGGAACGCTAGGTCGCGGCGCTTCTCCGCCAACCCGGGAGCACCGTAGACACGTGCTGTGGGATAGGCTGCGATGTAGTCGCCGACAAAGAAATGGTGGACCTTGCTCGGCGCGACGACCGCACGCACGTCGCCGATGTCGTCTAGCGCGTGGCGTGTCTCCGCGTCGAGCCGTACGGGCGAGTGCAGAAAGAGACCCCCGTCCGCGAGGCGGATGACGGTCATGCGCGTGCCGATATCGCCCACGGCCAACGTGAGCCCGCGGTCGGCAACCCACAGGTGCGGTGCGAGAGTACGCAGTGCGACTGCTTCCACGCTGGCCTAGGGGGTGTAGTACGATCCCGGCAGCACGCACATCTCGTCGTCCGTCGTCACCCCGAAGCGAAGGTCCGTTGGGTTCCCGAAAGCGTCGAGCTTGGTAGGGCGTGTGACACCGTTGTCTTCCAAGCACTCGTAGTCGATCCAATCACTCGGTTGCAGCACAAAGGGTGGGTCGAAGACGCTGGCAAGCGCGTGCGCCCAATCGAAGCTGTCGTAGAGCACGGCACCCGTAGAGCTCCGTGCGGTGAAACGTAGCCCGCGCTTGTGCATGTGGCCGGAGAGCTGGATGAACGACATCGGCACGCCGGACGCGTTGACAAATCGCCCGTGCTGCACCTTCTGCGTGAAGGGCGGTACGTCGATGCTATAGGTTGCATCGAGCGAGGTCAGCGTCTGTGCGACGTGCTGCGGCGTACCCTTGTATGGGTAGATATTGACCCACACGCGCATCCGAATCGGCACATCGAAGCCATTGTGGTAGTGAGCGTTCAGGCCGAGGAACTTGCCAGCGGGAAGGGCACGAGCGACCCCAGCTGGGTAGTCGTCGACGAAGTAGGGTGACTGCGTTGCGGCGCTGAGCGTCGCGCCGTAAGTGGCTTCCTGAAAGCACCCGAAGTCGTTGAGCAGCCACTGCCTGACAGGCGGCGACGGAACGTCGTCGCGATTGTTGAAAACGGCAAAGTGGTGGGTGCCGGGGTTCAGCACGAACTCCCACCTGCTGCTGTAGAAGGTCGTCTTGTTCGGCTGCGGTATCCAGTAGCAACCCTCTTGCTCTTCTCCGGGCTGCAGTACCGGACCATCGAAGAAGATCTGATGCCCACCCTTCGGTTTCGGCGGTGGGTTGGACGGGATGTACCGCTGAGGCGGCAAGCAGGGAGCGCCCGGAACCGTGCCGGTCTCCGGCGCACCTCCATTGATCCACGCGTCGACCAGGTCGAGCTCTGTCTGCGTGAGCGGCGACCCGACGAGCGGCATTTGCGCCCCTTCGCCGGGTCCGAGCAGGCCGTGTAGCTTCTGTGAAAGAAAACTGTTTGCCGCGTCGCCGGCCAGGACGCGCTTCTTGCCGGCCGTTTGGGCGGTGACATTTGCGGCTGCCACATCGACGAGATCGCCGTATGCGGCGCCGGAGCGGAGGTCAAGATCGCCTTGTCGCGACGGGCCGTGACACGTGCTGACGTTGCAGCCATGCGAGGCGAAGATACGTTC
>JBGQHM010000288.1:0-8652 GCA_041497995.1 Binatia bacterium | reverse complement strand
GCAGCTGTCGCTTCCACTCCTGAAAAGTGTCCCAGCGGCCACTTTGGCGGATGACCTCCAACTCGTATGGGCTCGTGGGGCCGATGAACACGATGACATCGATCCCGGCTCTCCTGGCGCGGGCTACCGTGTCGTGGAAGAGCGCGACGTTCTGGGACGACAGCCGGAAGCGCGTGTACGTGGGTACCCACTCCGCTGGTCGCCATTTCGAGGTGGTCACGCCACGGTGGAGCGAGTCGTCCAGCGCCTGGGCAATGACCGCTTGCGGCCACGGCACCGCAACCGACTGTGTCGGGGACAACCTCTTTCGTCCGCCGACTGCGCGCATCAGAAGCTTGCGGCTTGCGGTGAGGGCCTGCGTACTGAACAGGGTGTCCGTCATCTTGAGTCCGAGGTTGCCTTCGAGTCGCAGGCGCATCAGCGGATCCCTCGCCGACCAGTTCGTGTCGAAGTAAGCGAAATCCACTCCCCACACCAGGCGCTTCAGCCGAGGGTTGCTCAACGCGACATCGACGATGGCTGCCAGTTCGTCGAGTGAGGCGCCCGGCAGGCTCGCATTGAAGACTCCGGCTCGGTAGGCTTGCTCGATCGGCATTCCCCACAACACGCGCGAGTTCCCGATCAGCATGGTAGTTGGCTGCTCGTTGCGTACGCGATAGGGCGTCAAGACGCGCTCACCCGGTTGGGTGCTGAGGTACACCCGATCGATCAGCGCTATGCGCCACACCCCATAGGGATCGGTCAGCCAGTTGATTGCTACGACCATTGCCAAGAACGTCAGGAGCCCAACCCGCATGAAACGCAGGCGCCGACTAGGACCTGCGGTCAGCGTCATTTCTATGGCCCGCTCCCGTTGGTCGCTGTTGAGTGCCAAGTCCGACAGGTTGCTAGGATCGGTCATCGCCATGCGCTTGTGATGCCCGAGGCGGGGTGGCCGACGGCATATCTTGCGCGGTCACCGCTTCTGCCAACTTGGAGCAGCGAGGGTCGTGCTCTGTGCGAGCTCTGCGCTCGGCCTCCTGCGCCGCGAGATGCTGATCGATCGTCGTCTTGTCGACCCACTTGCCGGCCGCGACGACGGTCTGGGCCAATGCACCGCACGCCGCACAGTCCTTGCCCAGCAGCCGGCGCAGGATCACCTCTCCCACTGCGGGCCGGAAGTGACAAAAGTGCTCGTTGAAAAACATGTCACCGAACAAGTCGTCGTGGCGTGACAGCTCAGTGTACCCGGAGAAATCCCAGTAGGGACTGACACTGACCAGTGCGCGCTTCCAGTCTTCGAATGCCGCCCATCGACCGGTGCGCTGAATGATCTCGATCTCACATGCGCTGAGGGGAGGGATGAAGAGGATGGCTTCGACACCGGCTTCCTTGGTGCGGGTGACCGCGTCGCGAAACAGGGCGAGCTGTCTGGCGGAGAAGTTGTAGTGCGCGTATGCATGCGCCCACTGCGTCACCTGTTGCTCGAGCTCCGCACGTGCCGCGGGGCTTAGATCATTTGCTGGACGTTCCTGCATTAACTCACTGATCACCTGCTCCGGCCAGGGCACGGGGAGCAGCCAGGCAGCAGGGAGGTTCGCGCGGCCGCTTCGCGCTCTCCGCCACAGATCGCGAGTGGCAGTCGACGCTTGCCGACTCAGCAAGGTCTCCCGGATGAGCAGCACGGAATCTCCCTCGAGACGCGAGCGCGTATCGGCATCACGGAAGCCGACGCTATCCTCGCCGAACGCATAGAAGTCCAGTCCCCACACCACGCGCTCCAAGCTGTGCCTCGTCATCGCCACCCGGATGATGGTGGCGATCTCGTCCATCGACGCACCAGACAGCGCGGCGTTGAGCACGCCATCTCGGCTACCCTGCTCGATGGGCATGCCATAGAGCACGCGCGAGGATCCGACGAGCAAGGTCGGCGACTCCTCGGTACGCAGCCGGTAGGGCAGCCTGACGCGTTCGGTACCAATCTCCAGTTGCCGGTACATCCCGTCAATGACCAGGCTGGGCCAAGCGCCGAATGGATTGATCAGCCAATTGGCTGCCGCCGGGGCCGCCAGGACGAGCAGTAGACACAGCATCATCAGACGGAGACGGCGACCCGGCTTGGTCATGGCGGCGTGTCAGAACTGAAAGTAGAGAAATGGCGACGGATCCCCGAGGGCCAGGATACTCAGGCCGGCTAGCAGCGCAAATGCGGCGGCATAGACGTAGTCGCTTTCCCACCGCCGCCGCATGATCGCCTGCCGGTTGGGACACCACAGGGCGACGGCAAGCGCGGGCAGCAGCAGCTTGAAACCGTTGCCACCGATCGAGTACGGCAAGTGCGGCCATGTGAAGCCGTTCAGGCCAATCATCCCGGAGAGGATGACCTGCGCGCGCTGCAGCGATGGAGCGCGGAAGAACACCCAGGCGACCATCACGGCGGCAAAGGTCACCGCCCACGAGATCGCTCCGGGCAACCGGACCCCAGCACGCCGCCACAGGTGATTGATCGCAACATAGACACCGTGCAGCCCACCCCACAGGACGAAGGTCCAACTCGCACCATGCCACAAGCCGCCCAGCAGCATCGTGATGAACAAGTTCATGTAGCGTCGGGCGCTGCCGTTCCGGTTGCCGCCCAGCGGGATGTAGAGGTAGTCGCGCAAGAAGTCAGACAAGGTCATGTGCCAGCGCCGCCAGAAGTCGATGATGCTGCGCGCCTGATAGGGGGAGTTGAAATTCTCCGGTAGCCGGATGTTGAGCATGAGGGCGAGGCCAATGGCCATGTCGGTGTATCCGGAGAAGTCAAAATACAACTGCAGCGCAAAGGCCAACGTGGCGCCCCAGGCGTCGCTGAACACGACGGCTGGCGCGTGGTCGAAGATTGGTGCGACCCACGGGCTGAAGGTGTCCGCAATCATCACCTTCTTGAACAGTCCCATCGCGAAGATGAACAGCCCGGTGGCCAGATTGGTCTGCGAGAAGACGAACGTCTCCGCTGCCGCGAATTGCGGGACCAGTTGTTTGAAGCGGACGATCGGGCCGGCGATGAGATGCGGAAAGAAACTGATGAAGAGGCAGTAGCTCAGGAAGTCATACTCGCCGGTGTCGGCGTGGTAGGCGTCCACCAAGTACGTGATTTGCTCGAACGTGAAGAAGGAAATGGCGAGCGGGAGCACGAGGGCCGGCAACTGCCAGCCGGTGCCGAGCGCCACGCCGAGGGTGTCGACAAAGAAGTTGCGGTACTTGAAATACCCGAGCAAGCCTAAGTTCACGGCAATCCCAAGTGCCAGCAGGCGACGCAGCTTCCCGGCAGAAGCGCCGGGTTCGAGCGCGCGCCGCTGCAGATGCGTCCCCAACGAGAAGTTGAACAGCATCGAGAACAGAATCAACGGAAGGAACCTCCAGTTCCACCACGCGTAAAACGCCAATGAGGCCAGGGTGAGAAAGGCGAGTCCTGCGGAGCGTGCCCGTCGGCGGCAGAGGTGTGCGAATCCCGCGACAACCAGCGGGAGGAAGACGAGCACGAATGGATAGGAGTTAAAGAGCACGGAGCTCCGCCTCCATGATGTCTCCCTTGCCGAAGAGCGAAAGGAAATAGGTGAACGGCGACACCAGGTCGCGATACGCCTTGTGCGGCTTCCGCCGGCTCGCGGACTGCCGCAAGAGCACCTGCCGGCTCGCGAGGCTGTTCGGTAGCTGCTGTCCCTGTGTCCGTGCGTAGTGCCGGCTCTCGCACAGCATCTGTGGACTCGACGGCGTGGCCACGTGCGCAATGGTCAGTCCAGCACGCTGTGCCAACAGCCGGATCGTGTACGGATCAAACAGGAAGAGGTGACGCGGGGCATCGAGGGGAAACCAGCATGACTTGTACAGGGGAAATCCGATCCCGCGCATATTCGGCGTAGTGACGATGATCTTGCCGTCCGGCGCGAGAAACTCGGCGACACGGGTGAGCACCGCGACGGGATCCACGACGTGCTCGATGACGTGACTCAGCAGGATCATGTCGAACTGCTGCGCATCGAATGAACAGTCGAAGACGGTCCCCTGATGCACCTGCAGACCTTTTCCGCGACACGCCGCACAGGCCGCCGGGCTGATTTCAATCCCGCAGACGCGCCAGCCTAGCGCGCGGTACACCGCCAGGAGCTGGCCAGACCCACACCCCACATCCAACAAGCGATTGGCGCCGTGCGGCTCACGAATGCCGTTCATGATGCGCGCGGAGAAGACGCGGAGGATGACGCGCGCTACGCGCGACCGCGCGCCGCTGTCGACGCCGTAGCGATACTTGATCGCCAACCGGTTCACGGGTTTGTCGAGATTCCGCTGCCACGTGTCGATCGTCGAGAGATAGCCGTCCGGATAGAGCGCGGGAATCTGCTCCAGCGTTGGCAGCTCAGCACGCATCACAAGCCCACACCCCACGCATCGTAGGTAGTCGTAGTCGTCAGCGCGTGGGTGCATGCGGTCGTAGCCGGTGACCAGGAAACGGAAGTCCGTTCCGGCGCACAGCACACACGGACCTGAATGCTCGGCGAGCCGCTCCGCGTCCACGCAGTCCTCGGTGCGGCTAGGTTCTTGGAGGTTGGAATTCATCGCGCTTGAGTCAAGTTTGCGAGGGCAACCCATAGCGACCAACGGGAGCGGTCCATAGAAAGATGCTGGGCGCAGCCCGCTAGTACTGGGGACGTACCGCACGCGTCAAGCGCCGGCTTCGTTGGCAATCGCGTGCAGATCGCATATGAACCGTGCTCAATCGTGGGCGCCGAGATGGAAGTCAATCACCGAGATGGGACGCAACAAGTTCTGAACCAACTCCGCGCACGCATCAGCCGGTACCGTATGAATGGAGCCGCGCCCAGCGCGCAAACGGCGGACGACGACGTCGAGGTCGCTCAAGACCTGCGCGCTCTGCACGAGGGGTACGACGGGATCTTTCGGGTCGAGGCGGTCTCGCAAGGCACACTGCTAGGATACATCCTCACCTTGCTGCGGCGCGTGCGGCGGCGGCTGTTGGCGCCAATCCTGTTGCCACAAGTCGCTCACAACGCAGCCACCACGCGACTCATGACCCGCGTCCTGGCGCAGCTCAATGTCCTCGACGAGCGATGCACCGACGCTGCTGAGCCGCGGCAGTCGAATCTGGACGAGTTGCAGGTGAGGGTGCGCCAGCAAGAAGAGCGGATCCTGCAGCTGGAGACCCTCATCCGCCAGCTCGGGACGGGCTTGCGAGCGCAGCAGCTGGCAGCGGCGATCCCGCTCGGTTCCACCGAGGAACCCCTGGATGATGACTTGTATGCGGCGCTCGAGGACGCCGTGCGTGGGCCGCAGGCGCACGTCAAGGAGGGGTGCCGCATCTACCTCGCGATCCTCAAGGGGGCGGGGCTGGGCAGCGCAGCAATGCCGGTGCTCGACCTGGGTTCGGGGCGGGGGGAATGGTTGGAGCTGTTGCAGGAAGAGGGATTGCGCGGACACGGAGTGGACCGCAACCACTCGTTCGTCGAGGCAGGCCGCGCGCGCGGTCTGCCGATTGTCGAGGCCGACGCCCTCGCGTATCTCCGCAGCGTGCCCAGCGCCAGCATCGGTGCAGTCACCGGCTTCCACATTCTCGAGCACCTCACCTATGCGCAAATCGTCACGACGCTCGATGAAACGGTCCGTGTCCTGAAGCCGGGCGGCGTGGCGATCTTCGAGACGCCTGATCCGGAGAATGTGTGGGTGAGCAGCCACTTCTTCTACATCGATCCCACACACCGGCGTCCCCTACCGAGCACGACACTGGGATTTCTGGCGACGGCGCGCGGGCTGCAGCGCGTCGAGATCCGTCGGCTGCATCCCTTCCCAGAGACGCTGCGGTTGCCCGACGACCAGCTCGAGGTGACGCGACGCTTCAACGCGCACTTCTACGGACCGCAAGACTACGCGCTCATCGGTTGGAAGCTGGGTGAGTGAGCCGGTGTGATGCGTCTGCGCCGCATCGCGATCTGCACGTCCCAAGTCCCGTTTACGACTGGCGGCGCGGAGCTGCATGCCCGGGGGCTGCAGCGCGCCTTGCAAGGCCATGGGTATGAGACGGAGATCATCGCGGTGCCCTTCCGCTGGTATCCGCCGGCGGAGATCGTGAAACACATGCTGGCGTGGCGGCTGCTCGACGTCACTGAAGCCGGCGGCAATCGCATCGACCTGGTGGTTGCGTTGCGCTTCCCGGCGTACCTCGTGCGTCATCCGCACAAGGTGGTCTGGCTCATGCACCAGCACAAGGCGGCATACGAGTGGTGGGCCAGCGAGTATGGCGATCTCGCCGCCGCTGATGACGGGCAGCGCGTGCGAGACATTATCATCGGTTCCGACAACACGGAGCTGCGCGCGGCGCACCGACTCTTCGCCAACTCGCGGACGGTCGCCGAGCGACTGAAGAGATTTAACGGGATCGACGCGCCGCCGCTGTACCATCCGCCACCGCTTGTCGAGCAACTCGCTCCCGGAGAATACGGCGACTATATCTTCTGCCCCAGCCGCTTGGAGCGCACGAAACGTCAGAGCCTGCTGATGGAAGCAATGGCTCACCTGCGCAGCGACGCCAAATGCTACATCGCCGGCACCGGTCCGGACGAAGCAGCGCTTCGCCAGTTGATCACGGCGCATCACCTCGAATCGCGGGTGATGCTCCTGGGTCACGTGAGTCAAGAAGAGCTGGTGCGCTACTACGCCAACGCACGGGCCGTGTTCTTTGGGCCGTTTGATGAGGACTACGGCTACGTCACCCTCGAGGCACTGCATGCGGGCAAGGCAGTCATCTCCCTCGATGATAGCGGCGGGCCGCTTGAGTTCATCGAACACGGGATCAACGGGCTCATCGTCCCACCCGCGCCGCAAGCGATTGCTGCGGCGATCGACACTCTCTTTGAGGACCGCGCGCTCGCGGAACGAATGGGACGGACCGGCCGCGAGATGATTCGGGACCGCGGCATTTCGTGGGATGCCGTGGTCGAGGCGTTGATCGCGTGAGGCTTGCCTACTTCAGTCCGCTGCCGCCGCTGCGTTCCGGGATCGCCGACTACAGCAGTGAGCTGCTCCCCATTCTCGCGGAGCACGCCGAGATCGATGTGTGGGTAGGACCCGATCAGCCCGTGCTCACGCGGATCGACCCGCTGCGGGTCATCGACTACGGGCAACGCCCGGCGCGGTTACGTGAGCTGCGCTCGTACGATGCCATCATCTACCACTTGGGTAACAACGCGATGTGCCACGCCGCGGCCTACGAAGTGTTCTGCGCCTTCCCGGGCGTCGTGGTGCTGCACGATTTTGTGCTCCATCACTTCTTCCTGGGCTATCACGCGCAGCTCCAACAGCGTCCCGACCGCTACATTGCGGCCATGGAGTACAGTCACGGGCCTGTGGGGCGGACAATGGCGGAGCGGATACTCGCCGAGCCGCGCTTGTTAGGCGACGTTGATGTGCACCACTATCCTCTCAACCGACACGTCTTGGATCTGGCGACCGGCGTCATCGTGCACTCCGACTTCACCGAGCGGTTGGTGCGCGCCACCCACCCGACCTTGCCGACGAAGAAGATCCCGCACTACGCCAAGCTTCTCCCACCGCCCGAGAATATTGGCACGCTGCGGGCTCGCTACGGCCTGCCGGAGGGCACGGTCATTCTCGGCTCCTTCGGCGATTTCGCGCCCGCGAAGCGCATCGATGTTGCCTTGCGGGCGATTGCCAGACTCGAGCGGCGCGACATCCTGTTCCTTCTGATCGGCACACCCGGCCCAGGCCTGAGCGATCTCGTCGCCTCGTTGGGCCTCGGCGAGGTCGTCCGATGCGTCGAGTGGGTCGATCTGGACCTGCTCAACGACTACCTGCGGCTGACCGACATCGTCGTCAATCTGCGGTATCCGACGATGGGGGAGACCTCCGGTGCCGCGACGCGCGCCCTCGCCGCGGGCAAGGCGTGCGTTGTGACGGACGACGGATGGTTCTCCGAGCTGCCCGATGACTGCGTTGTGAAGACCACGCTCGGCGACGGTGAGGAAGACATGGTCGTCGAATGCCTCCGTCGCCTCGTCGACGACGAGGCGCTGCGGCGGCAACTGGGTGAGAACGCAGCGCGACACATGCGCGAGCACCACGACCTCGATCGCGTCGCAGGTGAGTACATCGCGTTTCTGCAACGCCCGGAGGTTGGCAATGATCCGCTCGCCAACACGGTGGTCGACACCGTGGCCCGTGAGATGACGGCGCTCGGCGTGGACGAGAACGATCAGTCCGTCCTCGACGACGTTGCCGAATCACTAGCCGCGTTACTTGGCCGCGCGACCCGCTCGTAGATCGCCAGCGTCTGCTCGGCGGTACGTTGCCACGACAGATGCTGCACGTTGCGCGCACCTTCCGCCGCCAGCCGAGTTCTCAAGGCGGGATCGCGGAGCACTTGCAGCAACTTTGCGGCGATGTCGCCGGCATCGGTCGGATCGACGAACAACGCCGACGCTCCCGCAACCTCGGGAAGGGCGGAGCGCGCCGAGGTAATTACCGCCGTGCCGCAGGCCATTGCTTCCACGACCGGAAGGCCGAATCCCTCGTAGAGAGACGGGTAGGCGAACACTGCGGCGCGGTTGTAGAACTCAGGAAGATCCGCGTCGGGAACGTTGCGCAAGATGCGCATCCATG